>NZ_AQOD01000011.1 GCF_000513715.1 Salinivibrio socompensis S35
CTATACCATGTCAATTAAAAGAATAAAAATCTATTTAATTGAGTAATGTGTAACTTTAGTAAGTGGTTTTTCGTTTTCAATCCAGTCTTTATCACTACTGTTGTTATATGCCTGTTAAGTTGCATTGCTTTATTCTATGTGCGATTTGCTTTAAAACAGTGGGGATGGGAATAGCTTATATCTTTATGATATGAAATGTGTTTTATGCCTTGCTGTTGAGTAAGCGCTGGCAGCCATATGAATGAATATTCGAGATGATTGAGCCGTTATGGTGTTTTCTTCTGTGATGTTGATTTTTTGTAAAATTTTTGCCAGATTAGAACCGCATCTCTCCAAGGCGAGATAATCCCCTTGTTTTGGTTAGGACGTTGATCGTCACCTTCGACGATATCAAGGATGAAAAATGTCACTGTTAGAAGTCAATAACCTCCGAATAGAGTATCCGTCTCGCCATGGCGTTCACGCGGCTGTGACCTCACTATCACTGACCATTGAACGTGGGGAGATTGTGGGTGTGGTCGGCGAGTCCGGCGCAGGAAAATCAACAGTCGGAAATGCTGTGATTGATTTACTTAGCCCCCCAGGGCGGATCGCCAGCGGCGATGTTTTCCTGGATGGTCAAAAAATATCGGGCCTGACACCGAATCAAATGCGCAAAGTGCGTGGTAATAAAATTGGGTTTATTTTTCAAGATCCGATGACCTCTCTGAATCCGTTATTTACCGTCGAACAACAGCTGACAGAGACGGTAATGACCAATCTCAATGTGACGCAACAGCAAGCCTATCAGCGTGCACTAAACCTGATGGAGCAGGTCGGGATCCCAGAGCCCGAGTTGCGTATTAAGCAGTATCCGCATCAATTTTCTGGTGGGATGCGTCAGCGCGTGGTGATTGCAGTCGCGTTGGCGGGTGAACCCGATCTCATTATCGCCGATGAGCCAACGACAGCGCTGGATGTGTCGATACAAGACCAAATTCTCAATTTGATTCGCGATCTGTGCCAGAAGAAAAACGTTGGCTGTATGTTAGTGACCCACGACATGGGTGTGGTGGCGAATGTGACCGACCGTGTCGCGGTTATGTATCGTGGTGATTTGGTTGAATTAGGCACCACACAGCAGGTGTTGGGCAATCCGCAACATCCTTACACGCAAAGCTTAATTTCCGCTGTGCCACGTTCTGACATCAAGCTTGACCGCTTTCCTTTGGTGAATTACATCGAAGAAGCAGGCGAAACCTTAGAGCTGGATGTGAAAAACCACTGGTTGGGACAAAGCCAAGACCAGCGCGCGTACACCGGGCCTTTATTGCAAGTGAAAGATGTCTCGTTTGCGATTTGTCACCAAGGATTCGTTTTTTGCCAGCCGCCGTGAATATGTTCAAGCCTCGGACCATGTCAGTTTTGACATTGCTGAAGGAGAAACCTTCGGTCTGGTGGGCGAATCAGGTTCAGGGAAATCAACCATTGCTCGGGCGATTACCGGGCTGTATCCGCCCAATACGGGACAGATTATTTTTGAAGATATCGATCTGACGGCGATAAAAAGTGAGCGGGCCCGTCGTCCGATTCGCCGCCAAATGCAGATGGTATTTCAAAACCCGTATTCATCCATGAACCCGCGGATGAAGATTTATGACATTATCGCCGAGCCGATTCGCTTTCACCGCTTGGCAGAGAGTGAATCGCAAATTCGTCAAATTGTCGGAGACTTGCTCGATCACGTGGGGCTTGGACGTGGTGCGGGGATTAAATACCCGCATGAGTTTCTGGTGGCCAACGTCAGCGTATCTCGATTGCCCGCGCACTCGCGACACGACCTCGATTGCTGATTTGCGATGAGCCGACGTCAGCGTTGGATGTGTCAGTACAGGCACAGATCTTGAACCTGCTTAAAGATCTTCAAGACGAGCTCAATCTGACCATGTTGTTTATCAGCCACGATTTACCCGTAATTCGACAAATGTGCGATCGCATTGGGGTGATGCGTAAAGGTCAGCTACTGGAAGTTGCTCCAACCGAGCAACTTTTCACTGACCCACAACATGAATATAGCCGTCATCTTATCTCATTGATGCCTGAATTTAAGGGAATGAGCACGGAAGGTTTGCAACCGGCATAGCCTGCTATGTCGACGCGGCCAAGCGCCGCACCTTATCCATGATGCAAACACAGCAGGATATACCCTGCGCATAAAGGAGTTATGCAATGAAAACAATGAAGAGCAAGATAGCCGTGGCACTTATGGCCGCTGGCTTGAGTTTTAGTGCTGCCGCTGCCGACATGACCGTGGCTTATGACGCGGACCCTGTTTCTCTGGATCCGCATGAGCAACTGTCTGGTGGTACGTTACAGCTATCACACATGGTTTTCGATCCCTTGGTGCGATTCACCCAAGAGATGGATTTCGAGCCTCGTCTCGCCACATCGTGGGAGCGTATCGACAATGAAACCGTGCGTTTCAACCTCCGCGAAGGGGTCACTTTCCACTCCGGTAACCCATTTAGTGCCGATGACGTTGTTTGGACGTTTGATCGTTTGAAATCTTCGCCGGATTTTAAAGGGATTTTCACCCCAATTGTCGACATAAAAAAAGTCGACGAGCACACGATTGATGTGGTCACGGACGGCACTTACCCACTGGTAGAAAACGTGATGACGTATGTCTTTCCGATGGATAGCAAATTCTATAGCGGTGAAACAGAAGACGGACGCGACAAATCTGAGCTGAAGAAAAATGGTTCAACGTATGCGTCAACACACTTGTCAGGCACAGGGCCATATGTGGTCGACGAGCGTGAACAAGGCGTGGTGGTCGAATTTGACCGTAATGAGAATTACTGGGACAAAGACAGCGTAGGCAATGTCGACAACATCACGTTGCGTCCGATCAAAGAAGACGCCACCCGTGTTGCGGCATTGCTATCGGGTGACGTTGATATGATCGCGCCTGTATCTCCCAACGATTATCGTCGTATCGATCGCTCTGATAACTTACAGCTGGTAACCATGCCAGGTACGCGGGTGATCACCTTCCAAATGAACCAAAGTGTGGTGGATGAGTTTAAAGACCACGTGTTCGCCAGGCGGTCGCTTACGCGGTCAACAACGAAGGGATCGCGCAAAAAATCATGAAAGGTGCTGCGACACCGGCAAGCCAGCAAAGCCCCGTCGGATACGCCGGCTACAATGCCGATCTCGAGCCTCGCTATGATTTGGCGAAAGCGAAACAGTTGATGGAAGAAGCCGGTTACCCTGATGGTTTCTCTGTCACCATGATTGCGCCCAATAACCGCTACGTAAACGATGAAAAAATCGCCCAAGCGGTATCCGCGATGATGGCGAAAATTGGTATCAAAGTGGATTTGCAGACCATGCCAAAAGCGCAGTACTGGCCTGAGTTTGATAAGTGTGAAGCCGGTATGCAGATGATCGGTTGGCACCCGGACACCGAAGACTCAGCGAACTTTACTGAATTCCTCACCATGACCCGCGATGCGGACTCTGGTAAGGGCCAGTACAACTGTGGGCATTACTCGAACAGTGAAGTCGACAAGCTGGTTATTGCCGCGAACTCAGAAACGGATCTGGAAAAACGCAGTGCGATGCTGCAAAAGGTCGAGAAAATCCTTTACGACGAAGCGGCTTTCTTACCATTGCACTGGCAAGATCCATCTTGGGCAGCCAAAAATAACGTTAATATCAAACCGATCGTTAACGGTATGAACTTCCCTTACTTCGGCGATCTAGTGGTCGAGTAATGGCGTAAAACAGGCCCCAATCCTTGGGGCCTTGATTATCTAATCGCTTAGAGGCACACATGGTAACGTTTTTAGTCAAACGTCTGATACAAGCACTGATTGTGATGTTTGTCATCAGTCTGGTGGCGTTTGCTATCCAAGACAACCTTGGCGACCCCTTACGGGAGCTGGTGGGGCAATCAGTATCAGAAGCGGAGCGTGATGCGCTACGCGACGAAATGGGGCTCAATGATCCCTTTATCACCAAATACACGCGCTTTGTGGGGAAGGCGCTGCAGGGCGATTTAGGAACGTCTTACTTTTTTAAACGTCCCGTCGTAGACGTCATTATGGATAAGTTGGTCGCGACCTTGGAGCTGGTGGTCGGCGCGGCGCTGATCATTGTTGTGGTGTCGATTCCACTCGGCGTGTACTCCGCGATTCATCCCAAGAGTTTTCTTACTAAGGTCATCATGGGTTTTAGTATCGTGGGGATCTCGATCCCGGTCTTTCTGACTGCGATCATGCTGATGTATGTTTTTGCCATTGAACTTGGCTGGTTACCGTCCTATGGGCGAGGAGAAACGGCCAATTGGCTAGGCTGGGAGTCTGGTTTCTTCACCTTGGACGGGCTTGCCCACTTGGTGTTACCGGCCGTGTCATTGGCCTCTATCATGTTGCCTTTATTTATTCGCCTGGTGCGCTCTGAAATGCTGGAAGCCTTAGGCACTGAATATGTCAAATTCGCTCGAGCGAAAGGGTTACCTGAAAATAAGGTGTACTACCAGCATGCATTGAAAAATACCATGCTACCTGTCGTGACAGTGGGCGGGGTACAAATCGGGACCATGATTGCCTACACCATTTTGACTGAAACCGTGTTTCAGTGGCCGGGGATGGGGTTTCTTTTTCTTGAAGCGATCAACCGCGTCGATACACCTTTGATTACCGCCTATGTGATTTTCGTCGGCTTAATCTTTGTCGTCACCAATACATTTGTGGATTTACTGTATGGCTTGATTAACCCCACGGTTAATATTACAGGCAAGGAGGCGTAAGCGATGACACAAGCAAATACAATCCCAAATCGCTGGCAACGCTTTTTGGCCTCAGATTTCCTCTATCACTTTAAGCGTGACAAAGTGGCGATGGCCAGTTTTACCATTTTTATGGTTTTTCTTCTGCTGGCTGTGTTTGCCCCTTTGGTGGCACCAACCAATCCCTATGATCTGATGGCGATTGATATCATGGATTCTGAGTTACCGCCCGCCTGGATGGAGTGGAGCGATCCACGCTTTTTATTAGGGACCGATAACCAAGGTCGAGATATATTATCCACCATGATTTATGGCCTGCGTATCTCTTTGACCATTGGTCTGTGTGCGGTAGGACTGCAGTTGATCTTAGGAACAATCATTGGTCTGAGTGCTGGGTATTTTGGTGGCCGGATAGATAGCTTCTTTATGCGGATTGCGGATATTCAACTGTCCTTCTCTACCATGATGGTGGCGATCATTGTGTCTGCGATTTTTAAAGCCAGCTTTGGTAGCGAGTTTTATAGTCAGTATGCGATTTTGATGCTAGTGGTGATTATCGGGATTGCAGAATGGCCGCAATATGCGCGTACGATTCGTGCGTCTGTGCTGGCAGAGAAGAAAAAAGAATACGTCGAAGCCGCGCGTGTGATGGGGTTTCGCTCTCCGCGCATTATGTTCCGGCACATTCTCCCTAACTGTCTGTCTCCAATCTTGGTGATTTCAACCGTCCAAGTCGCGAACGCGATTATGTCGGAAGCGGCATTATCGTTTTTAGGCTTGGGGATGCCGGTTGATCAGCCGTCTCTAGGCTCATTAATCAGTATTGGCTTTAATTACATTTTCTCCGGTTCATGGTGGATAACGGCCTTTCCTGGTATTGCCTTGGTGCTGTTGGTGCTGGTGATCAATCTGCTTGGCGATTGGCTCAGGGATGTATTCAACCCCAAAATCTATAAAGGGTGAAGAAAATGGCTGCATAGGCAGCCATTTTTGTTTGCAGCTAACAGCTTGAGAATCACTTGCTTGAGTCGTCGTACGACTTTGCTTAAGCTGAAGCACATCAAGTGACGAAGGGAGCACATCATGGGGCGGTGGCGAGGTTTGATTATCACTCTGATAGCAACATGGGGAATGATCTCCTCGGTGAATGCCGCGCAAACACCTTGCGCGATCATCGATCATCAGCAAGATTGGCCGATCATTGGCGAGAAATGCGATATCGGAAATGGGCTGTGGGGTGGTCAGTCACCCGACCCGCAAAGTTCGGCATTTTGGGTCCAGTGTGGTGCCACAAAAGGGGTGCCGTCACGTCAGTTTTATCAAACGTTGCGCCAAGCTTGCCGAATTTACCCTTTCAAGTTCAAGTGCGTGAAGGGCGCGGCCGTTGTTTAATCGGCCCTTATCAGAATCTCGATGTGGCTAAGTTGGTGCTGCAACGTGTACGCATGTTTGGTCCGACACAGCAAGCAGTATTGCGTCAAACCCGTCAGCCACTGTCTCAGCCAGCGGTCATACGTTTACCGCCCTTGGCGGAGACAAAAGCGTCCAATCTGTCAGGCCCAAGCATGAAAGCGGCACAAGCCAAAAAGGCCGTCAATCTGAGTCATTTTGGTTTACCTGAGCCTGAACAGGGCGATAAGCAGTACACAGAGAAGGCCATGAGTTGGGTGCGGCTGCCTTATGCGAAAGCAGAGCCACGTTGTCAGCAAGAAGGAATGGTACTGGCGTCTAAGCAGGACTTAGCGCAGGTTGCCAAGGCGACCGACCAATTACCGGTGCGTTTACCTTACTGGGTGAAAGGCGCACAAGGCATTGATGCCAATACGGGCTCGGTTGTGACGCGTAATAAAGCGGCGGCGCTCAATGTATTGTGTAAAAAAGGATAGCGAGTCGCAGGGCAGCTGCCTTGATGGAACGATTGACGACAGAAAGCGATAAGTATAGGTGTCGTATCGACCTAAACGCCCCATTTCTCTATGGGGCGTTTTGCTTTCCGTTTGTTACGCGTATTATGCCGCAGGCGGACGCTCGGGCAGCGCCATTTTTAAGGCGGTGCGTGAGATATCGCTGGCCGCTTTGCCTTGATTAAGTTTATCCAACACGTCGGCCAGATAGGCATAGTCACTGACATCGGTACGGTATTCGAGTGCTTGTTCAAAGTGGCTGCGTGCTTCTTGCCATTTGCCTGCTTGCATTAGCAGCTGTCCGAGTGCGCTGTGAATAACCGGATTGCGACTATCACGGGTGAGCAACTCTTCCAACATGACCACGGCCGGATAACTGTCGGGCAAGTTGAGCGTAGGGATCAGTGAAACCAAGCGATCATCGAGCCGCTTTTTCAATGTTTCGCGTAACAGAATATAGGCTTCAGAGTCAGCGTTTCGCGCCGATAAGTGATGGACTAATCCAGCGAGAAGAGCAGGCTGATTTCGCTTCGCTTTTGGCAGTTGGTTCCAATGCGCAAGCAGTCCTTCTGTTCCTTGCTGGCTGGCAACATGCGACATGACGCCAAGCTCGGCACGTTGATACAACTCGTCGAGTGGTTCACTGTCGAGCAATTGTGCTTTTTTTAGCGTCGGGAGAAGGTTGAGTAACGCCGACCAATCTTCCAACTGGATGTAGGTCTCTTTTAACAGTGACAGCATTACGGGGTTGCGTGGATGCTGGCGTTTTATTGCTCGCAGTGAAGCTAACGCTTCTTCATATTGTCCGCTCTGGCTGTGTAACTGGGCACGAGTGAGGGCGAGCGCTAAACTGTTGGCATTAAGATCGGCGGCGTGTTGCAGGTACTGATCCCGCGCATGTAAATCTCGGCGTTGTTGCGCGGCTTCTGCCGCTGCGAGCAAGTTATGCATGGGGGCGTCACTGTGTGAACGGGCTTTAGCTAGTAGCTTTTCGGCTTTTTTCCATTCGCCTTCGCGTAACTTCATTAAGCCGGTTTGGGTTTGCTGACGCGCCTTGCGTTGTTTTCGACCGGATAGCCAACTACTGGCGGTACTGCTCATCGAGAACAGCTTTCGGAGTATCCATTCCAGCACCCATAGCACTGCGATCAGCGCGACAATAACAACCAGTAAGGTCGTCACACTCATTTCGATGGTTTGCTGGGCGGCCGAAATGAGCACATAGCCTTGATGGCCCGCTAATTGTGGGCCAACCACCAAGCCTGCCGCTAAGACGAGGACCAATAATAGCAATCGTATCATGATTGACCTCCTGTCAGCGGCGCGATATCTCGGCGCAAGCGGGTGTCGATTTCATCACTGACGAGCGATTGACTCTTTAGCTTATTTGGAAGGTCAACCCCAATGGTTTGTTTATTTAACGCGTCCAGCTGCTCGACAAAGCGGGTGGTGGCGTTGGCGTCTTGATTATAAAAACGTAACGCCCAGTCTTTTGCCATGCCAATGGCTTCGTGATAAAGCGTATCATTTCCTTGGTAAACGGCGCGCATTGCCTGGTCAAGCTTGTTTTTCAGGTTCTCTTGCAGATAATAACTCTGGGTGGGTGACAGAAGCGGGACCACATTGCCGTCGCGTTTTCGGTAGGTAATGAAATTATCAACAAAACCTTTTAATGAGGTGGTCAGGTTAGTCTGCCAATCGTTAACTGATTCGCTCACCACAGGCGCTTGTGTGTCTTCGACATCAGGGATCACCGCACTGGCTAATGGCAGGTTTTCTACCTGCTGCTGCATGCTCGTTAAGCGTAAGACAATGCCATCTTTATCGACACGTTTAACGGCTTTTAACGCGGTAATGTCATTAGCCATCGCTTGGCGAATTGGCATCAATGAAGGATCATTAAGCTGAGCAATTCGATGATCCGCCGCTTCCATCAATGCTGTCGCGCTTTGCGCATCATGCTCGAGCCCAATTTTACGTCCTGCCATACGGATGAGATAATCCGCTTCCGCCAGTAGCCAGTCGTTAGGGCGGCGGCCTTTTACTTCGGCAACCGCTTTTTGCAAGCTCTTCAGGCTACTGTCTTGTTGATTCAGACGCGTACTGGTAGCGTCCTCAAGTTGTTCTCTGGCTGCTTTAGCGGCTTGCTGTTGTTGAGTCAGCGCTTGGTCGAGGCTAGCAATTTGGGCTTGTTGTGCCGATACAGTGTTTTGTAAAACAGTCGCTTGCTGATGCCCATGATAGAACACCCATCCACTCGATCCGATTGCAATCGCGATGGCAATGGCACCGAGAACAATACCGCTACGTCCCCCTGATGATGAGGTTTTTTTTGCTGCTCTGTCTGATGATGGCGCATCCGTCGCGTGTGTCTTGGGTGACGATGGTGTCGTCGCCTTGCTTGATTTGGTGTCGGTATTTTTATTGTCAGTCATCCGAAAGTCCCGTTTTACTTAACCTGAGCAGCGTGTTAACCAGTGCTGAGTTGGCCACGCTGTCAACGGTCGTAATCGTGTCAAAATCGAGCGCAGTGGCTTGATCTTGAATCCTTTTACTGGGCACCAGTATACGGCATTGGCGCAGCCAGTGCTGTCCGCTTAGTGTGATAAGTTGATCAAAGTAGGCTAATTGTTGGCCACTGGTAATCACCACTGTGTCGGTAGTGTCTTTCGTCCAGCTTACTACTTGCGATACTAAAGGCTCAACCGCCCATTGTCGCCGATAAGTCTCGCAATAGTGAACTTGTGCGCCTTGATCGCGAAGTGTTTTTGCCATCATCTCGCGTCCGCTCTCCCCGCGTAGGATCACCACTTGCGTCCCTGTCACGGCAGTAAAAGGGGCTAGCGCTAACATACCTTCGCTGTCTTCACGGGCGGGATATTGTACCGCTTGGCCGCAGACCGTTTGCCAGTCACTTGCCGTGCGTTGGCCCACCGCGACATATTGACAATCTGTTGGCCAGGCCTGCTGGGCGTTTTGCAGGGCATGATCCGCGAATGCAACCGCGCGCGGACTCACGGCGACTAGCACGCTGCCTGATGGGAGAGCGGTTAAGGTGCGGGGTAACGTCGTGAGATCTCGCCCAGGAAGAAAGCTCACCAACGGGCACGGCGTTGCTGCCAAGCCGTGCGCGTGGAGCTGCTTAACCAGCTGGTGGCAATCAGGTTCAGGACGAACAACAACAACGGTCATGCGTCGTCTTGATAAAGCTTATCTAAGATTTGACGAGCGCCTTGGGCGAGTAACTGTTCGGCCAAATCGGTGCCGAGCGCTTCTCCTTTCTCCAAAGGACCGGTGATTTCGGCGCGTAAGATTGTCGAGCCATCGGGTTCGCCCACCAGCGCGCGTAACCAAATCTTATCGCCTTGGATTTCCGAGTAACTGCCGATTGGTACCTGACACCCACCTTCAAGACGATTATTCATCGCCCGCTCACAAAGGACACGTTGTGTGGTACTGGCATCAGAAAGCGGTGCCAATAAAGTCCGAATACGCTCATCATCCAGTCGGCACTCAATACCGACCGCCCCKTGGCCGACAGCGGGTAGGATCACTTCCGGCGGAATTTCATTACGAATGCGTTCATGTAAGCCTAACCGTTTTAGACC
>NZ_AQOD01000012.1 GCF_000513715.1 Salinivibrio socompensis S35
CCTTTGGGCCAAGGTCCTTCAGGCCCTCCTTCTATGGGGCCAGTTCCGGGTTGAATTGTTAGCGGGGAATGGGGGGCAATGGTTCCATTGTTTCTAAGTACGTCATCGGTTTCAATTCGCTCGAGCGCTCTTACCCACCAGCGCCCGAAACTTGTTTGCAAAGTCATACTCGGGACGCGAATGACCGACGAAGTCCAGTACGGTGCAGCACTCCTTGTCCTCGGCTAAACGTAAACCGCGGCCTAGCTGCTGAAGAAAAATGGTTAAACTCTCGGTGGGACGCAGAAACAATAAGGTATCCACTTCAGGGATATCGACCCCCTCGTTGAAAATATCAACCACACAAAGCACATTGACCTCACCGGCGCGCAGCGATTGCTGCTTTCGCTGGCGCTCATGGCGATTGTCGCTGGTCAACACATCCGCATTGAGCTCTTTAAGTGAAAACTGTTGAGCCATGTATTGAGCGTGTTCTTTACTCACACAAAAAGCGAGCGCTTTCATACGCCTAAGATCCGTGATGATCTCGTTCATGCTGAGTAATATCTTATCCACCCGAGCTTGGTTGGAAGTATAGAGATTAGTCAGCTGTGCAATATCATAGCGGCCACGCTGCCAAGGAATGGTCCTCAGATCGGTATCATCATCAATACCAAAATATTGGAATGGGCAAAGATGACGCCGATTAATCGCCTCTGGCAACCGAATCTCAGCCGCAATGACGCCACCAAAATCCGCGAGAATATCGCCGCCATCGTGACGCTCGGGCGTCGCCGTCAGACCCAGTAGTATTGACGGCGAAAAGTGGTACAAAACTGCTCGATAACTGCTCGCGGCAATATGATGCACTTCATCAATCACAATGTAGTCATAGTAATCGGCGGTGAGATTGAGTGTATCAAGCTGGTTGTTCAGTGTTTGAATCGAGACAAACAACTGGCGGTAATGATCTGGCGCGTGACCACCGACCCATAGTTCGCCAAAGGTGCTGTTACGTAATACCCCTCGATAGGCCGCGCGCGCCTGCTTAAGGATTTCTTCACGATGGGCCACAAATAGAAAGTTAGCATCAGGGTGGGTTTTCAAAAAACGGGCGAAATCAAACGCAGAGATCAGTGTCTTGCCTGTGCCTGTTGCCGCCACCACTAAATTGCGAAAACGTTGGTGCGTCTGACGTTCAACCGTCAGCTGCTCCAGGATTTCACGCTGGTGAGGGAAAGGGGTCAAGTCGAAGAAAAACGTAGTACCATCTTCTTCACCACTGCGTTGCTGCCGAAGGGCTTGATTCAGTTTTTCGGTACTTTTTGCATCCCCATCGAATCGCTCAAATTCATTCGACGCCCAATACGTTTCAAAGGTGCTGAGTGATTTATTGATAATGTGGGGAATTTCCTGCGAGGTAATTTTGAGGTTCCACTCCAAACCATTCGTCAGTGCAGAATGAGAGAGGTTTGACGATCCGATATAACCGGTGTGATAGCCGGTCTCGCGAAGAAACAAATAGCTTTTTGCGTGAAGACGCTCGCGCTCGGTATTGTAGCTTAACTTCACCTCAGTATTGGGTAGACTGGCTAAATACTCCACCGCTTTCGCATCTGTCGCGCCCATGTATGACGTGGTGATGATTTTTAACTCGCGTCCACTACGGGTAAAGGCTTCCAGCTCTTTACGGAAAATTCTTATCCCTGCCCACTTGATGAATGACACCAACCAATAGATTTTGTCTGCGGATAAAATCTCTCTTTTCAGCTCTGACTCCAATGAAAGGCCCGCATTACTGCCACAAAAAAGCTCACTTTGCGTTAAACCGGTGAGTGGGAAAATATCTTGCACGTAGCGCGCTAAATCAGATGCTATCGGATTCTCAAACTCATAAAGGGCCGTCAGGATTTTCCCCTGACTCGCGAGCAGATTATCGTCGATAATGTCTTTATCGTGGATCTGGGTTTTCAGCCACAGCAAGAATTGGTTGGATAGCGTTATTTGCTGAGCTAGGCGATCGTCACTGGCGGGCACCGCGTCGAGCACATGATGTAAAACATGCGATAAAAAGCGAGACAACCAAACGGACGCCTCGTTGCTGGTAAGCTCTCGCTCACCAACATAGAATCGTTCTCGATCAATACGGCTCTCAATAAGCTGCGTTACCAGCTGCTCATAAATTCCGACCTGCTGCATTTTTTCCTTCCACGCGATGAGCCAGTTTCACCTTACAAACCACGGGTTGTAGGCGCTATGAAAGGATCACTTTTCTATACTTTTCAAACAATAGCAATACAGATCTAGGTCACACTCTCATCTGAGGTCTACACAAAGTGACTTCATAGGTAACAATGTGTAGACCTAAAGGCGGGAATAAAGGCTTTCAACCAATCAAAACTCGACAGTTTTTTTGCTAACAACGCTTAGCCTGGGCCACCAAACCTCACTATTTAAGCAAATCACTCAAGCGATTTAACAACGCCTTACGACGGCTATTAGCTGCAACAAAGCGCTTAAACCGCTGATCAAAGGACGCAGAATTACCGTGAAACTGGTAGGCTTCGCAAAGCTGATGCAGATAGCGTGATGCCACATCGTAGCCACTGGGGCACGTCCTATCTGCTTGCTCGTGCGCTTGCTGCCAGTAGTGATCACGCTGGTTGTAGAGATCTATTAAGGCTTTTTCTTTTTCTGCTTTTTCAAGCGCTAGTTTTTTTGCAAGTGCCTCGGCTTGTGCTTGCTCAAGCTGTCGTTGTGCGGTCTCAATATAGGGAGCCAACACGTCGGGGATTAACCAATACTGATAGGTTTCGTCTTTGTTAGCTGGTTCTTTTCGCGTCAGCGCTACGGCTTGGTGACGAGTTAATTGGCCTTGCTCAAATAGCGTACGTAATAGCGTGTTTTTCTCCGCTTCCGTGAGCGTTTTTAGCCAATCGTCAAACTGAGGCTGGGTGTGTTTGGCTGGGTGACTGGGTTGTTCATTCAGCACCATCGTAAGCGCTTTAACCCAAGGTAAGGGAGTCGCATACAGCGCAGCAAAAGCCTGTAACCCTTCGCTGAGGCGCTCAAAATCGAATTGGATTAACGGTATCGCGTCAAGCTCCTCCTCATCATTGGTATCTAGCGCTTTGAGCCACATAAAGTAAATAAGGCGCCAGTCACCCTGGATTAACGCATTTCGTAAACCGGCTAAATGCAGGAAAAAATCGTCCGCATCTTCATCATCAAAATATCCGTCATGGTCTTCGATAGAGAAAGTGAGCAATTGCCACCCACCGGTTTGATGAACATTAAAGCCATCGGTTGAAAGCCCAAGCATGGCATCCGGTATCGTCCCGGCAGGTAGTTTGATGTAGGCATCCATCGAGCCCCAGTTGGCATAGTAAAAACCGATATCGAAGTGCTTTAGCATGATCTCATATGCCTTAGCCTTTAGATCACTAAAGTTATAAACCACCTGGAAAGACGTTGCCGTGATGTCAGCACGACGTGAAATGGCTCTGAGTGCTTGGCGCGCGTTGCTGTCTAAATACCCATCTACACGCTCGAACCGATAGTATTGATATTCGCTCACGATGTCCTTTTTATACGTTAATGGTGAACTGAAAGGTTTGCTCTAATAGCGGCTGAGCCTGAACGGTTATCGCGATGCGCTCGCCGTTTATAAAACGCCTTGGATCCATCGTCACAAATCCCCAAAACTGCAAAAAGCGCTCAATAAATCGCGTTTCGATGAGTCCGCTTAACAACGCTTCCGGCGGGGCATAATCGTCCGCTGGGAATGCGGTTAGCACATCGGGGAAGGCAATCATCACTTCTTGAACAAGCTGGTCGACGCTGTGATGTGCTTGTATGCGCCACAACATAAATACCCCAAAGGTGCGCAAATCGACATCGCATTCAAAGCTATCTAAATATCCCCAATTATATTTACTGATTGCAGCTTCTAACATCGGTTTAAAGAACGCTTGTATACCCAGTTCTTGATACTGTTTTTGCGCGGATTTTTTCACATGATAACGGCCGCTGCGTCGGTAGATAATACCGCTAATTTCGGCCAGCACTCGGGTGTAGTGCAAGGCATTAAATTTATCTTCGTTACTGCCCGCAAACTCGCTGATACTGATGTTGCGTTGGTATTGAGCAACAGAAAACTCAGGCAATAATTCACTGGCCTGTTTGACTAACTTTGCGGGTAAATTGCCTTTGCTGGTGGCTTTAAATGCGCCTTCGTGTGCCAGGGCTTCATCTAAAATGAGGGCCAAATAGCGCATCACCGGGCTAGCAGAAAGATTGTCTGGTGTGTTGACGCTTACCCAATGCAATTGATCAAACGGTGCATAAAGCCAATTGGCCATTTGCGTTGGCGTCACGCCACAAAAATCAGGATGGGGTTGATTATTACGATCCTGCACTGTGTGCTGTAAAGCGGTATTGAGGTCATCAATGCTCATATTTGGGTTCATCGCCAGCATCGCTGCCGCGTCATCAAACACTTGGGCATGCTGCTGGGATACGCTGTTCATACAACAACGCTTATATTTTTTACCGCTGCCACAGTGGCAAGGATCGTTACGACCGAGTTTCATTACTGACCTCTTGTAGTGTTAGAAAAAGCGCTGTGTTTTCCTGTTTTCAATGACGCTATGCTGCCACCAAATTCAACGGTTGCCACATCAGTCGGCATCGGGTCTAGTATTCGGTACCAGCCACTCCGGTGACTCATCAGCAGGTTTGTGCGCCAACTCCGCGTCGGTTAAGCGGGCATAGATTTCAATCGGCGTACCATCGGGATCGATCAGCCACAGCGCATGTCGTCGCGCGCCCTTCCAGATGGTCCGCGGTCGCGTTTCAATCGATGCGCCAAAGGCGACGGCCTGATGATAGGCGGCAATCACGGCGTCTCGGTCGGCCACTTCGATGCCCAAAGGATAGAGCGTGTTGTGATGCAACGTTTTGCCGTCTGGCACCAACAGGCTAACCCTAAGGTTCAGATCATCGCGAACAAAGGTCGCATCACGATGCGTCCATTCTTTAGGCCAGGTATTCAACAGCCAGGCATAAAAACGTACACTGCTCGGAAGATCATGAACACATATGCTGCCATGAAACGTTTGCGCCAAAGGACTGGGTGGCATATCGAGTAATCCGGACAGCACCGCAATACGGGCCTTGATCTGATCGCGAGCGGTGCGAAAGCGTTCAAGGCTTTCTTCACGAGTCCCTTCGTTCGTCTCCTTGGCCGGATCGCTAATTGGCCAGTGCAGGCGCTTTACCTTACCAAGCAGAACCGGGCACACTTCTTCGGCACACAAGGTGACCACAATGTCGATAGTCGCTGGGTCGATGGTGTCCACCGATTTGCTCTGTTGCTGGCTGATATCGATGCCGATTTCTGCCATGACCGCGATGCCGTGCGGGTTAACCTGCGATGGCTGGGATCCGGCGCTCATCACCTCGCCATTTTCGCCCAGCAATTGCCTTGCTAGGCCTTCAGCCATTTGACTGCGGGCTGAGTTAGACACACATAAAAACAGAATTCGGGTCATAGCGGTTCCTTAAGGTGCCCTCTTTGTTTATTTCCGTTCTGCTGAGCGCCCGATCAGCGCACGCAATTTCGTGGCCCCGACCGGATCATCCGCCAACATCGGAACGACTGAATAGCGGGCACTCAGGGTTTCTTCGACTCGGATAATCTCGGGGACTTCGGTTCCAGCCCGAGAGACCAGTAGCGGGTGACAGGTATCAGTCGCGGCTAGGCTAGCGTTAACTACCCAAGCATAAGGCGTGATCTCCGCTCTTTTCAAGTCATCCTGTAGGCGGGCAGCTTCCAGCACCGGGGTAGCTTCTGGCAAGGTCACGATCAGTACCTTGGTTTGTGCCGGATCCTGTAGGCGCATCATCGGTGTCACCATATGTGCACTGGTTTTCTCGGCATGACGCATGATGTCTCGGTGGTACGAGCCGGTGGCATCCAGCAGTAACAGTGTATGTCCGGTCGGAGCGGTATCTATAATCACGAATTTACGCCCCGCTTCTCTTATCGTTTTGGAAAAGGCCTGAAACACTGCAATTTCCTCGGTGCAGGGAGATCGCAGATCCTCCTCCAGCATTTTGCGGCCCTCGGCATCCAAACTCGCCCCACGGGTTGCCATAATGTGATCGCGGTAAACCTGGGTTTCTACCTCAGGGTCAATGCGGCTGACAGTCAAGTTATCGACATCACCCGCAAGCGTTTCGGTTAGGTGGGCCGCTGGGTCGATGGTGGTCAGTAATACCTCGTGGCCACGGGCGGCCAGCTCTACGGCAACGGCCGCTGCAATAGTCGTTTTGCCTACCCCGCCTTTGCCCATGGTCATCACCAAGCCTTTACCGTCGGCCTCAATGTCGTCAACCAGGTGGAACAGGGGTGGCAGATTATCCAGCGCGCTCCGAGTAGGTTGGGAGTGCAGAGTTTCAATCGGCTGATTCATACGCCGCAACGCATCTAACCCCACCAGATTTTCCGGGCGCAGGTAGAAGTGACTTTGCGGTAACCCCGCGAGCGCTGAGTCGGCCTTTTCCACGGCGGTGCGTTCACGCTCAATCATGCTCGCGGCTAAGGCATCATTCGACGTTTCTGCTGGCATCATGCCGTTAACAGCGAGATGCTGATTAAGGATGCCGATATCAGCCAGCTCCCGGTGAGTGCGCGTGGCTTCAAGCATTGAGCTTGTCCGAGGTCGAGCCACCAAAACCAGGCGAGTCAGATCCGGATCAGAAAGACTTTGCACAGCCGCAGCGTAGCGTTCACGCTGTTTATCCAGCCCAGCCAGTGGCCCCAGGCAGGAAGCATCGCCGCCAGTTTCCAAGAATCCGCTCCAGGCCCCCGGTAGCTTGAGCAGTCGGATGGTGTGGCCGGTGGGCGCGGTGTCGAAAATAATATGATCGTAGCGCTCAGTCAGTGCCGCATCCGTCAATAGCGCAGTGAATTCATCAAAGGCTGCAATCTCAGTGGTGCAAGCACCCGACAACTGTTCTTGGATGCTGGCGACGGCTTTCTCCGGCAGGCTGGCCCGTATCGGACCAAGGATCCGCTCACGATAATCTTCCGCCGCCGCTTCGGGATCAATTTCCAGAGCTTCGAGCCCGGGCACATTGGCAATCGGCTTAATGTGGTTGCCAATACGGGTGTCGAATACCTGACCCACGTTAGACGCCGGATCGGTGCTTACCAGCAATACTTTTTGCCCCAAATCGGCAAGATTAACAGAAGTTGCACAAGCCAGAGAGGTTTTACCAACGCCCCCTTTGCCGGTGAAAAATAAAAATTTAGGCAGGTTTTTAAACATTCAGGCTATCCTTAGCAGCAAGTACTTTTCGTGTTTGAAGCGCCACAGGAGGTGGCGGGAGCGGCGGTAGCCTGATCCTCAAACGGCAGATTGCTCAAGGCGGCCATTTCCTTACGGTCTGGGTAGCGCGCTTTGGAAACCATCTTACCGTCTACCAGGATGGCCGGAAGATCATCACCGCCCGACGTCTGCATCAATACGTTTATTTCCTCGTTCATTGTGAACGCGGTGGGTTCCTGGCTCAGGTTAATTCGCCGCACAGTGACGCCTTGGCTTTTCAGCCAGTCCAAATCAGCGGCAAAGGTTATCAGCTGTTGTTCGACATCGGTGCCACAAATGCCAGTTGAGCAACACATGGGGGGATCATAAACGGTAACTGTGGTCATTTTTGTCGCCTTTTTTCATATCAAGGGTACGCATCAACTGCTTTCTGCAAAAACAGAAAAATCATTACAATCAATGCAAATCAGCGAATGATGAGATCGCTCGCTTCTGTTTTATTTTGTCCGAACATCGACAACTCACGGCTCTGCGGCGCACCATCGCGCTGTTGCTCTTACTCTAACCACAACAGACGATTAAGCTGGGAGGTGCCTGAAAATACTTGGAAATATCGATCAAACATTCTGATATACGGTTATCCATATGTCATAATATTCAAAGATTGGACGAAGTCGTACAGTATGTCAATATCCTTACACTCAGGTATTGACCACCGCCCCTCTCATTAGACAGGGGCGTGCACTTAACTGACCGTTTCAGGCTTTTTTTCGCCCACCGGTTGCTCAGCGAGGCGTTTGTGTTTGCGGTATTTGGGATGGGTGATCGGAATCGCTGAAAGTAGCGTTTGCGTGTACTCGTGCTGCGGCTGATGGTAGACGGTTTCAGTCGGCCCTTCTTCCACCACATGGCCAAAGTACATCACCGCTACCTTATCGGAGATATGACGAACCACCGATAAATCGTGCGAAATAAAAATCATCGCCAAGTTCATCTCTTGCTGGAGTTTCAGCAGTAGATTAAGAATTTGTGCCTGCACCGATACATCCAGTGCGGAGACGGATTCATCACAAATCAGCAGTTTAGGCTTAAGGGCAATCGCCCGCGCAATACCAATCCGCTGGCGCTGTCCGCCCGAGAATTCATGCGGGTAGCGGTTAACCGCATCGTGGGGCAAGCCGACTTTATCTAGTAGCTCAAGCACCCATTGGCGACGCGCTTTGGCGGTACCAACATTGTGAATAATAAAGGGCTCTTCTAAGATCCCGCCGATGGTATGGCGCTGATTTAGCGACTCGAGCGGGTCTTGAAAGACAATCTGCATGTCTTTGCGCAATGGCCGCATCTGGCGTGGCGACAATTTAGTGATATCTTTGCCTTCAAAAAAGATCTTCCCTTCGGTGGGCTCAAACAGCTTGAGCATGGTACGGCCAAGGGTACTTTTGCCACATCCCGATTCACCCACCAGCCCGAGTGTTTCACCTTGTGACACCGACAGCGATACGCCATCGACGGCTTTAATGGTGTAGCCTTGACGAAGCAGGCCTTTGCCCGAGACAAAATACTGCTTCAGATTTTCTACTCTGAGGACTTCCTTGCTCATCTCGTTCTCCTGCAACTACGTGGATGATGGCGTAGCATCAAAGTCTTCCAACGGACGAATATCAATCATCTGTTTGGGTTGATGGGTGCGCCCCGGCATTAATCCCAACAAACGCTTGGTATAAGGATGGGATGGATGATCAAAGAGTGTAAAAATATCGGCCCGTTCGCGAATTTGGCGTCATACATCACCGCCACATCGTCACATACCTCGGCGACTACCCCCAGATCATGGGTGATAAAAATCACCGCCATGCCGGTTTCTTCTTGCAGCTCGTTAATCAAATCCAAAATCGACGCCTGCACCGTCACATCCAACGCGGTGGTTGGTTCATCACAAATCAAGATATCTGGCTTACAGGCCAGCGCCATCGCGATCATCACCCGCTGGCGCATCCCACCAGACAGGTTATGCGGATATTCATTAAGACGTTTTTCGGGTAACGGAATTTTTACCTTGTTCATCATATCCAAGGCGCAGGCATAACGGGCTTTTTTATCCAGCTCGGCGCGATGCAACATCAAGACTTCATTGATTTGTCGGCCAATGGTATGCACGGGGTTCAGCGCCGTCATCGGGTCTTGAAAGATAATCGAGATCCGATTACCACGCATCGCATAGCGCTCTTTGGCTGGCAAGGTCACCAAATCCGTCCCGCGGTACAAGATTTCGCCGCCCGTCACCTGTCCGTAAGGCTTGGGGAGCAGACCCATGATCGACATGGCCGTGACACTTTTGCCGCTGCCCGACTCGCCTACTAAGCCGAGCGTACGCCCGGCTTTTACGTCAAAGCTCACCCCGTGAAGTACCTCACGGGGGCCATCGTCAGTGGTAAAATTAACGGTCAAATCCTTAACCGAAAGAATGACATCCTGGGTCATAATCGCCTCTACAGCTTATATCTATCATCAATGATGGTTGTCGGCTCAAAAGCTTTATCATCGTCCATCGCCGCTTCGGTGGCGTCTTTCATCGCTTCATCAATCCAGAAGGTGCCAAAGCCCATCACGCGGCCACTGGTGACCATGTTTTCGGTGCGCTTAGTCATCGCGTTGTCTGGGATTTGCACATAACGCCAAAAGCCCTGGCGCACATAGGGCACCATGTATCCGGGCACAATCACACTGGCTTCTGAGATCTTCGCGCGGATCTGGTGCGACAGCTGGTATTTCTTCGCCATGTCGAACTCGGTCTTGTACGCCATGATCAGCGTATCCAGCGCCGGGGAACTGTAATTGGTGTGGTTGTTAGTTTGCTTTTTATTGGCGTTGTCCGAGTGGAAATGCTCCCAATAGGCTGGAATTTCCGAAGTGCCCATATTAAGAAAGGCTAACTGGTGCTTTTTCTCCAGCACGTATTTAAACGCCGATGAGCCATCGACCAGGTTAATGGTAAATTCTAAGCCTGCTTGCTTGGCCTGCTCTTTTAAGTAAGCAATGCGTGGTGTGTGCTGTTGATACCCGTAGGTGATGGCAAAGCTTAAACGCTCGCCTTTGTCGTTAACACGAATACCATCGGGGCCCACTTGATCAAAGCCGGCTTGTTCGAAATAGCTGATCGCTTTTTCAGGGTCGAACGCAGGCGGTGTCGCACCATCATTGTCGTATTCACCATGGCCAAAGCCCATTGCATGCGGTTTACGCGAATAATCGCCACGGGTGATTTTTTCAATCATGCCGTCAAAATCGGTGGCATAGAGAATGCCTTTGCGGACATGGCTATCATCCAGCAGTGGCATGGCCGAGTTCATCCACAAACCGCCCGCGCCAACCGGCACTTCGTTATACCCCCAAAACTTGGTGATATAGCCTTTTTTATAAGGGTCAGATTGGGTTTTTTCGTGCCAAATATCAGGAAGAACCAAATCGAACACATCCAAGTTGCCTTTTTCAAAGTGCTTCATGGCAATGTCGTTGTCGCGGATCACGCGTATCCGAATACGCTCAACATTGTAGCGATGTTGATAATAGGGGTTGGTATAGCCCCACCAATCATCGACATGATTAAAGGTGAGTCGACGTCCTTTTTGCACACGGCCCAGTTCATATGGCCCCATGGTGGGCTCGGCTTTAAAGTTATAACGACGCACGTAGTCATCGGCAATGCCGTCTTGGTTTTCATCTTTGCGCGGGTTGGCGTAAAAATGCGCAGGACGTGGGACCAAACTACCCAAGGTATACATCAACTCCTCTTGGTTTTTCTCTGTGGCACTCGAGATAGCAACAGTATGCGCATCGATTTTCTCTACCGCACCAATGGTGTTGGTGTAGTAATCGTTGTACCAAGGGGCAACGATGTCTTTAGAGCGATAAAACTGCATCATAAAGACAAAATCATCGGCGGTCATTGGCTCGCCATCCGACCAGGTTGCCTCAGGTTGAGCTTAAAATAGATGGTTTTATGATCACCCCCATAGGCCCACTCGTTGGCCAAATCCGGGATCCATTCCAACGTGTCTGGGTGGCGCTTTACCAGCGAGGGCATTTCATCAAGAAAATAACTGCGTAGGCCTGAGTTTGAATCCGGCCCCACGGTGCGTAATGTCTGCGGAAAACTCTGCAAATGGGTACGCAATGTACCGCCCTGCTTTGCCTCAGGTGAGCCGATTTTGGGCGCATCCCAGTTGGTTTGCCAATTCAAGTTGTCGGGCAAATCCGCCGCCCAGCCGCTGAGGCTAAACAGGGAGACGGAAGTAGCAAGGATCAGTTTTTTCATCGTGACGTCCTTATCTTGATGTACACATTGCTTGTTATATTTAAAGATGCTTGTTCTATTTACAATCAGTCATAGCGGGTGAATTTTTTCGGATCGAAGGCAGCGCGCACCGCTTCACCAATGAAGGTCACCATCACCAGCACCAACACCAGAGATGACACCACAGAGGCCACAATCCATGGCGCATCCAGGTTGGATTTGCCTTGCTGCAACAGCTCACCCCAGCTTGGCGTCGGCGGCATCAGCCCCAGACCGAGATAATCCAGTGCCGTTAGCGCGGTAATATTGAGCGCGATAGTAAACGGCGCCAAGGTCACAATCATCACCATAGTATTGGGCAAAATATGGCGAAACAGGATCCGGCTGGTAGAGGCGCCCAGCGCGCGCGCCGCCATCACATAATCACGCGACGACTCTTTATAGGTCATGGTGCGCATATACCAGGTGATCGCCATCCAACCGAATAGCACATTAATCGCAACGAACAAGGCAAAGGTGGGCTGGAGAATCGAGACCAGAATCATGATCACGTACAAAAACGGCACCATCGACCAAACCTCGATAAAGCGTTGGAAAAACAAATCAAACTTGCCACCCCAAAACCCCATTGCACAGCCGACAGCCGTGCCAATCGCGTAAGACGCGGCCATGGTCAGCAACGCAAAGCCCATGGCAATACGAAAGCCGTACACTAAGCGGGCGAGAATGTCGCGACCAATATCATCAGTACCCAGATAATGCTGATGTTCAGCATTGGGGGCCGTGGGTGGAAAATCACCACTAAAATCTTGCTCGAGGGGATTCCACGGCACCAGTGGCATTAATACATAATTGTCGCCGCCTTGTGCCTCGAAAGCCTTATCAAGCTGACGATAATTGGCTTCGCTAGTACCCACTTGACCAAAGTCGCGTGCTAAGTACACATCACTCACGACCGGGAAATAATAGTCGCCATCGTATTTAACCATTAACGCTTTACTGTTGATAAACAGCTCGGCAAACAGTGATAACACCAACATGGTGGTCAAGATAATAAACGACCAGTAGCCGCGTTTAATTTGCTTAAAACTGCGGATTTTCTTTTGGGTTAAAGGGCTCATCTTCAACATATCAAGATCCAAACTTCACACGAGGGTCAATCAAGGCAACGCAGATATCAGAGATAATATTGCCCGCCAGCAGCAACAGTGCATTGATGGCGACAATCCCCATCACCACCGGATAGTCGCGCTCCATAATGGACTCATAGCCGAGTAAGCCGATACCGTTGATGTTGAAAATCACTTCAATCAAAAACGCCCCCGTCATAAAGAACAGCAAGGAATTACCAAAGTGACTGGCTATCGGGATCAAGCTATTGCGTAGCGCGTGCTTGCGTACCGCCGAGCGGAACGGTAACCCCTTGGCTATCGCGGTGCGGATATAATCCGCGGAGAGGTTTTCCATCAGGTTGTTTTTCATCGTCATGGTCAAAGTGGCAAAGTCACCAATCAGATAACAAATCAGCGGCAGCACCGCGTGCCACATCACGTCTTTGGCGCGCTCCCAAAAGCTGGTGGCGTCGTAGTAGGCATCACCAACAAAGCCGCCCATCGGGAACCATTCCAGGTGATAGCTGAATAAGGTGATCAACAATACCCCCACCACATAGCCGGGCAAGGCAAAGCCAATAAAAATCAGCACCGAGGAGGAGGAATCAAACACCGAGCCGTGTTTGAGGGCTTTGTAATAACCGAGCGGGAGGGAGATAAAATAACTAATAAAGAAGGTCATCCCGCCGTAAAATAGCGAGACGGGCAGGCGCTCGGCAATCATGTCCGCGACCGGCTCGTAGTAGCGGGTCGACTCGCCTAAATCAAAATTGGCCAACTTCCCCAACCAATCCCATATAGGCTTCAACGACGGGTTTGTCGAGACCATAAAAGGCGCGCAAGTCTTCCATTTGCGCGTCAGACAATGCAGAACTATCGCCTGCACGTTGCAAGCTCGATCCGCCGTCACCTTGCGCTTGCATTTGTGTCATCATTCGCTCAACCGGGCCGCCGGGCACAAGACGCGTGATGCCAAAAATCAAGATGGTGATCCCAAGAAACGTCGGTATCACTAAAAGAAACCGACGTATAAAGTACGACAGCATAGTCCACTACTCCCTGTTAACTGTCTGATATTTTTGCAGGCCACTGCACCTGCCGTTGTGCTCTCTGGCCATCCTAAGCGCTGAAAGCGACAATCCGTATTACACACTTACATAAAGTGGTCTATAATTATCTTGAATCTTGGTCACAATCAACGATAACAACCTGTCAGAAGTGATTTTTTTGCTACAAGACGATGAATATCACCCCGTATATTTTACCGCGTTGTGCTAACTTACTTATCACCAAAAGCAATAAATATTTCAATCAATAGTCAAAAAGGTTTGGTTAAAAATGCAATAAAACTGACATTTAATCTAGCTATTATATCCAGCAATGTCTTCTCTCATTAATACCCCACCACCATGCCTGCCTTGTTTAGAAGACAGAAACCTCCGACTTAAATGCTCATGTCCATATCCATTCATCAGGTTCATCGCGTAATAGATAGTGACTTGTCCGGCAGTAACCTCAAATAACCAGCATTAATCACTAGCACTCATCGTTGTTTGCGGTTGAGCGCTTTATCACCACCCAGCCGCCAAGATCATGCTGATTCCTTCAGCACGGAATACCCGCATTCATTAGGGTTGGTAATTTTCATTAATCCTCTACAATTGGTGCGATTATGCCGAGCATGCCAATGCTCGGCTTTTTTCACCCTGTTAATGTAAAGAGTGCCTGATGGAATCTGTCTCTCGCGCCAAGCGTTTGTTTTCTACCACCCTGCCGATGCTGTTTGGGGTGCTGTCGCTGATGAGCTTTCAATTAGTAGACAGTGCATTTATCGGCCAGCTGGGTGTTCTCCCTCTTGCCGCTCAAGGTTTCACCTTACCGGTTCAAATGATCATTATCGGGTTGCAAGTCGGTCTCGGAATTGCCACTACCGCCGTGATCTCGCGCGCGCTCGGCGCCGATCAGTGCCGTTACGCCAAACAACTCGGCGGTTTGATTTTGTTTATCGGCACTGCTGGCGTTGCTTTGTTTGCCGGCTTGCTTTACGCCTTGCGCCATCCGATCTTGATGTTGCTCGACGCCCCGGATAATGTTTTTCCGGTGATTGATAGCTACTGGCCGATTTGGCTCGTCAGTGCGTGGACAGGCGCGGTGCTTTACTTCTTTTATAGCCTGGCACGCGCCAACGGCAATACCGTGCTGCCCGGCTCGATGATGGTGGTCACCAGCTTATTAAACCTCGCCCTCGATCCTGTCTTTATTTTTTGGCTTGATTGGGGCATCAATGGTGCTGCCGTGGCGACGTTAATTGCCTTTGGTAGTGGTATCGCCATTGTCGCGCCTCGCGTGTTCGGCAAAGGTTGGGTTTCTTTTGATTGGCATGACGTCAACGTTAAGCAGAGTGTGGGGTCGATTGGTCACATTATGGGGCCAGCGATGATCAGCCAGCTGCTGCCGCCGGTATCATCGATGTTGGCAACTAAGTTGCTTGCGAGTTTTGGCTCTGCCGCGGTGGCCGCTTGGGCGCTGGGTTCACGCTTTGAGTTTTTCGCCATTGTCTCGGTGCTGGCATTAACCATGTCGATGCCCCCATGGTGGGCCGCTTGCTGGGTAAAGGCGATTTAACCGAAGTAAAGCATTTAGTGAAACTCGCGTGCCAATTCATTCTTGGGTCTCAACTTCTGATCGCCGTGGTCACTTGGCTTGCCGCCGCTCCCTTAGCGGACTTGATGACCAGTGATCAACAAGTCACCGATATCTTGTACACCCACCTTACCCTGGTGCCCTTTAGCCTTGGGGCACTTGGAGTGTGTATGTTGATGGTGTCGATTACCAATGCATTAGGCCGCTCGTACACCGCCCTAACCATTTCTGCGCTCCGTTTGTTTGCTTTCTTCCTGCCCTGTCTCTGGCTGGGGGCACAAATTGGCGAGCTGTTTGGCCTGTTTGCCGGTGCCTTAATCGGTAACCTCCTTGCGGGTGCAGTGGCTTATGGCATGTACCGACGCACGCTAGCCAAACTGATGGCGAGCGCGTAGAGAGCCAAAACGTTAACCTTGGGGCATCGGCTCAGTTCGCACACAGACACGCCGTCAATCCTTCCCTGGAGGCTCCGCCGCGCCATCCATGGCGCGAAGGGTCTGCTTAGCGAAATAAGCCGATCGTCAACCCCTCTAGCGTTCGCCCCAACTAAAAAAGCCCGCTAATAACAGGCGGGCTCAAAAGGTAAATACAGTTAACGCGCGGGGTTAATAACCCAGTTGCGTTAAGGTCGCTTCGATGTCTTTACCGTCACTGCCGGTTAAGGTTTTGACTGCCACGTTAGGACGGTTGGTAAAGAAGCCATCGACGCCGCGATCACGGTAGCGAATCATGTCCTCGCCATCATCCAGGGTATACATGTGCATCAATAAGCCTTTTTCATGGCTCATATCCACCATCCAGCTTTTCGCCAGATCCATATAGCTAAACTGGCTTGACCAAGCATCATCAAAGTTGGCTTGCGTACCTGAAGGCCCCACCCCGATGGCGCCGTGATCCTTGGCATAATCCAACCACTCTGCGTAGGCCGCTTTCGACGCTACTTCCTGACGTGCATAGTACTGGGCGTAAGACTCATCGTCCGCTTTCGGCGCGCTGTCTTTGGTAGGAATGTAGCCATCACCTGCCCAGAGCAGCAAAATTTTTGGCACATTCGGCATCACATCTTGCAGTGCTTCCAGGCTCGATTTATTAAAGGTCTGCAAGATGACTTTGCCCTTGGCCTCGTCATCCAACCAGCCATGCTTGGTGAGATCGTCTTTCAAGTCCTGCTCAATGCCAGGGAAGAACTCAGGCACCTTGGTCTCGATGTAAAGACCGCTGATGCGCGCAGTCTTCGGCGATTTCACGTACTTGATCCAGCGTCACTAGCTGCAAACCGCGGAAGCTTTCACGCGCACGTTCTGGGTACGATTCATTATACCAGCTACCGGCATCCAGTTTTTCCAGCTCTGCCCAAGTAAAGGTGTTGACCGGGTCGTCGGCACGCTCAGGATAGACTGTCTCAATATTGGTGTTGCGCTTGAGATTATCGTCATGTACCGCGATCAGTTTGCCGTCTTTTGTGCGCTGCAGGTCAAGCTCGAGATAATCAGCGCCGACTTCACACGCAAGCTGATAAGCTGGCAAAGTGGATTCTGGCGCGTTGTAGGAATCGCCACGGTGAGCAATCACAGCGTGATCGGCAATGCCAAGCTGTTCACTTAACGCACGGTCACTGGCTTGCGCCACAGAGGAAAAAGAGAAGGCACTGGCCACGCTCAGTGCAGCAGCAGTCAAGCTCAGGGTCGTTTTCGATGAGGTATTCAACGGGTACTCCTTACTGTCGTTGAAATTGGTGAGATAATTGAATGCTTGTTCAACTATCGAGACAGCATAGCAAAACCGTATGTAAACGGAAAAAAAACTGGCAGCCCTGTAGGCAAGCGATGTTGTGGTATCAAGGCAAAATACATGATTAAATCAATCGATAAAGCGAGGGGCGCATAACATTGGCCAATGACTGACGGCTTCTTTCACTTCAATCCCGTTCAAATCCCCGCAGGTTCGTGCTACCCTGCGCGCCTCCCACGGGAGACAAACATCTATTCGTCGATCGACGCCCATCCGTATGCGCTATACTGCGGATGGGGGTCAGCCAGTGAAAGTGATCAATCCATGAGTCAAGGTACGCTTTACATTGTTTCCGCCCCCAGTGGCGCGGGCAAATCTAGCCTGATTTCAGCGCTACTGAATGATAACCCACGTTATGACATGAAAGTGTCGGTGTCGCACACCACCCGCGCTATGCGTCCGGGAGAAGAAGATGGCGTGCATTATCACTTTGTTGAGGTAGAAGCATTTAAGGCCTTAATCGACCAAGGTGCTTTTTTAGAGCATGCAGAGGTATTCGGTAACTACTACGGCACCTCTCGCGTGTGGATTGAAAAAATGCTCAACAATGGCGTCGATATTTTTCTTGATATCGATTGGCAAGGGGCGGAGCAAATTCGTCAGCAAATGCCCGCAAGTAAAAGTATTTTTATTTTACCGCCGAGCCGTGAAGAGCTGGAACGCCGCCTGACCACGCGTGGCCAAGACAGTGATGAGGTCATTGCCAAACGCATGCAAGAGGCGCGTTCGGAGATCTCTCACTATGCTGATTACGATTACTTGATTATTAATGATGACTTTGATGTCGCATTAATGGATATTAAGGCCATCGTTCGCGCAGAGCGGATGGGGCAAACCAAGCAAGCCAGCAAATTCCATGCAATGATCGGCGACCTGCTGGCCGACTAACCCTAATATTGAGACGTGGCCGTATTGCAGTACAGAACTAGCAATAGGCCGCGGCCTTTTGTATACTTTTCGGTCACTTTAAGACCTGTTTATTACATAGCTGGAGTCCTTCATGGCACGCGTAACTGTTCAAGACGCCGTTGAAAAAATTGGTAACCGTTTCGATCTCGTTCTGGTTGCGGCTCGCCGCGCCCGCCAACTACAAACCGGTGGTAAAGACGCCTTAGTCGCAGAAGAAAACGACAAGTACACTGTGCTCTCTCTACGCGAAGTAGAAGAAGGACTGATTAACAAAGAAGTGCTCGACGCCCGCGAGCGCAAAGAAAAACAAGAGCAAGAAGCCGCTGAAATGGCCGCGGTTAGCACCATTTCTGGCCAACGTTAAACGCGTCATTGATCAGGGACAGGCCGTTTGTACCTATTTGATAGCCTGAAAGAAGTTGCTAGTCAGTATTTGCCGGAGTCACAGCTTGAAGCGCTCCGGCAAGCCTACCTAGTCGCTCGGGATGCTCACGACGGGCAAACTCGTTCAACGGGCGAACCTTACATCATTCACCCCATTGCGGTGGCACGGATCCTGGCAGAAATGCGTTTGGATTGTGAAACTCTCATGGCGGCGTTATTGCACGATGTCATTGAAGACACCGAGGTGACCAAAGACGATCTCCAGCAGCGCTTTGGTGATGTGGTGGCCGAGCTGGTTGACGGGGTGTCTAAACTCGACAAGCTCAAGTTCCGTGATCGCAAAGAAGCACAAGCCGAGAACTTTCGTAAAATGGTCATGGCCATGGCGCATGATATTCGCGTTATCCTGATCAAGCTCGGAGATCGCACCCATAACATGCGCACCTTGGGCGCACTCCGCCCCGATAAAAAGCGTCGTATTGCTCGCGAAACCCTCGAGATTTTTGCCCCACTCGCGCATCGTTTAGGTATCCATAATATAAAAATCGAGCTCGAAGAGCTGGGTTTTGAAGCCCTCTACCCCAATCGCTACCGCGTGCTCAAAAAAGTGATTGCGCAAGCACGGGGAAACCGCAAAGAGATGATTCAAAAAATCCATGCGGAGATCGAAGGGCGACTTGAAGATGCCGGCATTGAAGCCCGAGTCCTGGGCCGAGAAAAAAATCTGTACTCCATCTATAACAAGATGAAGAATAAAGAGCAGCGTTTCCATACCATTATGGACTTGTATGCGTTTCGAGTTATCGTACGCGATCTCGATACCTGTTATCGAGTCTTGGGGCAGATGCATAGCCTGTATAAACCCCGCCCTAGCCGAGTCAAAGATTATATCGCCGTGCCCAAGGCCAACGGTTATCAATCGTTGCACACCTCGATGATTGGGCCACATGGTGTCCCCGTTGAAGTGCAGATTCGTACCGAAGATATGGATCAAATGGCAGACAAAGGTGTTGCCGCGCATTGGGCGTATAAAAGCGGTTCCGATCGTCGATCGAGCACCACGGCGCAAAAACGTGCTCAGCGATGGATGCAAAACATTATCGAGCTACAGCAAAGTGCCGGGAGCTCGTTTGAATTTATCGAAAGTGTTAAGTCCGATCTGTTCCCCGACGAATTGTACGTATTCACGCCCAAAGGGCGTATTGTCGAGTTACCGGTGGACGCGACCGCGGTCGACTTTGCCTATGCAGTGCATACCGATGTGGGCAACACTTGTGTCGGTGCACGGGTTAATCGCCAGCCGTATCCACTGAGCCAGCCACTGAAAAACGGCCAAACGGTTGAGATCATCACCGCGCCGGGTGCCCGTCCTAATGCGGCCTGGCTCAACTACGTGGTCACCGCACGGGCGCGGACAAAAATCCGCCAAGTGCTAAAAACCATGCGTCGTGAAGAGTCGGTTACCTTAGGCCGCCGCTTGCTTAATCATGCACTTGGGGATCAAAACCTACCGGACATCAACACCGCACGTGTTGATACCGTGTTAAGCGACCTCAAGCTCAAAACCAGTGACGACTTACTCGCCGCCATTGGTTTGGGTGAGCTGATGAGCGTGGTGATTGCGCGTCGCTTGCTTGATCAAGACCCAGGCGCACCGACAGAAGGTAAAATGGCTATTCGTGGTGCCGATGGCATCTTGGTCACCTATGCCAACTGTTGTCGCCCAATTCCTGGCGATCCGATTATTGCGCATGTGAGTCCCGGAAAAGGCTTGGTGATTCACCGTGAAACCTGTGCCAATATTCGCGGTCACCGCCAAGAGCAAGACAAATATATGCCAGTAGAATGGCAGATGACTTTGAGCAAGAATTTAGCACGCGCGTCAGAGTGGACATGCAAAACCATCAGGCGCATTGGCGGATTTAACCAACACTATTGCGTCAACCGGTTCTAACATCCAAGGGCTGACGACCGAAGAGCGTGATGGGCGCTTGTACACTATCTTTGTGCGGTTAACGACCAAAGATAGAGTGCACCTAGCTCACATCATGCGCCGCCTTCGTGTGATGCCAAACGTGGTGAAGGTCAGCCGTCAGAAAAACTGATCCTAACGATACATTGTTTTATGTCGCCCGCCTTTTGGCGGGCGCATCTGTCTTTCGTTTTGTCATTTACGGAATTGAATCATGACACCTGAACGCTTTGAACGCATTCACCAGGTGCTGGCAAAGCGCCAGCCTGATCTCACCGTGTGTATGGAGCAAGTTCACAAGCCCAACAACATTTCTGCCATCATTCGTACCGCCGACGCCGTCGGTATCCATCGCATGCATGCCGTGTGGCCAGAAGACACCAAGATGCGCACCCTCGGTGGCACATCGGCGGGCTCACGCAATTGGATAGATGTGGTGACTCATCACACCACGGCAGACGCTTTTGAGGCCATGCAAGCGCAAGGCATGCAGGTGTTGGTCACTCACCTCTCTGAAACAGCCATCGACTTTCGTGAGATTGATTACACCAAGCCAACCGCGATTATTTTAGGGCAAGAAAAACACGGCATCAGTCGCGAAGCGCTCGACAAAGCCGACCAAGACATCCTCATTCCTATGGTGGGTATGGTACAGTCGCTTAACGTATCAGTAGCCAGTGCGTTGATTTTGTACGAAGCACAACGCCAACGCCAAGCGGCAGGCATGTATCAACAAACTAAAACCCGCTTGCCCGACGATGAGGTGCATCAAATCCTGTTTGAGCGCGGTCATCCGGTGCTCGCTCGCGTGGCCAAGCAAAAAGGGCTGCCTTATCCACCACTCGATGAAAACGGACAAATTGTCGCGGATGAAGCGTGGTGGGCAAGCATGCAGTCGGCAAAACACGCGCGTTGATGGCTTAGCAAGCTCAACCTGACGGACAAAAAAACGGATGCGATCTTCCATGCTTAGCGCGGTAACCGTCGATACCTTAAAGGGTGTTGGCAGTAAAGTGGCTGAAAAGTTGGCTAAAATCGGCTGCATACGGTGCAGGACGTCTTATTTCACCTGCCTTACCGCTACGAAGATCGTACCCGTGTGTGGCCTATTGCCAGCTTATTACCGGGTCAGCATGCCACCGTCGAAGGTGAAATCACTCATAACGATACTGTCTTTGGTCGGCGACGTATGCTGACAGTCCGAATTCATGACGACAGCGGCGCACTTACATTGCGCTTTTTCAATTTTAACGCCGCGATGAAAAATAGCTTAGCGGTCGGTAAACAAGTGAAAGCCTATGGCGAGCTCAAACGGGGAAAGCACGGTCTAGAAATCATTCACCCTGAGTATCAGGTTTTTTCCGAGCCCTCCGAGTTGGTGATGGAAGAAACCCTCACCCCCGTTTATCCCACCACCGAAGGCCTGCGCCAAGCCACGCTGCGTCATCTAACCGACCAAGCGCTGGCTTTACTAGATAAAAGCGGCGTGGAAGAGTTGCTCCCTGACGGCTTATACGATCGACAGTTATCCTTGCGCGATGCCTTGCACTTACTGCATCGCCCCCCACCAGAAACCGCGCTAGAAGACCTATTAACGGGCCAACACCCCGCCCAACGGCGCTTGATCATTGAAGAGCTCCTTGCCCAGCACCTCTCTATGCTGTCTGTGCGTCATCAGGCGCAGCAGGTCAAAGGCTTCGCTCTTGCCCCGAGCCAGTCGCTCGGACAACGCCTGTTAGCCAATTTGCCCTTCTCACCCACCGGGGCGCAATCGCGCGTGGTTGGCGAGATCCGTCAAGATTTGGCCAAGCCATTTCCGATGATGCGCTTGGTGCAAGGTGATGTCGGCGCCGGCAAAACCTTAGTGGCAGTGCTCGCCGCCTTGCAAGCGATTGAGCAAGGCCATCAGGTTGCATTGATGGCACCGACTGAGCTACTGGCCGAGCAACACGCCACCAATTTCGCCCAATGGCTAGAGCCGCTGGGCATTCAAGTCGGTTGGCTTGCCGGCAAATTAAAAGGAAAGGCACGCGAGCAAACCTTGAATCAAATTGCTGACGGTAGTGCACAAATGGTGGTTGGTACCCATGCGTTATTCCAAGCAAGCGTCCAGTTTAAAAGCCTGGCGCTGGTGATCATCGACGAGCAACACCGATTTGGCGTTCATCAACGGCTGGCCCTGCGTGAAAAAGGAGAACAACAAGGTGCGCACCCACACCAGTTGATCATGACCGCCACCCCGATTCCACGCACCTTGGCGATGACCGCCTATGCCGATTTAGAAACCTCGGTAATTGATGAGCTACCACCGGGGCGAACGCCGATTCAAACCGTCGCCGTGCCGGATACTCGCCGTGACGACATTATTGCCCGGGTCAACGCCGCCTGCAGTGACGGTCGACAAGCTTATTGGGTCTGCACCTTGATTGAAGAATCCGACGCCTTAGAGGCACAAGCCGCTGAAGATACAGCCACCGCACTCAAAGACGCCTTGCCGAACCTTGCAGTAGGCCTGGTTCACGGACGAATGAAAGCGGCGGAAAAACAAGCAGTGATGGATGCCTTTAAGCAAGGCAAGGTGCAGTTGTTGGTGGCAACCACAGTGATTGAAGTGGGCGTCGATGTGCCTAACGCCAGCCTAATGATTATCGAAAACCCGGAACGACTCGGACTCGCGCAGCTCCACCAGCTACGTGGTCGTGTTGGGCGAGGCTCCATCGCGAGCCATTGTGTGCTGCTTTATCATGCGCCCTTGTCCAAAACCGCCACTCAACGCTTGGGCGTGTTACGAGACAGCAATGACGGCTTTGTGATTGCCCAACGCGACTTAGATATTCGCGGGCCAGGCGAGTTATTGGGAACCCGCCAGACCGGCTTGGCCGAGTTTAAAATTGCCGATTTGGTTCGTGATCAGGGACTGATCCCCGAGGTACAAAAGCTGGCCAGTCATTTGCACCAGCACTACCCCAAGCATTCAGAGGCCATTATTCGCCGTTGGCTCGGCCATAAAACCCACTACTCCAACGCCTGATGGCCGCTAAACGCGGCCTATTTACCCACCGGGAACGTCATTTGGATTCTCAGGCCACCTTCGGTCCGTGATGATAAACGGATATCGCCATGAAGCTGTTCGACAATTCGTTTCACGATCGCTAACCCTAATCCCGTTCCCTCACTGCCACGCGCGGTATCGCCTCGGGTAAATGGCTGGAACAATGTATTTTCTAGGCTCGCCTCAATGCCCGGGCCATTGTCTTCCACTTCAACCCATTGGTATGTATGGTCAGCATTGCTACCACACCGTAGCCTCACCCAACCATTACCATAACGCACCGCATTGACCACTAGGTTAGTGACAGCCCGTTTTAACGCCACCGAGTTCGCGTATAAATCACCGTGCAGCGCCGCTAAGTCTAACTCGATATCGACGCCCATTGACTGCTGGTGATTCGCCACATCAAGACAGATGGTAGATAAATCTACCGGGTCGGGGTCTTGCTGCTGTACCGCGCGCAAGTAATCCATAAACTGATTGATGATCTCGTTACACTCTTCCGTGTCTTCGGTGATGCTATCGGCCAAATAGGCATCGTCAGACGACATCATTTCGGTCGCCAGCCGAATGCGCGTGAGCGGGGTGCGCAAATCATGACTGACACCCGCCATCAACAAGGCGCGATCTTCTTCGAGCTTGCGTATCCCCGCCGACATTTTATTAAAGGCCACGGTGACCGCCTGAATTTCTGACGCCCCCTGCGGCGGAACAGGGTCTGGAAACCGACCATCGGCCACATCCAGCGCAGCCCGCTCTAACGCGACCAGCGGCCGATTTTGCATCTTAATAAACAACCAGCCGCCGGCAATCACCAACAACGCGATCACCAAGCTATACTGAAACAACGGTGCAAAATCATCTTGATGCAGCTCCGATAAGGGGATCCGCATTAAAAAGTCATCAATGGCATCAAATTTTAGCCATAAAACATAACTGTCTTCGCCACTGACTAAACGGACTTGGGTTTTTGCCCCTAATTCCTCGCTAATATGTTCGCTTAAGTAATCAATCTTCATGGCATCTTTAAAAGCGGCCGCTTGATCACTGTTTGGCGCGTGTAACGTCACGCCAATTTGTTCCAACAATTGCCGGCGCACTGGCTCACCCAGGTGGAGCACTTCCCCATCTTTGAGATACCAATCCTCCTCCAGCATTAAGCGGACTTCAAAGGCTAAAATCTTATTGAACTGCTGCAAGCTCGGCAGCAACGCATAATTGACAATGGTTAGGTAAGAAAAAACTTGGCTGGCAATTAATAAGCCAGCCAAAATCAATAAGGTTCGCGCAAAGCTAGTCCGCGGTGACATCCGCATCGTTACACCTCACCATCGGGTACAAACACGTAACCAAGCCCCCATACCGTTTGGATATAGCGCGGTTTACTCGGATCCTCCTCGACCATTGCGACGCAAGCGGGAAATTTGCACATCAATCGAGCGCTCCATCGCCGAGTACTCGCGGCCGCGTGCCATGTTCATCAATTTGTCTCGTGAAAGCGGCTCACGCGCATTGGTCACCAACGCTTTGAGTACCGCAAATTCACCGGATGTTAATGTCATCGGCTCGTCGTTACGAAACATCTCGCGGGTGCCTAAGTTAAGACGAAACTCACCAAAGGTAACCGTGGTTGAATCAGCACTCGGCGCCCCGGGCGCTTCGACCGTTTGTCGGCGTAATACGGCGCGCACCCGAGCCAGTAATTCCCGCGGGTTAAACGGCTTAGGCAGGTAATCGTCGGCCCCGACTTCTAAGCCGACAATCCGATCAATTTCATCCCCTTTCGCCGTCAGCATTAATATGGGCAATTGATTGTTAGCTTGGCGCAAGCGTCGGCATATCGACAAGCCATCTTCCCCGGGAAGCATTAAATCAAGCACCATCAGATTAAATGCTTCACGCGCTAATAACCGGTCCATTTGCTCCGCATTGGCAACACTGCGTACTTGAAACCCTTGCTCGGTCAGATAGCGCTCTAGCAGTGAACGCAGACGCATATCATCATCCACAACTAGGATTTTATAGTTCTCTTGCATGCTTAGCCCTCAATGCTGCTGCCGAATAATCAAGCAGATATTGCCATCATCTTATTGAATTTTGCCACAGTTGTGCGCCATACCGCGTGTTTGTCAGTGCAGAACGGCACGCTAAATTGTTACCGAGTGTTGCCTCGACAAGCTCGCCCGCTTCTTGTACTTTCCTGAACAAGGTTATATTGCACGACGCCGATTGGCTAGTGAAAGGAGAGGTAACGTGAAAACCAAATTGGTGACCCGTGAAGGCTTTAACGCGCTCAAAACCGAGCACGATTACCTGTGGCACGAGCGACGGCCAGAAGTGACTAAAATTGTCAGCTGGGCAGCCAGCTTGGGTGATCGTTCAGAAAACGCCGACTACACCTATAATAAACGGTTATTACGACAAATCGATCGCCGTGTCCGCTATCTGCGCAAGCGACTGAATGACCTAACCATTGTCGATTACGCCCCCGAGCAAGAAGGCCGGGTGTTTTTTGGCGCCTGGGTCGAGATTGAAAACGAAGCCGGCGACACCAAACAATTTCGCATTGTTGGCCCTGATGAAATTTATGAGCGCAAAGACTACATATCAATAGATGCGCCGATGGCGCGCGCGCTATTGAAAAAAGCCGTCGACGATGACGTCGTGGTCCCGACGCCAGAAGGCGAAAAACAGTGGTTTATCAATACCATCACCTACCCCAAGCCAAGTCATGGCTCAGCCTGATCATCAATCACTCTGATGACCACAAAGGGAACGAAAAGGAAACACATGCATACATCGATTACCCAAACCCTGGCCCACGAGCTCAACGTCGCGCCTGGCCAAGTTAATACAGCAGTGACGCTGCTTGACGACGGCAATACCGTCCCTTTTATCGCCCGTTACCGCAAAGAAGCCACGCAAGGTTTAGACGATTCGCAGTTGCGAACCCTGGAAACGCGATTAGTCTATCTACGCGAGTTAGACGCCCGTCGTGAAACCATCCTCAAATCGATTGACGAACAAGGCAAACTGACCGAGCGCCTACGCCGCGATATTGTCGCCGCAGAGAGCAAAAACCGGTTGGAAGATTTGTACCTTCCCTATAAACCCAAACGCCGGACCAAAGGGCAAATTGCCATCGAAGCGGGGCTGGCGCCTCTGGCTGACACTTTATGGCACGATCCGTTCCAAACGCCTGAGACCACCGCCGCGCCTTTTGTCGACCTGATCAGGCGTGGCCGACACCAAATCGGCACTCGATGGTGCCCGCGCGATCATGATGGAGCGCCTTGCCGAAGATGCCAGCCTGCTTGAGACCCTACGCCAATACCTCCAGCAATATGCGGTGCTACGCGCCACCGTGGTTGCCGGCCAAGAAGATACCGGTGCCAAGTTTAAAGACTACTTTGCCCATCAAGAGCCGATTGCCAAGGTGCCCTCTCACCGTGCGTTGGCGATGCTACGCGGCCGTAATGAGGGCATTCTGCAACTCGCTCTGATTGCCGACCCAGACCAAGATCCAGACAGCAAGCAAAGCGTGTGCGAGACCATGATCGCCCAGCACTACCAACTTTCTCTCGGCAGCGCCCCGGCTGATCGCTGGCGCAAACAAGTGATTGCCTTTGCGTGGCGGGTCAAAATCTTGATGCACCTTGAAACCGAGTTCATGGCCAACCTCAAAGAACGGGCCGAAAACGACGCCATTGATGTGTTTGCCGCCAACCTCAACGATGTATTGATGGCCGCGCCAGCAGGCCCTCGCTGTACCTTAGGCATTGACCCTGGCCTACGCACCGGTTGTAAAGTGGCAGTGGTTGACGGCACCGGTAAGCTCCTCGACACTGCCACCATTTATCCCACCGCCCCGAGGCATGATGTGGACGAGTCAAGCAAGGTGCTTCGCCGCTTTATTGACCGCCATGGCGTTAACTTGATTGCAGTAGGCAATGGCACCGCCTCACGCGAAACAGAAAGCTTTGTGGCCACCATGCTCAAGCAGGCGGATTTAAGTATCCAAACCGTGATGGTCAGCGAAGCCGGTGCCTCTGTTTACTCGGCGTCTGAGTTAGCGGCCAACGAGTTTCCTGACTTAGATGTGTCACTCCGTGGCGCCGTCTCAATCGCCCGTCGCTTGCAAGACCCCTTGGCAGAGCTGGTGAAGATTGATCCTAAGTCGATTGGGGTGGGTCAATATCAGCATGACGTTTCTCAGCATCAGTTGGCCAAAAGCTCGATGCGGTGGTGGAAGATTGTGTCAACGCCGTGGGAGTAGATCTGAATATCGCCTCTGCACCACTGTTGACGCGCGTGGCAGGTTTAAGCCAAACCATGGCGCAAAACATTGTTGCGTTTCGCGATGAAAACGGCCGCTTCAACGAACGAAAAACACTACTGAAAGTCCCTCGCCTAGGCCCCAAAGCCTATGAACAATGCGCGGGCTTTTTACGGGTTATGGACGGTACCAATCCGCTCGACCGCTCCGGCGTTCACCCAGAAACCTATCCGCTGGTCAAACATATCGCACAAAAGACGGGCAAGGCGGTGGACGCCTTAATCGGTAACGCAGGTATACTGCAAAGCTTAAACGCCAATGATTATGCCAATGACACCTTTGGTGCGATCACCGTGACCGATGTGCTCAGTGAACTCGCCAAACCGGGTCGTGATCCACGCCCAGAGTTTAAAACCGCGACCTTTGCCGATGGCGTTAACCAAGTGAGCGATTTGAAACCTGGGATGCAGCTAGAAGGAGCCGTGACCAACGTGACTCACTTTGGTGCTTTTGTCGATGTGGGCGTCCATCAAGACGGGTTAGTGCATATCTCTGCGCTATCAAACCGCTTTATCAGCGATCCACGTGACGTGGTGAAAGCCGGTGATGTGGTCAAGGTGAAAGTGATGGAAGTGGATGTGGCGCGTAAGCGGATTGGTTTGTCGATGCGTCTTGATGATACGCCTGAGGCATCGGAAGCGAAAACAGCACCGACTACGCGGCGCGAGAGCAAAGCCCCCAAACGGCAAAACACCGCCGCCCCCCAAGGTGGGAGCATGGCCGATGCCTTTGCGCGCGCCAAACGCTCCTAGCGTCAAATGCTCCTAGCGTCAAATGCTTATAGAGCCAGACAAATAGTGCCTAAGAAATGGCATGCTTGAACACTGACAGCCCCGCCAACACTGGCGGGGCTTTTTATATTTTGTCTTAATCAGGGAATACCTGAGGGCGGGATCGCGTTAAATCACTATCAATACTTCTGACGGCATGTTCGCCACCGTTGCTTGCTGATAGCGCATCGCCACTACCGCGCGCGTTTGCTCAAACCGTTTTAGCTGCTCGATTTTTTCTAACACTTCTTCGGGCATTTTTAAGCCCATCGTGTAACCATTATCTTTAGGTACCTGATCGTTAAGTGCTAGCTCGCCGAGATCCGTGCGTGTCATGGCATCAATGCGGCCTGCGATGTTGGCCCCATCGTAATCGGCCTCAGCGAGTGAATCACGCTGGTAGTTCAGTGAGTAATTAGGATGCTGTGCAGGATCCCACGATGAACGCCCTAGTTGCTTATCTTGATCGGTAACGGCTTTGCCATTCTCGGGTTCGGGGGACGGTTTGCTAGGGACTAATTTTTTCGCGCAAGCGATTATCCCGCGCAACTTGCTCGGTTGGCGGGTTCACCGATGGTGCGACAGTTGGGATACTGACGCTGGCTGGCGATATATTCATCTGATGTTACCTCCCAACACCAGCTGAAGGCCTAATTGTCAGTGCGGCCTTGTCGTCTTTCTAATAGTTTAGACGATAACCGCGAGTATTGTGCCTATTGTACCTAAGGCCGACACAAATTTACCCGCGGTATAAGATGAATCATCGTTTTCTTGGACTTTCTCCGGATGATCCATGCCCAATGCTCCGTAGGTAAAAGACTTTACTGCAGACTTTTCTTCCGGCGCTTTTCCCTCTTGGGCTTTAGCGACCGCACCCGCATTGGCGCCATCTTTCACGTCAGCGCCGCCTTTCACGTCAGCATTGTGTTTTGCGGCTTGAGGAGAAGCGGGTTTATCACTTTCTTTAACCGCATTGGCTTTTGCGACTTGATCATTAAAAGTATTGGCTTTGGACACCTGTTCAGCCTGTTTATCCGCATTCTGCTGCGGCTGCACCGGCGTTTTGGACTTCATCGCTTGATGATACGCCGGAGACTGCCCAACGTTACCTACGTTCATTATGGTCTCTCCTTATGCCAAAACACGTGACATAGTTAACTTATCGGCAGAACCGTGACAGGATTGAGTCAATTCTACCAAAAAATGATCACCACACGCTATGCTTCCGGCAAGTGATTGCCTAAAAAAGTGTTTAACGTGTCCACCACCGCCTCAGGTTCCGTCACGAACGGCGCGTGAGCACTGTGTGTCAGTACCTCACAATATGAGTCAGGAGCTAACTTTAATACCGCATCCGCCACCGACACAGGCACCAAGCCATCTAACCGCCCATACATTCTCAACCACGGCACGTCGATAGCGCTACAGCCCTGACGCAAATCCGTGTCCGCTAACATAGCTAGGCCATCTGCAAGCGCACGAGGATCAGGTGCCGGTCGCGAAAATACCGCTTGCTTCAGCGCTTTTACGTCTTTTCTCGCCGTCGGCGATCCCATCGCTTGCAGCGCCATAAACCGCTCTACCGTCAGCGAAAAGTCACGCTCAAGCTGACGGGAAAAGTCACTGAGTACCCCAGGTTTGATCCCTCGCCACCCAGGTTCGGCAACAAACTTGGGCGAGCTAGCAATAGTCACTAACCCGGTGACTCGCTGTGGCGCGACCTGTGCCACTTGCGTTGCTACCAACCCACCTAACGACCAGCCTATCCAAGTTGCATGCGCTGGTGATTCTTTAAGCAATACTTGTGCCAGCTCTTTGAGAGTAAGTCCCGGCTGTGCCGCGCTATAGCCAAAACCGGGTAAATCGACACAGTGCACGCGGTAATGTGCGGTTAAATACGGCAAGATTAATGACCACACCGCGCTATTCATTCCCCAGCCGTGAATGAGAACCAGATCGGGTCCTTGTCCGTGCGACTGCCAATCACATAACGCCATGTTTACACTGCCTTGGTTGCTTTTCACTCAGGACGCTTATGATATCAACAATCATGCCACGGCGCTTCACACATCTAATGGCCCAATGGAGAGGCAAATTCTTGCCCTTGCAATGTCCAGTTTGCCACCTCGCCTTACCTGCCCAGCACGCCCTGTGCTGCGATGCGTGTTGGGATGCCCATCATCAGTATTTACTTTGTCGCTGTTGCGGGCTGCCTGTTTCTGTTCCAAAAGCGCGGTGTGGCGCCTGCCTCAGCCAACCGCCAGATTGGGATCGCTTGGTGGCTATCAGTGGCTATCATGATCCTCTCCCGCAGTTAATTCACGCGTTCAAATACCAACGGGCTTTCGAACTTGCCTTACCTTTCGCCCAGCAGCTCAGTGATCGTATTGTCGATCCTGCCCCCGTGCTGTTGCCGGTGCCACTGCATTGGCGACGCCGTTGGCAGCGTGGGTTTAATCAAAGCTTGCACTTGGCTTGGGCGCTTACCGACAACCTCGATACCCAAGTTGTCGATACGTACTTATCTCGCGCCCGACATACCGCACCACAACAAGGCCTCAGTCGACAAGACAGACTGCGTAACCTGCGCGGTGCCTTTGTTCTTAATGGCCCGCTCCCCGCTTCCCATGTCGCGATCGTCGACGATGTGGTCACCACCGGACAAACAGTGTCGCAATTGTGTCGATTACTGCGCACCGCCGGTGCAAAAACGATCGATGTTTACTGTTTGGCCCGTACTGATCTACCTAACGGTAAACGTGCTATCCGTGCTTACAAAGTAGCCATATGGTTCGAGGGGTGATAGCCAGCGCAAACCGGAGTACACTGTATAAAACACACTGGATTAGTCAGGTATTTGTCGTGTCAGAAGTCAATATTTCAGAAAATGCACAAAGCCACTTTGTGAAGCTGCTTGAGCAGCAGCCCGAGGGCACCCATATTCGCGTGTTTGTGGTCAATCCAGGCACGCCAAACGCCGAGTGTGGTGTCTCATACTGTCCACCGGAAGCGGTAGAAAGCAGTGATACCGAAATAAAATTTAACGGCTTTTCTGCGTTTGTCGACGAACTCAGTCTTCCTTTTTTAGACGAAGCGGAGATCGATTTTGTCACCGATAAAATGGGCTCGCAGCTCACGCTAAAAGCACCGAACGCTAAAATGCGTAAAGTCGCCGATGATGCTCCTTTGATGGAGCGCGTCGATTACGTGATTCAAAGTCAGGTTAACCCACAGCTTGCCAGCCATGGCGGCCATGTGAACCTGATTGAAATCACTGATGATTCGGTCGCTATCCTCCAATTTGGCGGCGGGTGTAATGGTTGCTCTATGGTCGATGTGACCTTAAAAGAAGGGATTGAAAAGCAGCTATTGGCCGAGTTTAGCGGCGAGCTGCACGGCGTCCGCGATGTGACTGAACACGCCCGCGGTGATCATTCTTATTTCTGATCCCCGTTATCGCCTTGTACCCTGAGGGGCACGAATCGCGTACCAAAAACAGGCTTTTTAGCCTGTTTTTTGTTTGGGTCCGCGGGTGGCCCTTATCGGAGCAGCCGTGTACTATTACGACAATTAAACAAACGAGCGGCAGCGGCGCTGCGCCAGTTGCGCTGTGCTCATTACATCCGTGAATAAGGAAGGGTTATGCGCGTCTTTTTTGCCTGTCTGTTGGTCGTATTCTTGGCCGGATGCTCGAAAGTCACCAAGCAAAACTACGATCAGTTAGAAGTCGGTATGAGTTACGACGTAGTCGTTGCTCACATTGGCAAGCCAAGCCAATGCGATGACACCATGGGCTTAACCCATTGCGTGTGGGGCGGCGATGGCAAACATATCAAGGTCTCGTTTGTCGCTGATAAAGCAACGGTGCTCTCCGCGCAGGGCTTAAATTAACGCCCGACCATTAAACAAGCAGTGCGTGATCAGCCAGTAACACCACAAAGGTCGCAAAGATGTGCCAGATCGAGAACTTAAACATCTGCCACGCGCGACCCTTTTGGGTCCCTGTTTTCAGCCACCAGGCATAGCCAACAAAGACTAGGTTGAGCGTGGTAGCGCCGAGCAGATAAATCCAGCCGCTCATGCCCGTTAGCCAAGGTAAAATACCGACTACCAACAGCAACACGGTATAAAGCAGCACCATGGTCTGGGTGAATCCGACGCCGTGCGTAACGGGTAGCATAGGGACTTGCGCTTTGGCGTAATCCTGTCGACGATGAATGGCCAGCGCCCAAAAGTGGGGCGGCGTCCAGGTGAAAATAATCATCACCAGTAAGAACGCATGGGGATGTAACTCCCCCGTGACCGCGGTCCAACCGAGTAGTGGCGGCATCGCACCGGCCAAACCACCAATCACAATGTTCTGTGGGGTTGCGGGCTTAAGCCATTGGGTATACACCAGCGCATAACCCACCAAGCTTGCGAACGTCAGCCAGGCAGTGAGCGGGTTCAACCACCAACAGGCAATAAAGCCGGCCACCATCAGCCCAACCGCCAATGTCAGTGCCGCCGTTTGACTCACTCGCCCCTCCGCCACCGGACGATGACGGGTGCGCTGCATTTTAGTGTCGATACGCCTGTCTATCACATGATTAAACACCGCCGCCGCACTGGCCTGCGCACCGATCCCAAACAAACCAACAATGACGGCCCACCATGGTGGCCAACCTGCGGTGGCGAGACACATACCCACTAGCGCGGTTAATAACAGCATGGCCACCACGCGTGGTTTGGTGAGTTCGTAATAATCGCGCCAACGCGCGGCAGCAGGTGTCGAGACACTAACGGTGCGTTGATACTGTGCCATGACGCACTCCTTGTGGTCGTGAAGAAAAGTGACAGAGGCGGTGGGTCAACAGAACGGTGATCAGCAACAGCAGGCCGCCCAGGTTATGCGCAACCGCCACACTTAAAGGTAAGAGCGCGACCACATTGGTCACACCGAGCTGATTTGTATGGCGAGTACCACAGTCACCCAAAGGCCGATAACGCGAGCGCCAGCGTGCCAAAGTACCCAGGCCCACGCCAACACCAAGGTGGTTACCACCATCGCCCCCAAGCGATGCGTAGCATGAATGGTCACGCGCTCAGCATGGCTTAATACCCCAAACTGGTAAGTGTCGCTAATGGGGCTAACCGGATGAAACGCAGATGGGGTAAAAAGTCGCCACCAAGGGCTTTCACAAATGGGTAACTGAGTACAAACAGTGGCCGCGTAATTGGCGGAGGTCCAACCGCCCAGAGCGATCTGCACAATCACGGCGACCAAAGCTATACTGCCCAAGTGGTGTGCTTTTCGCGACAGACTAATACGAGGCAGTTTGATGGCCCCTGTGGTTTTCGCAAGCCAAGCCAGCAAACACACCGTGGTAAACCCTCCGAGCAAATGCGCCATCACCACCACCGGCATTAAGCTCAAGGTTACCGTCCACATCCCAAGCGCCGCTTGCGCGATTACCACGACACTCAATACTGTCGTCAACGGTCTAAACACCCGATAGTCAGCACGTCGCCAGCTCACCCATGCCAGCGCAAAGATCGCCAGCCCTAGCGTGCCTGCTACATAGCGATGCAGCATCTCATTCCATGCTTTAATCACATCTAAAGGGGCGTCGGGAAAACGCGATATCGCCATCGATTGCGCCGTTTCACTCACCGGCACGCCCAAGTGGCCATAGCATCCGGGCCAGTCCGGGCACCCTAACCCGGCTTCGGTTAAACGGGTAAACGCGCCCAGCCCAACTACCCATACGGCCAGCACTAAGGTCGATAATATCGCGAGTTGATAGCGACGCGTTGCCATCGTTAACCTACCTTAGACAACTTGAGCAGACGCTTAAGATCGCGCAGCAGCCCTTTGCCTTGCGCCACCCACTGGGTGTTGTCGTCACTGATCGGATAGGCGAGCACCACATTATTCATCGGATCACTGAGATAGAGGGTGTGAGGCGCAAACGGGGGCTGTTGGAGATCCTCTTGCTGAGCCGCGTTCAATGTTTGCCATGTCAGCACGTCAGGCTCACGGCGGGCAGTGCGGGTGACGGCGATACTGGTCACCCTATCCCGTTCTTTACCTACCGCGATGGGAATTTGAGTGAGTTGAAATAAAGCCTGCTCACACTGAGCACCACAGGGTTCAGGCACCGCATACACTAAGCGCCACTGCCCTTTTTCTGCCAGCCAGTTCAAGGTAACCGGTTCAGCAAGAAACTGGCCGTAATTAGTGACTCCTTTTTGGTACCAACTTTGCTCCAGCACCAATTTGGCCACTACGACAGGCAGTACAAAAACCCCGATCAATACCACGACGGTGATGCGTCCTTTCATTCGTGCCCCTTCCTTTGTGTTTTGTGCCACCATATGCCTGCGCCAATACTGACTGCGAGGGCCATCAGTGCCCATTGCACCGCATAACCATAGTGTTTCGTCGGCGGCATCACCACGGGCTGCCACACCGGAATGACTCCGGCTTGAGCCAATACATTGCTATCCGGCTTGCCCACGCGATGCACCGTCTTCGCGCGGATAAGTTGCTGTGCGTCCAACGCAGGTAACTGTGCTTGCAATGATGATAGTTCAATCCGTTGTACCCGTTGCGGCCAACTTTCCGATTCTGCCCCTTGTTTCAGCACCACCCGCTCAGACGGTGAATCGACAAAACCAACCACTTGATAGCGCTCGGCAAAATCTGGCACGTCCGGCCATGTACGAATCGCTGGGGCGGCCATCCAACCTAGCTCTACCAACCACCAGGTTGACGGGTGCTGTGTGGGCACAAAAGGAAGAAATAAACGATAGCCCACGCGGCCTTGGTGAGTCTGATTGTCGAGCCACACGGCGAACTCAGGGCGAAACTGGCCCACCGCAACCACAGACTGCCCTTGCTGCACTGAGCGAGTAAGCAAGCCAGGTGGCTGATTGGCGTCAAATTGCGCCAAGTGTTGCGCTTTTTGCTCGCCACGCGTCCATTGCCAGTGACTTAACTTGACGAGCAGCACGACCACAACCACAGTCAATATCAGAAACCCCATTCGTCGTCCTTGTGTCATGATTACCTATTGCGCTAAGGAGCGCTTATGTTGGTCAAAGCTATTCTGATCGGTTTATTGATTTTTATTCTGTTTAATCTGTTTCGCGCTTTACCTGTGTTACTGAAAGGCGATCACTCTGTACCTTTATCCCGTTACCTGGGTCGGCGCGTGCTGTTTTCCGTGATTGTGTTCGTGTTATTGCTGATTGCGCTCTCCATGGGCTGGATAGCCCCCAATCCGCGCCCATACTGAGTCAGAGAATGTAAACCAACACAAACAAGCACAGCCACACCACATCCACGAAGTGCCAATACCACGCACTTGCTTGAAAGCCAAAGTGATGCTCAGGGCTAAAATGCCCACGCATCACGCGTAGCCAAACCACCAACAGCATCATGGTACCTAAGGTAACGTGTAGACCATGGAAACCGGTTAATAAATAGAAGGTATTGCCATACACACCGGAATCGAGCCGCAAGTTCATTTCTTGATACGCATGCACATACTCTTCGCCTTGAAAGAACATGAATAGCGCCCCTAACAACACCGTCGCCAGTAAAAAACCTTTCAATCGCCCGCGTTGATTTTTTTCAATCGCAGTATGGGCAATATGGAGCGTGACCGACGAGGTCAGTAAGATCAGGGTATTGAGCAGCGGCAGGCCCATGGCCGGCATCGCGGTGGTTTCAATCCCACCAGGCGTTAAAGTCAGTGGCCACTGGGCAACAAAGTCCGGCCACAGCACCGCGGCTGTCATTGCATTATTGCTGGCTCCGCCCAGCCAAGGGACGGCGATAAAGCGGGCATAGAATAACGCGCCGAAGAAGGCACCAAAGAACATCACCTCAGAAAAGATGAACCAACTCATCCCTTGACGAAAGGAGCGATCCATTTGCGCGGAATATAAGCCCTGCATGGATTCGCGGATCACATCGCGAAACCAGCCGGTGAGCATAATCAAGATCAGTACGGTGCCCGCTAGCAGTATCCAAGGCCCGTTGCCCCCAAATAATCCCCCACGGTGGCACCCGCGCCTGCGGCAATCAAAAACAGTGCAACCGCACCGACAATCGGCCAGATACTGGCAGCAGGGACGTAATAACGTTCAGGCGTCGCCATAGCGGTCTCCTTATTCCTCGACACTGGCGGTCACATCAAACAATGTGTAAGCCAGCGTTAAGTGGTTAATATCATCCGGCAACTCGGGATCCACGTAGAAGATCAGCGGCAAGGATGCATCCTCGCCACGCGGTAGTGGCTGACGGTTAAAGCAAAAACACTCAATTTTATTAAAATACTGCGCCGCCAATCCCGGCGAGACGGAAGGAACGGCTTGGCCGATGGTGTCGTAACGCGCATTATTGGTGGCCAAATAGTGAATGGTGTGCGTTTCACCGGGGTGGACTTGCATCCGATTGATCTGCGGCTCAAAAGTCCAACGCATGCCCGGGCTGGTATAGGCAACAAATTCCACCGTCACGACTCGCTCAGTATCGATGCCAACGCTCGACGCCGCCGCCTGATTATCCGTTTTGCCATTAATGCCGGTCACCTCACAGAACACGTCGTATAGCGGGACCAAAGCAAACGCAAAGCCAAACATGGCAACCGCCAAGACGAATAACCGCCGGGCCGAACACGTTGACTTAGTGACCATGACGCGACACCTCCAGATCAGGGGGCGTCTCAAAGGTGTGATAAGGGGCGGGCGATGGCACGGTCCACTCTAGGCCTTCGGCCCCTTCCCAAGGTTTAGCAGCAGCAGGCTCGCCGCCACGCGCGCATTGAATCACCACCGCTAAAAAGATGAGTTGCGACAGGCCAAAGGCGAAGCCGCCAATACTGACAATCGCGTTTACATCGGCAAATTGGAGCGCATAATCCGGGATCCGGCGTGGCATCCCCGCAAGCCCCAAAAAATGCATCGGAAAGAACAGGATGTTGACGGAAATCACCGAGCACCAAAAATGCCACTGTGCCAGGGTTTCATTGAACATATGCCCGGTCCATTTTGGCAGCCAGTAATAAGCGGCGGCATGATTGAAAACACCGCCCCTGAAACCAAGACATAGTGGAAGTGTGCAACTACAAAGTAGGTGTCGTGATACTGAAAATCGGCCGGCGTGATCGCCAACATTAGCCCAGAAAACCCACCAATGGTAAATAAGACGATAAAGGCAATCGCGAACAGCATTGGCACTTCAAATGTCAACGATCCTCGCCACATGGTCGCCACCCAGTTAAACACTTTGACCCCCGTCGGCACCGAGATCAGCATGGTACAAAACATGAAAAATAGCTCGGCAAACACCGGCATTCCGGTGGTGAACATATGGTGCGCCCATACCAGAAAGCTCAATCCTGCAATCGAGGCGGTGGCATACACCATGGAGCTGTAACCAAATAGCCGTTTACGGGAAAACGCCGGCACAATCGCCGAGATAATGCCAAAGCTGGGCAAAATCATGATGTAGACTTCTGGGTGACCAAAGAACCAGAAAATGTGCTGGAACAAGACAGGATCACCGCCCCCCGCGGCATCAAAAAAGCTGGTGCCAAAGTATTTATCCGTCAGCACCATGGTCGCTGCACCCGCCAATACTGGCATCACCGCAATCAGCAAAAAGGCGGTAATCAGCCAGGTCCAAACAAATAGCGGCATTTTCATGTAAGTCATTCCCGGCGCACGCATATTGGTGATTGTCACAATCACATTGATCGCGCCCATAATGGAGCTGATCCCCATGATGTGCAGCGCAAACACAAATAACCCGGTGCTATCGGGGCTGTAGGTGGTCGACAGTGGCGCGTAGAAAGTCCAACCAAAGTTGGGGCCGCCGCCTTCCATAAATAACGAGCCAATTAACAGCAAGAATGCAAACGGCAGGATCCAAAAGCTCCAGTTATTCATGCGCGGCAACGCCATGTCTGGCGCACCTATCATCATCGGCACCATCCAATTCGCCAACCCGGTAAAGGCCGGCATTACCGCTCCGAACACCATAATCAGACCATGCACCGTGGTCATTTGGTTGAAAAAGTTAGGTTCGATCAGTTGCAGCCCAGGCTGAAACAATTCCGCACGAATGACCATCGCCATCGCGCCACCCAACAAAAACATGGTGAAGCTGAAAATCAGGTACATGGTACCAATGTCTTTGTGGTTAGTGGTCAGCACCCAGCGCATCATACCGCGCGGTTTATGGTGGTGATCATCATGAACGGTATCTGGGGTGGTATCTGTCATCACGCGCTCCTAAAGATCTTCACCTGATTTCACCGCGTTAACTTGGGCGGCCTGTACTGTTTCTCCGGTATCATTGCCCCACGCATTGCGCTCATAAGTCACCACAGCGGCCAACTCTTTGAGCGACAATTGCGGCCCAAAGGCTTGCATGGCGGTGCCTGCTTTGCCGTTGACGACAATATCGATATGGTCGACCAACCTGTCCGGCTGCGTGGCAATCTCAGCCCCTGCCAACGCCGGGAACACGCCAGGCATGCCTTGGCCTTCACTTTGATGGCACATTCCACAGCGGCTGTCATAGACTTTTTTACCCAGTGCCATCAACTCATCCATTGGCATGTCCATATCCAGCAAGCGCTGCTCTTCTTCGCGGGCTTGTTGCTGGGCTAACGCGGTTTCCTGCACCCAGGCATCAAATTCCGCTTGGGGTTTAGCAATCACCACAATCGGCATAAAGCATGGTCTTTGCCACACAACTCCGCACATTGGCCACGATAAATGCCTGGCTTATCGATGTTGGTCCAAGCTTCATTGATAAAGCCGGGGTTAGCATCTTTCTTCACCGCAAAAGCAGGTACCCACCAGGAATGAATCACATCTTGCGAGGTGATCAAAAAACGCACTTTGCGCCCGACTGGCAACACCAAGGGCTGGTCGACTTCTAATAAATAATTATCGCGTTTTTGTCTTTCGTTACGGATTTGTTCGGGGCTAGAAGCAAGCAGAGAGAAAAAGGCGACATCGTGATCAAAATAACGGTAATGCCACTTCCATTGCGAGCCGGTGACTTGAACAGTTAAGTCAGGCTCGGTGGTATCTTCCATATCCAGCAACACCCGTGTGGCCGGGATCGCCATACCGACCAAAATAAGAAACGGAACCACGGTCCACGCTATCTCCACCTTGGTGCTTTCATGAAACGAAGCCGGCTTGGCACCTTTGGATTTTCGGTGGCGGATAATGGCCCAAAACATCACGCCGAATACCAACACCCCTATCACGACACAAATATAGAAGATGGTCATGTGCAGGTCGTACACTTTTTGGCTGATGTCCGTCACCCCTTGGGTGAGGTTCCAACCTTCCCGCTCTGCAGCACTGACTTCCACTGCAGGAAGGAGCATTACCCATATAAAAAAAAGTAATTGGCGCCTCAACACGGCTTCCTCCTGCCTAACGGGTGATTGCCAGTGCCCCGATCACACACAGTGACAACCACTAAAGATAGTTAACGTTTTATTTACAATTAAGTTAGGCAAGGATGGAGAAAAGAACAAAGAATGAAGACGAAAAAGATCGTAAAGCCAGACACGTGCCCACCTTTAGTGAGCACGACCACGGAGGAGGTTACAATTCGAGATGCAGCACGATGGGGGTAAAACGCAGGCGATAACGCGGCATCGCTGCTAGTGCGCGCTGCCAAAAACGCCACCTTGGACACGGTTTGTCGAGCGGCGAGTGCTCTTCAACTCGACAGGCCCAAGGTAAAGCAACGAATGATGGCCATCCGCGCGGATCAGAAAACCATGAATTGACTAATTTGTCACAATCACCGAATCGCTAGCCACT
>NZ_AQOD01000013.1 GCF_000513715.1 Salinivibrio socompensis S35
TTCACATATGTGCCCATTAAAAAGAATATTTTCTAATATATGATGGTTGGTGTACTAAATAACTATTATCACAGATAAAAACGCCGCCCTTAGGGCGGCGTTGATACTATTACAGTAAGGTCGATCGTATGATGGAAACGATGGGAATGAGATTACTCTTCGAGCAACTGCTGAAGGAGTTCACCGTTCAACATCGCGCGTTTCACTAAGGCAAATGCCGCCATGGTTGGCTGGGTTTGTAAATCCGCACTGACGATGGCTAATTTTTGGTGAAAGCTTGGCAATGACTGGTTTTCTACACAACGTTCAATGGCGGGGAATACCACGCTTTTTGCTGCGGTGATCTTACCCGCAATCACCACCAATTGTGGATTGAAAAGGTTGACTGTCATCGCGATGGCTTTACCTAAATGATTACCCACTTTGACTAGAACTTGGCGGGCCAGCTCATCACCTTGCTCGGCCGCTTGACAAATGGCCTCGATGGTCAAGCTTTGATCGTAACTCAAACTGCTTGGGTGCCTTGGGCCAGCAGTTGTTGCGCGTGCTCAATGATGGCCTCGTTGGAGGCGACGGTTTCCAGGCAGCCAAAGTTACCACATTGGCATTTTTTACCGAGAGGATCGATTTGCACATGGCCGAGCTCTCCCACATTTCGGTTGTGACCGAGAAAGATTTGACCATTGACAATAATCCCCGCCCCGGTGCCGTGGTGAACACTGACTAGCATCGAGTCATAGTAGGCTTGGCTGGCGCCAAAGTAATGTTCAGCCAGCGCTTGTCCTCGAATGTCGTTACCGACAAAGGTTTGCACACCAAATTCATCGCGCAGTGTATCGGCGAGAGCGAGTTGCTGAATATTAATGTTGGGCATGTACTCGACCACGCCAGAGTCGGGGTCGACCAAGCCTGGCATCACAACAGAAATGGCAATGAGCTCTTTGATGGCGTGTTGGTGGGTATCGATAAACTGGCTGATGATGTCGATTAAGCCTTTGACCAGCTGTGCTTGATCCTGGTAATGAAAGGTTTCACCATGTTCAGCCAGTGATGCACTACTTAAGTCATACAAAGATAGCTCAATAAAATGACGCCCCAACCGCACCGCGAGGGTATGAAAAGGGGCGCACTCGGTGGTGAGTGAAATCGCACGGCGTCCACCCGTAGAGGCTTGTTGTGCGACTTCTTTGATCAGCCCTCTTTCAAGGAGTTGGCGGGTTATTTTGGTCACACTTGCAGGTGCAAGCCGACTTACATCGGCAATCTGTATGCGTGAAATAGGTCCTTGTTGATCAATGAATCGATAAACGGCTGCACCGTTCAGTTGCTTTACGAGATCGACATTCCCGATTTTTCCGCCAGTCATAGATGTCCTAGCTGTGTAAATAATGTCCGTTTACGATCGTCGCTTGAATGTTGATTGAACGGTCGAAAATGGCAAGATTCGCGACTTTCCCCGGACGAATACTGCCATAGTGCTGATCAATGCCTATTGCGCGAGCAGGATAGAGTGTCGCCATCCGCAAGGCTTCATCCAAGGCGATCCCTACATGCTCAACACTGTTATGCACCGCTTGGTCCATGGTCAATGCTGAGCCGCCAAGTGTACCATTTTCATCAACACACTTACCGTCCCGATAATATACTTTCTTACCGACAAAAATAAAGTGATCCATGTCAGCTCCTGCTGGTGCAACTGCATCAGTAACCAACACTAATTTATCGCCTTTTACTTTGTGCGCGAGTCGAATATTGGCGTATGACACATGAAAGCCATCAGCAATCACGCCGGTATAAACATCGGGAGTATCGTAAATCGCGCCGACCATTCCAGGTTCGCGCCCTGTGATCGATGTCATGGCATTAAACAGGTGCGTCGCAAATCGGATACCATTGGCAAAGCCCTCTCGAGCTTCTAGGTAGGTTGCATTGGTATGCCCTGCCGAGACGATGATCCTGCCTTTGTCAGCGCTTGGATATGGGAGCGAGGAGTGAGTTCAGGGGCGACGGTAACCTTAGTAATGACATCGGCGTTATCGCACAAGTAGGCAATCATGTCATCGCTACTTGGACGAATATAATCCGCGCTATGGATCCCTTTTTTTTGCGTGTTTAAGTAAGGCCCCTCTAAATGCAAACCCAGCGCTTGATGGGGGTGCTGAGCTTTATGGTCGCGCATTGCCGCAACAGCAGCCTTCATATCGGCATCAGAGCTGGTGATCAGGGTCGGCAGGAAATTCGTGCAACCCGATTTAAGATTCGCTTTGTGCATCGTCGCTATGGTGTCGGGTGTAATCTCATCATTGAACATTACGCCGCCACAGCCATTAAGCTGCAAATCAATAAAACCTGGGCTAACCATCGCGCCCTCTAGACTACGTGTTTCAATGTCAGTGGAAAGCGCATGTTGTGGGCATACGTCTGCAATCAGGCCTTCCCGAATGACGATGGCATGATCATCAAGTACCTCATGGCCAGTAAAAATCCGGCAGTGGGTTAGGGCATACATGCTTAAATTCCTTATAGATGATGAATATTCTGGGCTTCAAGCTCTTGAAAGTACTTGACGGTTTTGACTTTGAGCTCTGCGGTTGAGGGCGCATCACACACCATAATAGCCTTGGGATGAAGCTGCAGTGCGGATACAGTCCAAAGGTGATTGACTGACCCTTCCACCGCCGCTTTGAGTGCTTGCGCTTTGGTGGTTCCAGTGACCAGAATCATGACTTCTTCAGCATCAAGTAGGGTGCCGACGCCAATCGTGAGCGCATGTTTTGGCACTTGATTGATATCATTATCAAAGAAGCGAGAGTTTGCCACACGGGTATCCTCGGTCAAGGTTTTGATCCGAGTCCGTGATGCTAACGAAGAGGCCGGTTCATTAAACGCAATGTGGCCATCGTTACCCACGCCGCCCATAAAGAGATGAATTTTGCCATAGGCTTTTATTTTTTCTTCATAACGTTGGCATTCCACATCGATATCGGTCGCATTGCCATCAAGTAGATTGATGTTTTTTTCCTGAATATCAATGTGGTTAAAGAAGTTCTCATACATGAAGGTACGATAAGCTTGCGGATGATCGGCCGGGATCCCACAGTATTCATCCATATTGAATGTCACCACATGCTCAAAGCTCACATCGCCTTTTTTATATAGTTTAATTAATTGGTTGTAGGTGTTTAGTGGTGTGCCGCCGGTGGGCAAACCTAATACAAAAGGGTTGCCCGCGGTCGGGGCGAACTGGTTGATGGTATCGACGATGTAACGCGCCGACCAAAGACCAACTTGCTGGCTGGTTTGTAAAGGAATGAGTCGCATGGGTCACCTCGGTAATCAGTTCCGGAATCTTGGCAATAGCATAACGGATATGTGCATTTATTTTTATCATAAAATAAGTTTTATGATCTGGCTAACAATTTTCGTCTGATCCGGTGTGATTCGGTGACAATTATCACAAATAATACGGGTTTAATTTGCGAGGCGAATTTATTGACATAAACTGCAGGTGAGTAACATTGCTTTACAAAAGAAGTGATTTAATAAAAAGGTCTTGAGTGAATGCTCAAGCGGTGGTTCAAGCAAAGGCGCATAGATGCACGATTGCTGAACACAGAAAATACACAGGGGGAACAACGGTGAATATTCTTGGTTATGCACAACGTATAGGTCGTGCGCTGATGGTGCCGGTGGCGGTACTGCCAGCCGCCGCGATCTTAATGGGGGTCGGCTACTGGCTGGATCCTACTGGATGGGGGAGCAACAACGCCCTTGCCGCGTTCTTGATTAAGTCAGGGGCGGCAATCATCGATAATATGTCAGTACTGTTTGCCATTGGTGTGGCTTATGGGATGTCAAAAGATAAAGACGGTGCGGCGGCGCTTGCGGGTTTTGTTGGTTTTATGGTTATTACCACACTGTGCGCGCCAGGTGCCGTAAGCCAAATTGGTTTGGTCGATATTTCATTGGGCAACAATGAGTTGGCGTTTGGAAAAATCAATAATCAGTTTATCGGTATCTTGATTGGTGTGGTCTCTGCGGAGCTTTACAACCGCTATAGCAGCGTAGAGCTGCCGAAAGCCTTAGCCTTCTTTAGTGGCAAACGTTTGGTACCTATTTTGGTCTCCGTGGTCGCGATTGCCATTTCGTTTGTGTTGATGTTTGTATGGCCAGTGGTATTTGGTGGTCTTGTTCACTTCGGTGAAAGTATCACTAACTTAGGCGCTGCCGGTGCTGGCATTTACGGCTTCTTTAACCGCCTACTGATCCCGGTGGGTCTGCACCATGCGCTTAACGCCGTATTCTGGTTTGATACAGTAGGCATTAATGATCTCGGTCGTTTCTGGCTGGGTGCACAAGGTCTTGAATCTGGTGAGGCGATTAAGGGCACGACAGGGATGTACATGGCTGGCTTCTTCCCTGTGATGATGTTTGGTTTACCGGGTGCAGCATTAGCGATTTACCATACGGCACGTCCAGAGAATAAAGCACGTGTTGCGTCTATCATGATTGCAGCGGGTTTTGCTTCTTTCTTTACGGGTGTGACTGAGCCGCTTGAGTTTGCCTTCTTGTTCGTCGCGCCAGTGCTGTTTGTCTTGCATGCATTCTTAACTGGTATTTCGTTGTTCATTGCGGCAACGTTCAACTGGACCGCAGGCTTTGGCTTCTCTGCCGGCCTTGTCGACTTAGTGTTATCTTCGAAAAACCCGGTGGCCAATGAATGGTATATGTTACCGCTTATGGGGGTGGTGTTCTTTGTCTTGTACTATGCCACTTTCCGTGCCGCTATCATGCGATGAATCTGAAAACGCCAGGTCGAGAAGATGACGAAGTTGAAAGCGCACCCACAAATACCAATAAAAAAGGTAAGAACGACAACCGTGAACTTGCGCGTCAATATCTAAAAGCACTCGGAGGTCATCAAAACCTCACATCAATTGATGCTTGTATTACACGTCTACGCCTTTCAGTGGCGGACCGTGACATTGTTGATGAAGCCAAGCTGAAAGCGATTGGTGCGATGGGTGTGGTTAAATTGGGCGAAAATAACTTGCAGGTTATCCTGGGTCCATTAGCTGAAATCATTGCCGGGGAGCTCAAGCAGATCCCTGAAGATGAGGATCTTTCCAAGGTGGCGTTACCTTAACCCACTGCAGCCTATCAATAATGACGACTACCTCGCCCAGCCTCTTGCTGGGCGTTTTTTTAACATGTCGGCATGTCACTTCCGGCTAAAAAAGTAACAATTAGGAGCATGCAGTAAAGACAATCACAACAACGGGTTGAGTCGGGAGGCGGAATAGGAGATCATGATGCCTATGTAGCTTTAAAATTCGCATTTTTGATACGAGGTAACCTTGATGAGTGATGCTGAAGCTCGTCCCACTAACTTTATTCGCCAAATTATTGATAAAGATTTGGCGGAAGGGAAACACACATCGATCGTGACACGTTTCCCACCTGAGCCGAATGGGTATTTGCACATTGGCCATGCTAAATCAATCTGTTTGAACTTCGGGATTGCGCAAGACTATCAGGGTGAATGTAACCTGCGTTTTGACGATACCAACCCTGAGAAAGAAAACGTTGAGTATGTCGCGTCAATTAAGCGAGATGTGCAGTGGCTAGGCTTTGATTGGACGGGAGAGGTACGTTACTCCTCAAACTACTTTGATAAGCTTTATGGCTATGCCGTCGAGTTAATTGAAAAAGGGCTGGCGTATGTTGAAGAGCTCACGCCCGATGAAATCCGCGAGTATCGCGGCACCCTGACCGAGGCGGGCAAACATAGTCCTTATCGTGAGCGCACAGTGGAAGAGAACTTGGCGCTGTTTGAAAAAATGCGTGCAGGGGAGTTCGACGAAGGCAAAGCCTGCCTGCGGGCCAAGATAGATATGGCGTCACCGTTTATGGTAATGCGTGATCCGGTGTTATATCGCGTCCGTTTTGTCCATCACCACCAAACGGGCGATAAGTGGTGCATTTATCCAATGTATGACTTTACCCACTGTATTTCTGATGCGCTTGAGGGTATTACCCACTCGCTTTGTACCCTCGAGTTTCAAGATAACCGTCGTTTGTACGATTGGGTGTTGGAAAACATCACCATTGGTTGTACGCCTCATCAGTATGAGTTTAGCCGTCTGAATCTCGAATATACCGTGATGTCGAAGCGTAAACTCAATCAACTGGTGGAAGAGAAACTTGTTAATGGTTGGGATGACCCGCGCATGTTAACCATTTCGGGTTTACGTCGCCGTGGTTACACGCCGGCGTCGATTCGTGAGTTTTGCCAGCGCATCGGTGTCACCAAGCAAGATAATACCATTGAAATGAGTTCATTGGAGTCTTGTGTACGTGATGACTTGAACGACAATGCCCCGCGGGCAATGGCTGTTCTTGATCCCATCAAACTGGTGATTGAAAACAAAGCGGATGGTATTGAGTGGCTTGACGCGCCTAACCATCCGAACCAACCAGAAATGGGAACCCGTCAGGTGCCATTTTCACGTGAGATCTGGATTGAACGCGAAGACTTCCGTGAATCAGCCAACAAGAAGTACAAGCGTCTAGTGTTGGATAAAGAAGTGCGTTTGCGTAATGCCTATGTGGTCAAAGCTGAGCGTTGTGACAAAGACGAAGACGGCAATATTACGACGGTATATTGCAGCTACGATCTAGATACCCTAGGTAAAGATCCTGCTGATGGACGCAAAGTAAAAGGGGTGATCCACTGGGTATCGGCTGAAGAGGCTCTGCCTGCTGAATTCCGTTTGTATGACCGCCTCTTCACCGTGCCAAATCCGGCCAGTGCAGATAACGTTGCGGAGACGATTAACCCCGAGTCACTGCAAGTGCAGCAAGGGTATGTCGAGCCAAGCATGCAGAATGCGCCGGCTGAAAAGGGCTACCAGTTTGAGCGTACGGGCTATTTCTGTATCGATAACAAAGACAGCCGACCTGATGGGCTTGTTTTTAATCGAACAGTAAGCCTACGCGATACCTGGGCGAAAATAGAAGGTAAATAACAAAAAAGGCCGGCGTGAATCACGCCGGCCTTTTTGCTATCTACGTCACCTTTTAATAGGTGTAGTCACTGCGAATCCGCGTTTATAACTATTAATCTGCGTTTATGACTATTAATCCGCATTTATGACTATTAATCCGCATTTATGACTATTAATCCGCATTTATGACTATCAATCCGTGTTTATGACATTAATCTGCATTGTGAATGGAAGGATCGGCTCTGCAGTCGCCTTCCTGGCAATGGCCATACAAGTACAGGCTGTGGTTGGTTAATTTTACATTAAAACGTGCGGCAATTTCTTTCTGGCGCTCTTCGATTAAATCATCCGAAAACTCAATGACTTTACCGCAATCAAGACAAACTAAGTGGTCGTGATGATGCTGCGTCGCGAGTTCAAATACCGATTTACCGCCTTCGAAATGGTGACGCGTCACAATGCCCGCATCATCAAATTGGTTCAACACGCGGTAGACCGTTGCTAGGCCAATTTCTTCGCCTAGATCAATCAACTTCTTATACAGGTCTTCGGCACTGATGTGCTGGCAATCTGGCTGTTGCAGCACTTCTAGGATCTTGAGTCGTGGGAGCGTGACTTTCAGCCCAGCTTGCTTCAACGCCTGGTTATTGTCTGACATGTGTATCTACCTGTTTTCTGTCTCAGTGAAGACAGTTGGATTAGCAAGGAAATATTTTATAAGACTATCAAAATTGCACTGCTCTCGCTACATCAGCCATGCTTTCTGCGTACGAAAATCGTTCTTCTGTGGTTGCAACAATGTTTACGAGATGTGAGTATTGCCTGGTAGGACCAGATAAGGAAGTCAATAGACCATGAATCGTTTCTATAAGCCACGGATCGTTAAGTGGGCACTGAATAGCTGGCCACCGTTTTGGGGAGCTGGCATTCGCATTGAAACTATCAGCCCTGACTTTAAACGTGTCAATATGCGATTGAAGTTACGATGGTGGAACAAAAATGCCAATCGTACCCAATATGGTGGCAGTATCTTCTCCTTAACCGATCCTGTTTACGCATTGATGTTAATGGGCATTCTAGGGCCAGAATACCATGTTTGGGATAAGCAAGCTGATATCAATTTTATCAAGCCTGGGACCACCGATTTGTATGCGGAGTTTGTGATCAGCGAAGCGGTATTAACCGATATTCAGCACAAGGCCGGACGGGGTGACAAGGTATTACCCGAATTCGTGGTGCATGTGAAAGATGCATATGGCGAGGTGGTTGCAGAAGTAAAGCGCACTCTATATGTGAGGAAGAAACGGCAATACCGTGATGTCTCGCCAAAAGAAGCCGCGTAATCAAAAACGCCAAGGCTGAGCTCGCCTTGGCGTTTTTTATCTCTCGAATCAGTGTGCCTTAGTCTTCGAGTTCGGCTAAACACATCTCTTCGTGGATTTGCTTAACCCATTTGCTCACACGTTCATCGGTTAATTCCGGCTGTCGATCTTCGTCCACACACAAGCCGACAAAGTGCTTATCATCCACCAAGCTTGCGAAGCTTCAAACTCATACCCTTCAGTGGGCCAGTGACCAATAATCGTCGCGCCTTTAGCTTCGATAATATCCCGTACTGTGCCCATTGCGTCACAGAAATACTCTGCGTAATCTTCCTGGTCGCCACAACCAAAAATGGCAACGAGCTTGGTGGAAAAGTCGATTTGCTCTAGCTCGGGAAAGAAATCATCCCAGTCACATTGCGATTCACCGTAATACCACGTTGGGATCCCGATCAGAAGCAGATCAAAGTTATCAATGTCTTCTTTGCTGCTCTTCGCGATGTCTTGCACGTGGACCATTTGCTTGCCCAGTTGCTTTTGAATGCTTTTCGCAATTGCTTCCGTGTTGCCTGTGTCACTACCAAAGAAGAGACCTACACTCGCCATATAAAAATACCCGTTTTTGTCAGTGGGTTGCTGTTTGCAACTAACTCAAATTTAAGAAAAAGCCGTGCTTTTTCACACCCATATGCATAGGCGATCATCCTCAGTTGGGTTAGCCGATACCGACCCTTCCCAACCAATTGAATAACCCCTTTTACGATAAAGCCGACACAGCCTAGAGTGAGAACAAACCAGACGATCCGTCGACCGAACGCTGGTACGTTGCCCTCACGCAACACGTCTTTGATTGCCATGCCGATAAAAAAGAAAATCGCGGCGAAGACGAGATCTAGACCAATTTTTTCGAGCAATTGAAAGTGCTCGTAAAGCATGCGTGCCTCCATTGAGCACCGACTTCTGCGGCGCAATATACCACAAGGGTTGCTTAACTGTTAACGCTCGCCCGGTATTAAAAAGCGTTCGATGACATTCGCCACCACGGCGGGTTTTTCTGCATGTAGCCAATGCCCCGTGCCTGAGACCATGTGCGCTTTGGAATGAGGGAACTGCGCAACAATGGTATCGCGATGCTCAGGCTGGATATATTCAGAATTCTGCCCTTTGACAAACAAAGTAGGGCCTGAATAATGCGCCAAAGACTGTCCATCCCCATGATGATCACGATACCCGTGATAAAAGATTATCATAATTAATCAAAGCGCCAGTCGTAGTGACCGTGATCGGTTTTATAGAGTGATTTCAATAAAAATTGTGTCACACCTGGGTTTTCTATCGTTCGATTCATGACTGACTGTGCTTGTTGACGATTGTCTAAGGTCACGGTTTGTGTTTCGTGTAGCGCGTTAAAGACATTGTCATGTCGGCTGACTTGATAATCGACCGGCGCAATGTCCATCACAACCAGTTGTGTGACGCGTTCAGGAAAACGTTGGGCAATAGCCATGGCCACTTTTCCGCCCATAGAATGACCCACTAGGGTTACCGTCTCAAGGTGTTGCGTGTTCATCCAAGCAATCACGGCATCTGACTGGCTTTGATAATCCATGTCTTCAGTATGATAGGACTGTCCATGGTTGGGGAGATCAATCTGATAGACACAAAAATGCTGCGCAAGGCTTTTAGCCAGCCCACCTAAATTGTCCAGATCCCCGAATAAACCGTGGATTAATACGAGCGGTGAACCTTCACCGCGAGATTTTCCATTTAACAACACGTTGCTTTTCTCTCAGATTACTGGCTTTGACGTAGAGTATACCTATCTATCTCTGTATAATCGCCCCGTCAAACGATAAACAGGACGCGATGAAAAACAATGAAAACGATTGAGGTTGACGACGATCTATACCGGTATATTGCCAGCCAAACCCAGCATATTGGCGAGAGTGCATCAGACATTTTACGTCGCCTTTTGCTGTCGGATTCGGCACCGAACCCCAGCCAAGCTGCGCCGACGACGCCCTCTCGTTCTAACGGCATTGTTGTCAGTAAAGATGCTGGACGGAGCGTGTCGGCTGATCGTGTTAAAGCAATGCGAACGCTTTTGATCTCGGATGAATTTGCGGCACAAGATCGTGCAATTGGCCGTTTTATGCTTACCCTGACCACGTTATACCGAGTCGACCAACAAGGATTTGCTGACGGTATGGCGCTGAAAGGGCGCACTCGCCTGTATTTTTCCAATAATCCACAAACACTGCTGGAAAGTGGCAAAACGACCAAACCTAAACAGATTCCAGACACCCCTTTTTGGGTCATCACCAATACCAATACAGGCCGTAAACGCCAGATGGTGGAGCAGCTAATGGAAAAAATGCAGTTCCCCAGTGATTTGACCGAAAAAGTTGTGAACTCGATTTAATCTATGCCACTCATGGGAGAAGAGAGATATGGCAGTGCATCTCCAAGCAGGACAACGCACACAAGCGGCAGACTTGTGTGATATTCCTGCCCTTGTCACGCGTTTTTTCCAAGCCCAACCACGGCCAGGGCAACCTGAACAACACGTTGCCTTTGGGACGTCAGGTCATCGCGGGAGCGCATTAAACACCACCTTCAATCGCGATCATATTTTAGCGATAACACAAGCAATCTGTGATGAGCGCCGCGCGCGTGACATTACGGGCCTGTGTTTGTCGGGAAGGACACGCATGCGCTATCTGCGCCTGCCTTTGGTGCCGTGATAGAAGTGTTGGCAGCAAATCAAGTGCAGATTATTGCACAGGCAGATCAGGGCTATACGCCAACGCCGGGTATTTCCCAGCAAATTCTGGCTTATAACCGTGATCATGCAGACCAAGCCGATGGCATTGTCATTACGCCTTCACACAACCCACCGCAAGATGGCGGAATCAAATACAACCCACCGCATGGTGGACCGGCAGAGGGCGATATTACCAAGGCCATAGAGTCTCGCGCCAACCGTTATATCGATACCCAGTTAGAGGGAGTCAAACAAATCGATATCGATGCGGCGATGGCCAGTGGCTATTATGTTGAAAAAGATTTGGTAACACCCTATGTATCCGGTCTCAGGCAGGTCGTTGATATCGAGGCGATTCAAAGAGCAGGGTTAAAGCTGGCTGTTGATCCACTGGGTGGGGCAGGTATTCGCTACTGGCAAAAAATTGCTGAGTACTATGCACTCGATATTACCTTAATTAATGATCATGTCGACCCGACCTTTGGCTTTATGCCGCGCGATAGTGACGGTGTGATTCGTATGGATTGCTCATCGCCGTACGCCATGGCAGGACTGCTATTACATAAAGATCACTATGATCTCGCTTTCGGCAATGATCCCGATTTTGACCGTCATGGCATTGTGACGCCTGCCGGTTTAATGAACCCTAATCATTACTTGGCGGTGTGCATTGATTACCTATTCCGTCATCGCCAGCAGTGGCCTGCAGACCTGGGAATCGGTAAAACACTGGTGTCCAGTGCCATCATTGACAAGGTCGTGAATGATTTATCCCGTCCTCTTGTCGAAGTACCGGTTGGTTTTAAGTGGTTTGTGCCCGGCTTGCATGAAGGTACGCTTGGCTTTGGCGGCGAAGAAAGTGCGGGTGCGTCGTTTTTAACCTTCGATGGTCAGCCATGGTCCACTGACAAAGATGGTATTATCCTTTGCTTACTCGCGGCAGAAATTCTTGCTGTGACTGGGCTGACGCCGCAAGCTACTATCAAAAGCTGGCTGATAAACATGGGGATCCCGCCTATAACCGTTTACAAGCGGTGGCTAACGCACAACAAAAGCAAGTGCTTAGCCAGCTTAGCCCTGAGATGGTGACGGCAGAAACGTTAGCAGGGGATACGATTACTGCGAAACTGACTCACGCGCCGGGGAACGGTGCGGCGATCGGTGGGCTAAAAGTGGTCACCGATCATGGTTGGTTTGCGGCTCGTCCATCGGGTACTGAAGATATTTACAAAATCTACTGTGAGAGCTTTAAAGGCGAGCAACACTTGCGCTTGATTGAAAAAGAAGCGCAACAGATTGTTGATCGCGTCTTTGATGAGCAAGGCGTCTAGCGACCACTTTGTCTTTCCGTTTGCCAAAAAGCGTGCACCAATTAGTGCGCGCTTTTTATTTTTTGGTGGCAAGTGATGGCGCGTTGTCGGGCCAATTGTTGGGCACCACGAACCAAGGGGTTTGTGTGTCATCTAGCAAATGGCACGTGCGGTCTATGTCACGCAGTGTGTCTGGGACAATAGGAGATAACTCACTAAAGTTTGGTAGTGATAACCATTGATCACGAGCTAACATTGCGAAAGCTCTATCTTTTGGAAGATCGTCAGGCCAGCACCACCAACCACTGACACTTGCCACGTTAACGGGAGGCCAGTCGGGCAGTTCAGAATCCTGGCCGTAGTGACGGTAAAGTCGGCCTTGGACCATCAAGCGTTTTTGAGTGGGCCGCCAATGCGGAAACTGTTGGCAAAAACTTGGGTGGCTTGACAGAGCCAATTGGTGGTCAATCATTCGCGCAACTTTAATATCGAGTGCGTCCTTGGCGTTTGGACCCAGCCAACGATTGTGATGAGCAAGGTAAAATTTGACTGCGACTTCCCAGTGCTCCAATTGCCCCTGATTCTCGACGAGAAAATCAATCCGCCCCTCGTGTTTTTCCGCTCTCATTAACCTGTATTTCCTCTGCTTCTAGTCGCAATTGCGGATGATGATGGATTAACTCAGTGAGCAACCATTGATAATAAAAGCCAATTCGCTTAGGGCCCGCGTACGGTTTAGGGGCTGATACCGAGACGGTCGAGAAAAGTTCGTGCGGAACAAGTGAGAATTGCTCAGCAGACAACAAAGGAAATTGCCTTTGTAGCCATTTTATATCCGCCTGTATTTGCTCCCTATTGGCAAACAACGCGTCCGGTGGGTGGGGTGACCGCAGATAATGCATAATGTAATTTAATTACCTTGTTAGTCGTTTGTTAATATCAAAAATGTATTTTTAGGATGGAAAACCATCGAAATGTAGTAATACTACAAAACTAATGATACACTTCACACATAACTGGTCAGATGAGTGAGGTTAACTATGTATAAGCCGTTCGATAAAACCCGTGTTGTTCTGCGTCGTTGTGTTGTCGTAGTTGCCGGCATCACTTGCCTGCCAACGCTGATTGCGCCATCGCTGGCTTCTCGTATTTATAGTCATTTGCACCAAGTGTGGCTTAAAGACAGCACCAAGCCTGTATGGCTGGCTGAGTCCGAGAAAGCTGGCGGCTACCTGTAACCTGCGAAAACGTGACTAAACGCACAATTTCGTGTGGTTGAAAAAGGCGGTTAGCATCAATGCTAGCCGCTTTTTTTATCTTTGCTTGTCAGGTTACACTGTTGCCATTGTCTCGCAAGTGAATGTGATTGCTATGAATAATTTCCAGCTAGAAGCCCTGCTTAACGCAGAACTGAAACCTGAACAGGTTAAAGACTACAGCCCGAATGGATTACAAGTTCAAGGCCGCGATAACGTACAAACCATTGTCACTGGAGTGACCGCCTGCCAAGACTTAATTGATAAAGCAATTGAATATCAAGCCGATGCCATCTTGGTTCACCATGGCTACTTTTGGCGTGGTGAGCCGCAGTCAATACGCGGCATGAAGTATCAACGGATTAAGATGTTGATTGAAAACGGTATCAACTTATACGGTTACCATTTACCGCTTGATATCCATCCCACATTAGGTAACAACGCACAGTTAGCTAAACGATTGGGGATTGAGATTATTGGCGGGCTGGAGCCTAATAACCCTGTCTCCATTCCTGTATACGGGAAATTGTCGACTCCAATGACACTCAGTCAATTCGAGCAACAAGTCGCAACCATACTCAGTCGACCACCGCTGGTGATTGACGGTGGCCAGACAACACGGATTGAGACCGTCGGCCTTTGTACGGGAGGCGCGCAAGACTTGATCGACTTAGCGGCAGCGCAAGGCATGGATGCGTATTTATCGGGCGAAATTTCTGAGCGGACCACGTTCTCAGCACGCGAACAGGGTGTGCATTATTTTGCTGCGGGGCACCATGCAACAGAACGCTACGGGGTTAAAGCCTTGGGCGAGTGGTTAGCTGACCACCATGGACTCACGACACATTTTGTCGATATCGACAATCCCCGCATAAAAAAAGCCATCCTGCATAAAAAGCTATTCCGCATAAAAAAAGCCGCCCATCAAGGCGGCTTTGTTAGCTCTATCGTCAAGGTGTCGCGGTTAATCGCGCTTATCCATCGGCGTGAATTCACGCTGGGTATAGCCTGAGTAAAGCTGGCGTGGACGACCAATGCGCTTGTGTGGATCCGTATGCATTTCGTTCCAATGAGCAATCCAACCGATCGTCCGCGACATCGCGAAGATAACGGTAAACATCGATGTTGGAATACCGATGGCTTTTAGGATGATGCCCGAGTAGAAATCAACATTCGGATACAGCTTCTTGTCGATGAAGTATTGATCGGAGAGTGCGATGCGTTCTAACTCCATCGCCACATCCAATAACGGGTCTTGAATTTGTAGCTCTTCAAGTACTTCATGACACGCTTCGCGCATGACCGTTGCACGTGGGTCATAGTTCTTGTAAACCCGATGACCAAAGCCCATTAATCGGAAAGGATCATCTTTATCCTTAGCACGTTCAATGTACTCAGGAATGTTATCGACATGGCCGATTTGTTCGAACATGCGCAAGCAAGCTTCATTGGCGCCGCCATGTGCCGGCCCCCACAAGGACGCGATACCGGCGGCAATGCAAGCAAATGGATTGGCACCCGATGAGCCCGCGAGGCGAACCGTCGATGTAGAGGCATTTTGCTCATGATCTGCGTGTAGGGTGAAAATCTTATCCATCGCGCGAGCAACCACCGGATTCACCTCATATTCTTCACAGGGTGTGGCAAACATCATATGAAGGAAGTTCTCTGCGTAGTCAAGATCGTTACGTGGATAAATGAATGGCTGACCAATGGAGTACTTGTAACACATCGCCGCCAGCGTTGGCATTTTCGACAACAAACGGAACGCCGTAATTTCACGATGTTGATCGTTATTGATGTCGAGAGAGTCGTGGTAGAACGCGGCAAGTGCCCCTACAACCCCGACCATAACAGCCATAGGATGGGCATCACGACGGAAACCATGGAAGAAACTCGCGATTTGTTCGTGGACCATGGTGTGGCGCACGATCATTGAGCGAAATTCGTCATATTGTTTTGTTGTAGGGACATCGCCGTAGAGCAAGATGTAACAGACTTCTAAGTAATCAGCGTTATTGGCAAGTTGATCTATCGGATAACCGCGATGCAGTAAAACACCTGCTGCGCCGTCGATGTAGGTGATTTTCGAATCGCAAGATCCTGTTGCAACAAACCCCGGATCAAACGTGAAGTAACCTTCATTGACCAGTTTGCGCACATCGATCACATCTGGGCCGACAGTGCCTGCGATAATCGGCAGTTCGATTGGTGCTTTCCCTTCTATATGTAGGGTCGCTTTCTTATCTGCCATAACAATCTCCTTTGTTATTTTATAATTCCATGCGGGATACGGACCCGACCCTTTTACCGATCGGCCTCTATTATGTCAATTTTTAACCTATCGATGTGTGCGTCAGTTAATAACTTATGTGCGTTACTTAATAACTTATGTGCAATGCGCGTTAAATATCTGTTGTGAGATTCCGGTCAATTTTGTGCGTTTGTAATTGTCTGTTACGCCACGTATACTTTTTTAAGGTCTCTGGGCAAATCAGTATCCTAGAGCGTTTAGGGGCTCAAACACTTTTCCTAACTGACGTGATCCATTCACCCTAAATTGCAGTTATAAGCAATAAGGTACATGAAGCGCGTTACGCAGATGTTGCAGGTCTTACGCTTTGAGTACTGAGGTTCAGAGAGTGTAATAACTATAAATGCTCAATAGAGCTGAGTGGGCAATATCGTGAAAGAAAGAAAGTCAAGACCCGTAAACCTCGACCTTAAGACGATTCGCTTCCCCATTACAGCGATCGCGTCTATTTTGCATCGGATATCAGGTGTGATCACCTTTGTTTCGATCGCCATCCTACTGTGGCTGCTTAGCCTGTCTCTTTCTTCCCCTGATGGATTTCAATCTGCTGCTGCGATACTCGATACCTTCTTCGTCAAGCTCGTACTTTGGGGCATTTTGACGGTGCTGGCTTATCACATCGTGGGCGGGATTCGTCATTTAATCCAAGACCTGGGTTACTTTGAAGAGCTGGAGTCGGGGGCAAAAAGTGCCCAAGTCTCCTTTGTAATTGCAGGCGTGCTGGCTGTGTTGGCGGGGGTTTTAGTATGGTAACGAAAAACATTTCATCGGTGGGTCGCAACGGTGTGCACGATTATGTGCTGGTCCGAGCAACTGCGATTCTCATCACACTTTACACACTTTACATGGTCGGTTTTGCCGTCTTTGGCCCTGAGATTACGTATGCCTCATGGACAGCGTTTTTTGGCCAGACCAGCACGAAGGTCTTTACCATGTTGGCCTTAGTCTCTGTGCTGATCCACGGCTGGATCGGGATGTGGCAGGTGCTGACTGATTATATCAAGCCAGCCTTGCTGCGCGGTGTGTTACAGCTTGCTGTGGTCGCCACGCTTCTGATCTATGTGTTTGCCGGTTTTTTTGTATTGTGGGGTGTGTAAGTGAGTATTCCAGTTCGCGAATTTGATGCAATCGTTATTGGAGCAGGTGGCGCCGGTATGCGCGCAGCACTGCAAATATCAGAGCAGGGCCTAACGTGTGCGCTGTTATCTAAAGTGTTTCCAACCCGCTCTCATACGGTATCAGCACAGGGTGGGATTACAGTAGCACTGGGTAATTCGCACAAGGATAATTGGCAATGGCACATGTACGATACCGTCAAAGGCTCCGACTATATCGGCGACCAAGATGCAATTGAGTACATGTGTAAAACAGGCCCGCAATCAGTGATTGAGCTCGAGAAAATGGGGCTCCCGTTTTCGCGGTTTGAAGATGGGTCGATCTACCAACGCCCCTTTGGTGGTCAATCAAAAGAATTTGGTGGTGAGCAAGCGGCGCGTACTGCGGCCGCGGCAGACCGAACTGGGCATGCCTTATTGCACACGCTTTACCAACAAAATATCAAAAACAAAACCACGATCTTTTCAGAGTGGTATGCCCTTGATCTGGTCAAAAACCAAGACGGTGTGATTGTCGGTGCAACGGCGATGTGCATGGAGACGGGTGAGATTTGCTACTTCAAATCGAAAGCAACCGTGTTGGCGACTGGGGGAGCAGGCCGTATCTATCAGTCAACCACCAACGCACACATCAACACAGGTGACGGTGTCGGTATGGCTCTGCGCGCAGGGGTGCCGATGCAAGACATGGAAATGTGGCAATTTCACCCAACCGGTATTGCCGGTGCCGGTGTCTTGGTGACCGAAGGTTGCCGTGGTGAGGGTGGCTACCTGCTGAATAAAGATGGCGAACGCTTTATGGAACGTTACGCGCCCAACGCAAAAGATCTTGCTGGGCGTGATGTCGTTGCCCGTTCAATGATGATCGAGATCCGTGAAGGCCGTGGCTGTGAAGGTCCTTGGGGTCCACACCTTAAGCTGAAACTGGATCATTTAGGTAAAGATGTATTGGAATCGCGTTTGCCGGGAATTTTGGATTTATCGCGTACCTTTGCACATGTCGATCCTATCAAAGAGCCAATCCCAGTGATCCCAACTTGCCACTATATGATGGGCGGGATCCCAACCCAAGTATCAGGCCAAGCGATCAAACAAGACCCGCTCGGCAATGACATTGAAGTACAAGGGCTGTTTGCCTGCGGTGAAATCGCCAGTGTTTCAGTTCATGGAGCCAACCGCTTGGGAGGTAACTCGCTCTTAGACTTAGTTGTCTTCGGCCGTGCGACAGGTTTACACCTAGGGGAAACCTTGGCGGCGCAGGTAGAGGCGAGGGATGCGAGCGAATCAGACATTGAAGCCTCTCTGGCTCGCGTCAATCGCTGGAACAGTACGCAGCAGGGTGAAGACCCAGTAGAAATTCGCAAAGACCTTCAAGCCTGCATGCAAGAAAACTTCTCTGTGTTCCGAGAAGGCGAAGCGATGGAAAAAGGTCTTAAAGAGCTGGATGCGATCCGTGAGCGACTCAAAACAGCACGCCTTGATGATACCTCGACAGAGTTCAACACCCAGCGTGTCGAGTGTTTGGAGCTGGAAAACTTGATGGAAACAGCCTACTCAACGGCGGTATCAGCCTACTATCGGACTGAAAGCCGTGGTGCTCATGCACGCTTTGATTACCAAGAACGTGATGATGAGAATTGGCTATGTCACTCCATCTATAATCCAGAAACGGAAAAGATGTCTAAGCGCGACGTCAATATGGCGCCTGTGCATCGTGACGCTTTCCCACCGAAAGCACGGACTTACTAAGGGGGTCGAAACGATGAACGTTAAGTTTTCAGTCTATCGCTACAATCCAGATGTGGACGATGCGCCATATATGAAGGATTACACACTCGACGTTCCTGAAGGGTCGGACATGATGCTTTTGGACGCGCTAATTCAACTTAAGGAGCAGGATCCATCGTTGGCATTCCGTCGCTCGTGTCGAGAAGGAGTATGCGGCTCTGACGGTGTTAATATGAACGGCAAGAATGGACTGGCTTGTATTACGCCTTTGTCCTCGCTGATGGATAAGTCGGAAATTGTGATCCGTCCTCTGCCCGGTTTGCCTGTAGTACGTGATCTCATTATCGATATGGGGCAGTTCTATGAGAACTACGAACGTGTGAAACCTTATTTGATAAACGACGAGACACCGCCGTCACGAGAGAACCTGCAGGCGCCGGAAGATCGAGCAGAGCTTGATGGTCTTTACGAGTGCATTATGTGTGCGTGTTGTAGTACAGCGTGCCCATCTTTTTGGTGGAACCCCGACAAGTTCGTGGGCCCAGCGGGGCTGCTTGCTGCCTATCGTTGGCTGGCAGATAGTCGCGATACCGCAACGGAAGAACGGTTATCTGATCTAGACGACGCTTTTAGTGTCTTCCGTTGCCACGGGATCATGAACTGTGTCAGTGTATGTCCAAAAGGGCTAAATCCAACCAAAGCAATTGGACACATTAAGTCAATGCTGATTCAGCGCGGCGTTTAAAACGCTGAACCAATAACGTAGATAAAAAATGCCCCGTTCTAGGACGGGGCTTAATAACAGGTAACCCGGCTTAGAACCGGTGTTTGGATAAATAACTAGTGGTTAAGGGATAACAATGCAAAATGGCGTGATGAAGGCTTGGTTAGAGTCTTCTCATTTGGCTGGCGCCAATGCAACGTACGTAGAAGATCTCTACGAAATGTACCTCAGTGACCCGGAGTTAGTTGATCAAGAATGGAGAGCGGTCTTTGACCAGCTACCAGTGGTAAGTGATGCCGCGGTAGAGCAACCCCACTCTCGAGTTCGCGATTACTTTCGACGCTTAGCTACCGATACATCGCGTGCAAGTGCTTCAGTCAATGATCCAGATGTAGACGCGAAACAAGTCAAAGTTCTTCAACTTATCAATGCGTTCCGCTTCCGTGGCCATCAACAGGCCAGCTTAGACCCTCTTGGATTATGGAAACGTAAACCTGTCCCCGATTTGTCACCTGACTTCCACTCTCTTAATGAGCAGGATTTTAACGAGACTTTTAATGTAGGCTCATTTGCGATTGGTAAAGGCAATATGCAATTGGGTGAGCTGTATGACGCTCTGAAGAAGACCTATTGCGGGTCAATCGGTGCCGAGTACATGCACATCACCGATACGGAAGAGAAGCGCTGGATTCAAAGTCGCCTTGAGTCCGTGGTGGGACAGCCGCAATTTACCGAGGAAGAAAAGCTCACCTTCTTGGAAGAGCTAACGGCAGCGGAAGGTCTTGAACGCTATTTGGGGGCAAAGTTCCCGGGGGCGAAGCGCTTCTCGCTTGAAGGGGGCGACTCACTCGTTCCCATGCTCAAAGAGCTCATCCGCCACGCGGGCAGTAACGGAGGGCGTGAGGTTGTTGTTGGGATGGCCCACCGTGGTCGACTTAATGTCTTAGTCAATGTGCTGGGTAAAAAACCGTCAGAATTATTTGATGAATTCGCGGGAAAACAAGAAGAAAGTTGGGGCACCGGTGATGTCAAATATCATCAGGGCTTCTCGTCTGATTTCGCAACGCCAGGCGGTGATGTCCACCTTGCTTTAGCGTTCAACCCGTCACATCTTGAAATTGTCAATCCAGTAGTCATGGGCTCTGTGCGTGCGCGCCAAGACCGACTCGAAGACCGCACAGGTTCAAGTGTCCTACCGATCACCATCCACGGTGATGCGTCGATTGCAGGGCAAGGCGTGGTACAAGAGACCTTTAATATGTCTCAAGCTCGAGGCTTCCAAGTTGGGGGCACAGTGCGGATTGTGGTGAATAATCAAATTGGTTTTACCACCTCTAACCCGGCTGACTCGCGCTCAACCCAGTACTGTACTGATATCGCCAAGATGGTTCAGGCACCGATTTTCCACGTGAATGCCGACGACCCCGAAGCGGTGGCTTTTGTCTCGCGTTTAGCGCTTGATTTTCGTAATGAATTCCAGCGTGATGTGGTGATTGATTTGGTTTGCTACCGCCGCCACGGCCATAACGAAGCGGATGAGCCGAACGCAACGCAGCCGATGATGTATCAGAAGATCAAAAAACACCCAACGCCGCGTAAGCTTTATGCTGATGTGCTTGATCAACAAGGCACCGCCAACTTGGAAAAGCGACCGAAATGATCAACGAATACCGTGATCTTTTGGACAGTGGTGAATGTGTGGTGAAAGAGTGGCGCCCCATGGTGCTGCATTCTGTCGATTGGACTCCCTATCTCGGCCATGATTGGACGGTCGAATGGGCCAACAAATTCGATGCCAAACGTTTGAAAGAGCTTGGTAACCGTATTTGTCAATTGCCCGATAGCCATGCACTACACAGCCGGGTAGGGAAGCTTTACAAAGATCGTAAAGCGATGATTGATGGTGATAAACCCGTTGACTGGGGAATGGCAGAGACATTGGCCTATGCCACGCTGGTGGACGACGGCAAGCGTGTCCGTATTACGGGCCAAGATACGGGTCGTGGCACTTTCTTCCACCGTCACGCGGTGTTACATAACCAAGGCGATGGCAGCACGTATGTTCCCCTTGCCAATATCCATAACAAGCAAGGCCCGTTCGAAATTTATGACTCTGTGTTGTCTGAAGCGGCCGTGGTGGCGTTTGAGTATGGTTACGCGACTGCAGAGCCGGGTGGCTTGACGGTGTGGGAAGCGCAATTTGGTGATTTTGGTAATGGTGCCAAGTTGTGATTGACCAATTCATCAGCTCTGGCGAGCAGAAGTGGGGCCGGATGTGTGGTTTAACCATGCTGCTCCCTCACGGTTATGAGGGGCAGGGCCCTGAGCACTCTTCCGCGCGCTTAGAGCGCTATCTGCAATTATGTGCCGAGCAAAATATGCAGGTCGTGGTGCCCTCGAGCCCTGCTCAGGTTTATCATATGTTACGCCGTCAAGTGGTACGCCCGATGCGTCGACCATTGGTAGTTATGTCACCTAAATCGTTGCTACGTCATCCACTTTGTGTGTCCCGTTTAGAGGATCTTACCGAGGGCGATTTCCAACCTGCAATCGGTGAGATGGATGACCTTGACCCAAGCAAGGTAAAACGGGTGGTGATGTGTGCCGGTAAGGTCTATTACGACTTGCTTAAAGCACGCCGCGAGCAAGAGATTGATGACGTGGCGATTGTTCGTATTGAGCAACTTTATCCTTTCCCGCTCGACGCGGTGAAAGAGGCAATTGCGCCTTACGGCAATGCAAAAGACTTTGTATGGTGTCAAGAAGAGCCACAAAACCAAGGGGCTTGGTACAGTAGCCAGCACAATTTCCGTGCAGCCTTACCGGATGGCGCCTCACTTAGCTACGCTGGGCGTGCCGCATCGGCATCGCCAGCAGTTGGCTATATGTCCGTACACCAGAAACAACAAAAAGCGTTAGTACAAGACGCTCTGACCCTAAAGTAAGAACTAGAACACTAAGGATAACTACGATATGACAATCGAAATTCTGGTTCCCGATTTACCCGAATCTGTGGCTGACGCAACCATTGCCACATGGCATAAACAGCCAGGTGACTCGGTAACCCGTGACGAAGTACTGGTTGATATTGAAACAGATAAGGTCGTACTGGAAGTACCCGCCCCTGCAGACGGGGTGTTGGAATCCATCATTGAAGATGAAGGGTCAACCGTGTTGGGGAAACAAGCGATTGCCAAGCTTAAAGAAGGAGCGGTCGCGGGTGAGCCAACCAAAGATGTGCCTGCCGAATCAGAGGCATCACCGGATAAGCGCCATACTGCGTCGCTGGAAGAAGAGAGCAATGACTCGCTGAGTCCAGCCGTTCGTCGCTTATTGGCAGAACATGACCTTTCTCCAGATGCTGTGAAAGGTACGGGCGTGGGTGGACGCATTACGCGAGAAGATGTGGAAGCGCATCTGAAGAAACAGTCCGCAGAAAGTAGTGAACAGAAAGCAGCGACCCAAGACGTACCGCCCGTGGCCGAACGAGGCGAGAAACGTGTGCCGATGACACGTTTGCGTAAGCGAGTGGCGGAGCGTTTGTTGGAAGCGAAGAATAGCACCGCGATGCTAACTACGTTTAACGAAGTCAACATGAAGCCAATTATGGATTTGCGTAAGCAATACCGTGACAGTTTTGAGAAACGTCATGATATTCGCCTTGGCTTTATGTCTTTTTACGTAAAAGCGGTCGTTGAAGCCCTCAAGCGTTATCCAGAAGTGAATGCGTCGATCGATGGTGACGAAATTGTGTATCACAATTATTTTGACGTCAGTATGGCGGTCTCTACTCCGCGTGGCCTGGTGACGCCTGTTCTGCGTGACTGCGATAAACTAGGTTTCGCCGATATCGAAAAAGGCATTCGTGACTTAGCCATAAAAGGGCGTGACGGTAAGTTGACCGTTGACGAGCTTACTGGGGGCAACTTTACCCTGACCAATGGCGGGGTGTTCGGCTCATTGATGTCAACGCCGATCATCAACCCACCTCAAGCTGCCATTCTTGGCATGCATAAAATTCAAGATCGCCCAATGGCGGTAGATGGTAAGGTTGAAATCTTGCCGATGATGTACCTGGCGCTTTCCTATGATCACCGTCTTATTGATGGTCGTGAGTCGGTGGGTTTCTTGGTCACCATCAAAGAGCTCCTTGAAGACCCAACACGTCTGCTCCTGGACGTTTAATGGTGTTATCGGCCTCTTTTTTTGAGGGAGAGATAAACCATGTTGAGGGGGACGGAGGTCCCCTTCTTTGGAAAGCATAAAGATACAATAATGGACACTAACACGGATAGAACATCATGAATTTGCACGAATATCAGTCAAAGCAGCTGTTCGCTGAATATGGTCTACCAGTTTCAGAGAGCTATGCCTGCGATACACCACAAGAAGCTGCTGAAGCAGCCGACAAAATTGGCGGCAACAAATGGGTTGTGAAATGCCAAGTTCACGCCGGTGGCCGTGGAAAAGCGGGCGGGGTAAAACTCGCTAACTCGAAAGAAGAAATCCGCGAATTTGCACAGAAATGGCTAGGTAAAAACTTGGTAACATTTCAAACGGACGAAAAGGGCCAGCCAGTCAGCAAAATCTTGGTTGAGTCTTGCACCGATATCGCTAAAGAACTTTATCTTGGTGCCGTGGTAGACCGTGGCTCGCGTCGCGTTGTCTTCATGGCATCCACCGAAGGCGGTGTCGAGATTGAAAAAGTGGCCGAGGAAACCCCAGAGCTGATCCATAAAGCATCGATTGATCCTTTGGTGGGGCCACAACCTTATCAGGGGCGTCAGCTGGCATTTAAACTTGGCTTAGAAGGTGAGCAGATCAAGCAGTTCACTAAGATCTTTGTCGGAATAGGTCAACTGTTCTTAGACAAAGACATTGCCTTGGTCGAGGTGAACCCGCTGGTAATTACTGATCAAGGAGATTTGCATTGCTTGGATGCCAAGCTCGCGATTGATAGTAACGCGGTATACCGTCAGCCCAAGGTGCGTGCGATGCACGACCCGAGCCAAGATGATGAGCGCGAAGCACATGCGGCCCAGTGGGAGCTGAACTATGTCGCGCTAGACGGTAATATTGGCTGTATGGTGAATGGTGCCGGCTTGGCGATGGGCACCATGGACATTGTTAACTTACACGGCGGTAGCCAGCCAACTTCCTTGATGTTGGAGGGGGAGCAACCAAAGAACGTGTAACGGAAGCGTTTAAAATTATTCTGTCTGACAGCAACGTAAAGGCTGTTTTGGTGAATATCTTCGGCGGTATCGTGCGCTGTGATCTGATCGCAGATGGCATCATTGGTGCGGTTGAAGAAGTCGGCGTTAAAGTTCCCGTGGTCGTTCGCCTCGAAGGAAATAACGCGGATGTAGGCGCCAAAAAACTGGCCGATAGTGGTTTGAACATCATTGCGGCAACATCGCTAACCGAAGCCGCACAGAAAGTCGTTGCTGCAGCGGAGGGTAAATAACAATGTCAGTGCTGATCAATAAAGAAACCAAAGTTATCTGCCAAGGATTTACAGGCGGTCAAGGAACCTTCCATTCAGAGCAGGCGATTGAATATGGGACCCAAATGGTCGGTGGCGTATCGCCAGGTAAAGGCGGCACCACCCACCTCGGCCTTCCGGTATTTAATACCGTGGCAGACGCGGTTGAAGCGACCGGTGCCACCGCCTCGGTCATTTATGTGCCCGCGCCTTTTTGTAAAGATGCAATTTTAGAGGCGATTGACGCCGGGATTGAGCTGATCGTCTGTATTACCGAAGGCATTCCAACGCTGGATATGCTGGAAGTGAAAGTAAAACTGGATCAAGCCGGTGTGCGTATGATTGGCCCGAACTGTCCAGGTGTCATTACTCCCGATGAGTCTAAGATTGGCATTATGCCAGGGCATATCCACCAATCGGGTAAGGTCGGCATTGTTTCACGCTCGGGCACCTTAACCTATGAAGCGGTAAAACAGACAACCGATGAGGGTTTTGGACAGTCAACGTGCGTGGGTATTGGCGGTGACCCGATTCCAGGATCAAACTTTATCGACATCCTAGCAATGTTTGAAAAAGATCCTACGACCGAAGCCATTGTGATGATTGGTGAAATCGGAGGCACGGCAGAAGAAGAAGCGGCGGCATACATTAAAGCGAATGTCACTAAGCCGGTTGTTGCTTATATTGCAGGTGTGACCGCGCCTCCAGGTAAACGCATGGGCCATGCGGGTGCGATCATTTCTGGTGGTAAGGGAACCGCAGACGATAAATTCGCGGCCCTAGAAGCGGCTGGCGTCACGACAGTGAAAAGCTTGGCCGACATTGGCAAAGCACTGCGTGAAAAAACCAACTGGTAATAAAGCCTTCCAGTAATGTAAAGCCGCTCACTTGAGCGGCTTTTGTGGTTATAGGGAGAGCTAAAGATAGGGAGAGCTTTAAGGTGTTCGCAAAAGCCTGCGTGTTTTCACAGCACAGACGAGTTTCAGCGCCCAGATTATGGTCGCAGACAGTCAGTGAACGGACCGAGACGGAAGCAGTTGCGAGAGCATAAAGACACTGGCCGCCGCGACAACCACTGAAGGCCCTGCAGGTGTATCATAAAACCATGAGCCCGCCATGCCTAGCATCACGGCGAACATACCAATTAAGCTTGCAAACGCGGCCATTTGCTCTGGGGTAGACGCAAGCCGCGCGCCGTTGCCGCGGGAATGATCAGCATCGATGTAATAATCAGCGCCCCGACGAATTTCATCGCCAATGCAATCACTAAACCAATCAATAGCATCAATAAAAGCCGTAGCTTTTCGACCGCAATCCCTTCGACTTTTGCCAGTTCTTCACTGACGGTCATCGACAGGAGTTGTTCCCAATAATATCCCAACACAGCAAGGGTAAAGCAGGCGCCGACCGCCAGCCAGGTAAGGTCAGCAAATGACACCGCCAACAGATCGCCAAACAAGTAAGCCATCAAATCAACCCGCATGTTGTCTAAAAAGCTGACCGCCACCAAGCCCAAAGACAGGGCGCTGTGTGCCAATATCCCGAGTAAAGTATCCGTCGAGACCAGATGTTGGCGCTGCAGACCAACCAACACGATCGCGAGGAGCAAACACGTCGCCACCAGCGCGAGATTTAAGTCAATCTGGAGTAAAAAACCAAGCGCCAGCCCAAGTAATGAAGCGTGTGCCAGGGTATCGCCAAAATAAGCCATACGGCGCCAGACCACAAAAGAGCCTAATGGCCCAGCGATGGCAGCGATAAGTAGACCACCCATAATAGGGGCAAGAAGGAACTCAATCATGGTGGTGCCCTTGGTGCTCGCAACTGACAGGCTGACCTGCAAGATCATGTTGGTGATGATGGTGGTGGTGATACAAGGCAAGTTGCTCACTGGTTTGGCGACCAAACATCGCGACATACGATGGGTGCTGGGAAATGGCATCCGGTGCGCCGGAGCAGCATACATGGTGCTGAAGACAAATTACGTCATCGGTTTTTGCCATCACCAAATGCAAATCGTGCGAGACCATTAATACCGCGCACTTAAGCGCATCGCGTAGGTGAGCGATGAGGCTGTACATTTCCAATTGACCACTGACATCTACCCCTTGTACGGGTTCATCCAGCACCAGCACATCCGGTTGCTTTAAGATCGCACGAGCCAAAAGAACGCGTTGCGTTTCACCACCTGAGAGAGTGTGCATATTGGCGTATTGTAATGATTGCGCGTCAACGGTTTTCAATGCGTGATCAATTTGCGGATTGGTGTAGCGTGTTCCTAGGCGAATAAATCGGTCAACCGTCAAAGGCAGTGTTTGGTTAAGCTGAAGCTTTTGTGGTACGTAGCCTATCTTTACTCCTTGAGCGACGTGAACCACGCCCGCGGCGGGCTTAACCAAACCGAATTAATGCTTTGACTTAAGGTCGAACTTACCCGTCCGCCATTACGGGCCGATTGAGGCCGTGGTAAGTCTGTCCCCGTTTTGAATTGACATTAGAGCCAC
>NZ_AQOD01000014.1 GCF_000513715.1 Salinivibrio socompensis S35
ACTTTCAAGCGAATACAGTCAGAAATCGAAATGTCCTGTCTACCGTCCGGTTAGGTATGGAAGTCCTCAGGCGACCAGACTACGAAATTATAACTCAACACCTCTTAGCTGCGGCTGTGGTTCTAGCCCAGCAGCTCTTAAAAGAGGGCTATGCATTGGCGGATTTATGAGGGGATCTCTCAGGGTTATGTATAACTTTAGAGTCATCCACAGAAACGGTTGATAACTCGGTGAATTACCCATGAACACCCCCGAATTTAGCGTGCGTTTATAAAGTCAATAATTTCTCAGTGATTATTGAATAAATATCACGGATGTGCCAGTGCGTGTTGCCATCTCTTTGTGTTTTTGTCACCGCTAATTGTTACTGATAAATAAGTGCCACTGATAAATAAGTGGCACTGATAAAAAGCCAGCATACCTGAGACAGATAAGCTGGCTTTTTTGTATCTTAAAGGTTGGTGCGCCTAGCTAGGCTAGCGACTCATTAAGTCATGTGTTTTACCGAGAGGGTGAGCTCAAACGTTGCCATGGCCTCGTCGCCATGTAAGCTTGGGCACGTCGCGATAATCGTGACGGTTGATTGATACGTTCACCTGTCTCTATAGCATCGCTAATCATGCCACTGATTTTTTCGCCATCTTGGCAGGTGAAAATGACATCACCCTCTGGACGTTTATGAAAGTCGGCTTGTACCGATTTGAACGCGAGGCTAATCTTCACGCCTCGCTGCTCTGCCATGGCCATCGCAAGAAAGCCGCCTGCTACATCGGCCCCTACCGCCAAAGCACCAAAATACATACTGTTCAAATGATTTTTAGTGCGCCGACCTAGCGGAATTCGCATCGTGACATGCCTATCATCAATGGTCAGGATTTTTGGCCGACACCAGCCTATCATTGGAACTTTTAGGAAGCCGAATAGCGATAGATGTTGATTAGCACGCGCGAGTGGAGACGAGAACATAGACACTCCTTGTTATCTGGTCTTACCTGTCACGCTACCTTGATGTCTATTTATGCGTCAACATTTTGTTAACAAACTTGTGGGATAGTGCTTTCTTTTTTATGGATCGCGTATACTGCCATACCGTTAAAAACGGCTTCTGTATATCGTAGTGTCGGTAGTTTTGATGCAGTGTTTTTACGTGGTGCAGTGTTTTTACGTAAAGTATGATAGCATTCGCCGCCTTAAATGGCGCGTGTGCGCCTGTTGCTTTTGATTTACCTTTGGAGTGATACCTTGCAATTTGACGATTTGGGACTCGATAGACGCTTACTGTCGCTCATTGCCCACCGTGGATTTGAACAGCCAACCGACATTCAACGCCAAGCGATCCCTGTGGTGATGGCAGGGAAAGATCTGCTGGCGTCATCGAAAACAGGCTCAGGAAAAACACTGGCGTTTTTATTGCCAGCGATGCAGCGTGTCTTGCGTTCTAAACCTCTCAGTCGTCGAGATCCGCGAGTGTTGATACTGGCACCGACTCGCGAGTTAGCTAAACAAGTCTATGGGCAGTTGCGGATGCTGACCAGTGGCACGACCCATAAAGCGGCCTTAGTTTTAGGTGGCGAAAACTTCAACGAACAAGCCAAGGTTTTTCGCCAGTATCCAACTTTTGTCGTGGCCACGCCTGGACGTCTTGCCGATCACTTAAAACAGCGGAACGTGTCTTTATCTGGATTAGAAATGTTGATCTTAGATGAAGCGGATCGCATGCTTGATCTTGGCTTTAAAGAACAACTGGATAGTGTTAATGATCACGCCGACCATCGCTTAAGACAGACCCTGATGTTTTCTGCGACGTTAGATCATCAGCAAGTGACTGAAATCGCTGCCGGTATGCTAAAGTCGCCTAAGCGGATCGCGGTTGGTGAAGCGGAAAGATTACACAGCGATATTGAGCAGCATTTTGTGTTGTGTGATCACCTTGATCACAAACAGGCACTGCTCGAGCACTTGATGAACGTTAATGTGCATAAGCAAGTCATGATCTTTACCGCCACACGTTGATACGGAACGGTTAGCAGAACGATTTACTCAAGCTGGTTACAAAGCAATTGCGTTAAGTGGCGAGCTAAACCAAGCGTCACGCAGTCGTATTATGAATGAGTTTGAGCGCGGTTTTCATGAGGTGTTGGTCACGACCGATGTTGCCTCACGTGGGTTAGATTTGTTGAATGTGTCTTTGGTCATTAATTTTGATATGCCAAAACACGCGGAAGAATATGTGCATCGTGTCGGACGGACAGGACGAGCCGGGCATCAAGGCCTGTCTTATTCACTGGTTGGGCCGAAAGACTGGCGAAGCTTTAAAAATATTGAAGGTTTCTTGCAACAAAAGCTTGAATTTACTGCAATAGAAGGTCTCGAGGGTAAATTTAAAGGCTTTAAAGAGAAAAAAAGCCCCTAATAAAAAAGCGCCTAGACCTGCAAAAAGTAACAAAGCACCCGCTAAAAAGCAGCCTAAAGCCCCGAAAAAACGAGATAAGAGTTTTTACAACAATGTGCCTGTCGGTGATGTGCCGTTAGCAAAAAAGAAAACAAAACCTGAATCGTAACCTCATAATACGCCTATCTTTTGTCGTGATTATCCGCTGTACCAGCTGGTGCAGCGGAGCCGACTAGCCTAATAATATTTTATTATCATTCCGCCTTTTCTCAATCAGTTAGCACAGCGCTTTTTACAACAGATCCTTAGCTAAAACTGCGCATTGTCACGTTTAACTTTGTGAGTTGATGAAACTTTATCTGCCAAAGTGTCGTTATTACCAAAAAACACACTTTTCTTTGCGTTAGATCGATTCTATAGCTGATTTTTAACTCATTGATCCGTAGACTATGCGCATCTGTTGACAGGGTCGCATTATTTATACGATTGAGTCACTGACAACATGGGTCTTTGTCTTTTAACCACTAATAAAACTGGGGTGTTGCTGTGGAAACTGCACTGGTCGTTGCTTTTATTACTGCTGCGGCATGGATCGTTCGTCGTGAGCGTGCCGCACAATAATTTGCTGTACAAGTCCTTTTGAACATACGTTTTAGGCAGCAAATAAAAAGCCTTCTCCGTGGGAGAAGGCTTTTCTACATATTCTACATATTCTACATATTCTACATATTCTACATATTCTACATATATACGAAAATGTCAGTTCTGACCGCTTCTATGGTTATGTGTTAGCTATCATAGTAATCCCCGTCAGCAACATCGTGAAAGTCTTCTACCTGACTGGCTGCTTGGAAATCAGCAGCAGGTTTTAGCTTACGTCGCCGCAACAACGCGGCCTGCTCCTCCAAGCGGTGAGCCGTTTCAATGTTACCTTCTTGATAAGCTTCTTGTATTTTTCTCTCAAATTCACCAATACGCTGAGTCATCACCATCGTTATACCCTCCGACAGTTCCCACGCACAATGACGGCGAGCGTCAGACTTGAGCGTTACACCACGCACTAAAGACGCCCACTTTTACAAGAGTGGTACGCCTCTACTTTTTAATTTAGCTTAGATTAAAACTTTCACCAGCGAGAGAAGGTCACACTAGTATGATCACGCTGTAGAAGAGAGCAGGTAACCACAGGCTATTAATACAGGTATCTGACTGAGAAAATCAAGCGGTTTTGCTCTAAACCATTGGCTCGCCAAGTGGCGCCGAGAGATAACGCTTCTGTCGAGTGAAAACGGCCACCAATTTCAACAAGGCTGGTGCTGTCGTCTTGATCAAAAATAATAGATCCTACGTACAGATTCGCCTCAAAAGGCGGTGCGACCCACGCTCGCATGCCAGCACCAACTACCGTCGCAAACTGGCCTGTATCATGCCGTCTATCTCCCGGGCGTTTTAACCATGCGCCTTCAAGCTCACCATACAAATCGACAAAGTCGTTAACAGGCGCATGAAACCGACACCCCCAGAAGTATACCAGTCGCCTTCAAATTGCGTATTCCCTTTGACAACAAAATGTGCCCCCTCGGTAAAGGCAAAGCGTGCTAAACCACCTAGACCACTGGGATTGCCTAATGCATTGACTTGAATATGGTTGTAGTCAAAGTTGGTGGCTTGAGCCGTTGGGATCCAAAGGCATATCGCCAACAGTGCGCTAGTGGTAAGGCGTGTGATCACGTCATGTACTCCTTTTATATTTAACGATCAGTGTAATAGCTTCTGTGTGACGAGTGCAATAACGAGGTTGCGTGTGCATGGGGAATTTATCTTATCGCTCACAGTTATGCTGAATTTTATATTTTATGCTCTGTCAATTTTATAAAAAATTTTGTTTTTTACTTTCTGTAAAAAAATATTTGCACTGGCAAAGGTGTCAGGTTAGCGTAGACAGGTAACGATAAAACGTAAGCCCGCAAACGGCAGTACTAGCGCGTTAAAAAGCACGTTAAACAGAAAAAGCAAACACAGGATAAGCCCATGAGTGTACACCCAACGGATGACGTAAGAATCCAACAAATAAAAGAACTGCTACCGCCTATTGCTGTATTAGAAAAATTCCCTGCGACAGAGGCGGCAGAGCAGACAGTAGTTAACGCTCGCCAAGCGATTCATCGCGTGTTGAATGACGATGATGATCGCTTGATTGTTGTGGTGGGCCCCTGCTCCATTCACGATCCAGATGCAGCGCGAGACTATGCACGAAAACTCAAGCAACTTCGTGAAACCTTGAGTGAGGATCTCGAAATTGTTATGCGGGTCTATTTTGAAAAACCGCGCACAACCGTTGGATGGAAAGGCCTGATTAATGACCCGTATTTAGATAATAGTTTTAAGATCAACGATGGTTTGCGCTTGGGGCGTAAACTGCTACTCGATATTGCCGATACCGGCTTACCCGCGGCGGGGGAGTTTTTAGATATGATTACCCCGCAGTATATGGCGGATTTGATTAGCTGGGGAGCGATAGGGGCACGAACCACAGAATCACAAGTGCATCGAGAGCTGGCATCAGGTCTATCTTGTCCGGTTGGCTTTAAAAACGGAACGGATGGCAATATTAAAATCGCAACCGATGCGATTCGCTCTGCCAGCGCGCCTCATCAATTTCTCTCTGTGACCAAGTATGGCCATTCAGCCATTGTCGCAACTGCCGGTAATGAGGATTGCCATTTGATTTTACGTGGAGGTAAAACGCCGAATTACAGTGCCGGAGATGTGGATCAGATTTGCAGCGCATTGACGAGTGCAGGCTTACGTCAAAAAGTGATGATAGATTTAAGTCATGCAAACAGCAGCAAACAGTATCAAAAACAAAAACAAGTCTGTGAAGATGTTGCGGGCCAGGTTGACGCTGGAAATCAGGCGATTTTCGGTGTCATGATTGAAAGCCACCTGGTCGAAGGTCGACAAGATTTAACTGACGGGCAGTCGCTTACCTATGGTCAAAGCATCACAGATGGCTGCATCGGTTGGGATGATACCGAGAAGGCACTATACCAGTTGGCAGCAGCTGTTCGTGCGCGTCGAGAAAAGACGGCTCTTCTCAGTGCGTCTGCCTAATTCATTTGTTCGTCGCTAAAAAGGTTTGTAGATAAAAAAAGCCCCCAGCGTTTGGGGGGCTAAACTACCAGGGTCAGCGGCTAGCGCTAACTGTGTTTATTTTTGAAAAATCGCTTGGAATTCGCGTTTCAAGCCTGGCTTTAAACGCGCTTGTTTAAGCTGTTTAGACAAATCCTTGACGCAAGAGCTGAGCACATCGTTAAGCACTTGGCTTTGTAGTTTTCTCTCGCCTCGTCGGACATATCACTTAAGTCGACTTTCTCGAGCTCGCTTAGCGCATCTATTCCGGCATAACTTTGGCTAATGGCTACCAAAGCATGGAATTGATCGTAATTATCTAGGACATTTTGTGCACTCAGGGGTAATTTTTCCCACGCCTCTCGTACACTAGGTCCTGCCGCATCATGAACAGAGGCAATCATGGTGTACATTGCTTCTGGTGCTTGTTCATAGCGGATCACGCACTGTAGTTCGGGTGAAAAGCTTTCAATACTTACCTGGGTTGCGTTGGCATCGGTATCAGACATACACCGATTCTCCTTATGATTTTTTGGATGAGGAAGCGCGCGTTTTATGATCGGCGTGGTGCGTATCAGGATCTTTTTTGGTCTCTGTACGGCTTTGTTCAGACAGAGGAACGACCGTATCCGTCAACAAGGTCGCTCGGTTTTCACCGGCAAGCAGGCCGCCTTTTTCAATGGTTAACTGTTCGGTGTTGAGCACACCTTTCATTTTCCCTTGTGAGAGAATATCGATAGCATCTGCATCACACTGGCCTTCGACTAACCCATTGATGGTGATGTGTTTAGCGTGAACGGTACCGCGAAAATGGCCTGAGGCAGAAATAACAACAGCATTGGCTTGAGTAATGTTGCCCTCTCCAAACCCATCAATTTGAATGTCACCTTCAAGGTCGATATCACCCACTACCTTGCAGTTTTTCGCAATGATAGAGACTCCATGATTTGGATGAGGTTTTGAACTAAACAGGCCCATGTTGTGCGCTCCACATACTTCATTTGCCTAAAGTATATCATTAGCGCCGCTAATATGGGGGAGGATTGGCAAACAAGTGGACGATTAAGGTGTGATCTTGCTACCAATATTGGGGGTTGCTGGGGGTTAGCGTATGACCGACAGCGAGGGCCGTGATTGCTTGCATAGCCGTCAGTTGATATAAAGCGAGTCATTTAGCCGAATTGGGACATCAACTATGTCTATAGAACTCTCCCCTTACCAACAGCGTATTATTGGCTGTTTGCTTGAAAAAGAAGTCACGACTCCGGACCACTATCCGCTTACTTTAAACGCATTGACTACCGCAGTGAATCAGAAAAGCAATCGTGACCCTGTTTACGACATGTCGGACTCAGACGTACTGGATGTCATCCATCAGTTGGAAGAAGCAAGGCTTGTGAGCCACAAGAGGGGAACGGAAACCGCGTGACAAAATACCAGCATCGGTTCTGTAATACGCCGTTTGGTGACTTGACGTTTAGCGAACAGCAAAAAGCCTTATTTGTGTGCTGTTACTGCGTGGTGCGCAAACATCTGGAGAGCTAAGAACTCGGACCCAACGTCTATGCACATTTAATGATATGGCGGACGTAGAGGCAACACTGACAAGCATGGTTGAGCAGCAATGGGTGCAAAAGTTACCTCGTGAAGCGGGTAAGCGAGAATCACGGTACAGACACGTATTCACCGATGTGTCTATCGATTCGAACACCTACCAAGGTGATGAGCCAGAAGAAGATCGCGCGTCTGACAACCTATCGCTATCTCAGCGTGTGACGGCACTTGAGCAAGAGGTCGCGGAGCTGCGTCAAATGCTAGATACGGTGTTGGGGCAGTAGTTCAATATGAATACGCCTTGGTTTGTGTATTTGATTCGAACGCGCCAAGGCCACTTGTATTGTGGTGTGACGACCAACGTATCCCGTCGTTTCGCGCAGCATAGAGCCGGAAAAGGCGCGCGCGCATTGCGTGGTAAAGGCCCATTATCACTGGCATGGCAGTCTGAACCGATGGAAAAACGGGCCGCGATGCAACGCGAATGGGAAATTAAGCAGTGGCCTAAGGCACGCAAAGAAGCGTTATGCTTTCAGCAATAGCGCGTCGCTTTGATTCTCTTAAATTGTACAAATAAAAAAATTTGTACAATCTTGATCAATCCTCTACCTTTAGTTGTACAAGACAATATAAATGTACAAGTGTGACGCAAGTTGCACAGTGAGTGTAGAGGTGAGGCATGTCGTTTCCAGTGGGTGTAAGCGCCTGTGTGATCGGTGAGAAAGTGCGCTTTGATAGTGGTCACAAGCGCAGCGCATTCGTGACCAAAGAGTTAAGTCCATACGTGGATTTCGTGCCCGTGTGCCCCGAAGTGGGAATCGGCCTTCCCGTTCCCCGTCCGGCGATTAGGCTCGTCGATAAAGGCGATCTCTCGGTGAAACTCGTTCAGACCAAGGATCCAGAGAAAGATTACACGGACAAAATGGTCGCGTTCAGTGAGCGTAAAGTAGAAGAGCTCAAACACAAAGCACTCCGCGGATACATCGTCTGCGCCAAATCGCCGACCTGTGGCATGGAGCGGGTGAAAGTGTATCGTGAGAATGGCTATGCCTCTGATATTTCTGGGGTTGGCCTGTACACGCAAGAATTGATGGCGCAGATGCCTTGGCTGCCAGTGGAAGAAGACGGCCGACTCAACGATCCTATCTTAAAAGAGAATTTCGTATTCCGGTTGTTCGCGCTGGATGACCTCTATAAAAGTGTTGAAGAGGGCATCACCAAAAAAGCGCTGGTTGATTTTCACTCACGATACAAGCTGGTGTTGATGGCTCACTCGCCCGAACATTATCGCGAGCTAGGGCGTTTTATGGCGAACATTGGGCATTATGATAGTGAGACATTCTTTGAACAGTATCGGACTGCCTTCATGCAGGCGATTGCCATTCGTGCTACCCGTAAAAAGCACACCAATGTGCTGATGCATTTGCAAGGCTACTTTAAAAATAATCTCGACAAAGGCCAAAAAGCCGAGCTGGCGAATCTCATCCACGCTTATCGTCAAGGCACCATGCCATTACTGGCGCCTTTGACCTTAATTTCACATCATTTACATAATCACCCTGATGACTATTTAGCGAATCAAGCCTATCTCAAGCCATATCCCGATGCATTGAGGTTACGTTATGGCTTGTGAGACATCACGCACACTTACCATCAGCCAGGTCGCAGAGAAAACGGGCGTTAACCCAGTCACTTTGCGCGCTTGGCAACGTCGTTATGGCTTATTGTCGCCGGCGAGAACCACAAAAGGTCACCGTTTATACAGCGACGATGACGTGGACACGATCACCCGAATTCTCCAGTGGCTGGACAAAGGTGTCTCGATCAGCAAGGTTAAACCCTTGTTAGTGCAAACACCCGCGACGGTTGACGTTGAAGACAACGGTGTCGCTCGGGAGTTAATCGAGTGTATCCATACGTTCTCGGTGAAACGCCTAAAACAGACCTTGGAGCAAATCTTTAAAGAGTATCCCTTTTATTGGTTAGCTGAGCATGTCATGACGCCGGTTGATCAGTGGCTTAGTCATCATGACGGGGCGGTTAGTATGCTACAGCGTGATCTCTGGCAAACCACGGTGATTGAACAGTGTCGGTCCGTGATCACGGCAAATGCCAAGCGAAACACGCGATCAAGGTGTTGGTTGGTTTCTCTTAACCCTACCAGTGAATACCAACGCGTCTTGATGGCGGTGGCACTTTACGAAAAAGGTTACAACGTCACTACGCTATCACAGCCGCATAGCCAGTTAAGTTTAATCTTAAAAGTCATGCGTGAGCAGCAGGTTAATACACTGGCCGTGATGGCAAACCACCGACTCGACCGCACACAGCTCAATCAACTCCGTCTTTGTCTGTCGCAAAATGAGATTGAGGTAGTGAGCCAAGCATTTATTTACTCCGTACACGGTGACGAGCTTAAGGATCTTAGGGAGAACAATACGTTATGCATCTAGTTTGGTTTCGACGCGATTTACGCGTATTAGACAACCTAGCGTTAAGTGCGGCGAGTGCGTCATCTAGCCCTGTGGTGGGGCTGTTTATCGAAACGCCGCAGCAGTGGTCTGAGCATCATCTCGCGCCAAAGCAAGCCGGACTGATCAAAGCACGGCTTGAGGCACTACGCGAGGAACTCACCGCGCTCAATATCCCATTAGTCGTTGAGCGAGCGGACGATTATTCTGAAGCCGCGCGTAAAGTGGCAGAGTGCGCCACGCAAATTCAGGCACAAGCGGTATTCGCGAATCATGAATACGAGCTCAATGAAACCAAACGTGACAATAAAGTGCAGGCTGATTTAGAGGCGAAAGGGATCGCTTGGCACACCTATGCGGATCGCAATTTGTTCGCGCCTGGAACGATAAAATCCGGAAAAGGGGAGGCTTACAAAGTATTTACCCCGTTTAAGAAAGCCTGTTTACGCGCACTCGATAACTTGGACTTATCACCCCGTAAAGCGCCTTCTGTGCGAGAAGCGACGTCTGTGGTGAGCGACATTTTCTCTCAACTCACTCCCATTGACTTTGCCTACCCAACCGAAAATGTCTCAGCGTGGGCGGCCGATGAAAAAGGGATCCTTGATGGCTTGCGCGAATATTGCCGTGAGCGAGCGGCAGACTACAAAAAGCAACGTGACTTTCCTGCGATTGATGGCACCAGCCAGCTTTCTCCTTATCTCGCGATCGGCGCCTTGTCACCACGACAATGTCTAGCCCGACTCCAAGCGGAAAATGGCGATTGGCGAGAGCCAGACACCGGTGCTGCCACCTGGTTATCTGAACTGATTTGGCGCGATTTTTACCAAGAAGTGAGTGCGCAGAACCCCGCTATCAGTAAACGGCAGTGTTTCTTGGGATGGGGAGAGTCGGTGGTTTGGGAAAACGACCCGGCGTTATTTGAGGCGTGGAAGAGCGGACAAACGGGCTTTCCGATTGTGGATGCGGCGATGCAGCAACTGAATCAAACCGGTTGGATGCATAACCGCTTACGAATGATCGTAGCGAGCTTTCTAACCAAAGACTTACTGATCGATTGGCGCTGGGGCGAAGATTATTTTATGTCCAAACTGATTGATGGTGACTTTGCGTCTAACAATGGTGGTTGGCAGTGGTCGGCGTCTGTCGGCACCGATGCTCAGCCTTATTTCCGGATTTTTAACCCCACGACACAAGGGGAGCGGTTTGACAGCGATGGGCGTTTTATCCGCCGTTGGATTCCGGCCTTAAAACCGGTGCCTGGCAAGAATGCTCACCAGCCATGGACATGGGCAGAGAAGTATGCGCAATCCCTCGACTATCCACGGCCTGTGGTTGATCACGCTAAACAAAGAAAGAAAGCGTTAGCCTTGTTTGAAGCTGCTAAAAACCAGCCTCAGGAAGGCGTTTTAATGGCACAGCATGAAACACAAGCTGGGGTGACGCAATTTGTGTCTACTTATAAGGCATTGAACAAAAGCAATTTATCGTCACTAGCATCGATTTATCATCCCGAGATCGTGTTTCTTGACCCGGCACATAAAATTGTCGGGCTTGGCGCCTTCATTCAGTATTTTACCGTCCTGTATGAGAACGTTAGTGCGTGCCAATTTGATATCCACCACACCGCGGTCGAAGGCGATGATGCATTTGTCACCTGGACAATGACACTCTCGCACCCAAAATTAGAAAAGGGCAAATCACGTCAGGTACAAGGTTGCTCTCACTTGCGCTTTAGCGAGGGAAAAATTGTTGGTCACCGTGACTATTTTGATATGGGCGAAATGCTGTACGAAGCATTACCTGTGGTCGGACGCTTACTGAAACATATTAAGACGAGGTTAGGACAATGAAACACGTAGTGATCACCGGAGCGACCTCAGGCATTGGCGAGCAGTTAGCTCGAGATTATGCGCGACAAGGCTGGCAAGTCACCGCCTGTGGGCGCAACCAAGACAAACTGGCTGCACTGGCGAATGATCATGCCTCGCTCACTCCCTTGGCGTTTGACGCGACCGATAGTGACCAAACACATCAGGCATTAGGCAGCCTCAGTATGGCGCCAGATTTGATCATTTTGAACGCGGGAACCTGCGAATATCTCGATCAGGGTCGGATTGATGTGTCGTTGTTTAAGCGGGTGTTTGATATCAATGTGTTTGGTGTGCTCAATTGTATTGAAGCGTTACAAGCAGGTTTTAACGATACGACCCATCTTGCTATCGTTGGTTCCTCTGCCAGTTACATGCCACTGCCCCGAGCGGAAGCGTATGGTGCATCCAAAGCGGCGATCAGCTATATCGCTAATACGTTATCCGCCGATCTTGCTCAGCAAGGAGTGACAGTGTCACTTGTCTCTCCTGGTTTCGTGGAAACTCCGCTCACGGACAAAAATGACTTTGCCATGCCGATGCGTGTCAGTGTGAAACAAGCGTCGGCGGCGATCCAATCTGGATTAGCCAAAGGCAAGACGGAAGTGCATTTCCCAAGAAAATTTACGTTTATTCTCAAATTTTTAGCGCTACTGCCCATGTCTTGGCAGATAGCCCTTGCTCGACGTATGACAAGGAAATAAATCATGAAAATTGCCATTATTGGCTCGGGCATTGCCGGATTAACTTGCGCTCATTATCTCAACAAGCAACACAATATTCAGTTGTTTGAGGCAAATGATTACCTTGGCGGTCACACTGCGACCGTGGATGTTGAGGTCGACAGTGGACAATACGCGATTGATACCGGCTTTATCGTCTTTAATGACAGAACCTATCCGAATTATGAACGCTTGCTCAATGAAATCGGGGTTGGGCGTCAGCCTTCACAAATGAGTTTTAGTGTGCGCAACGATGCGAACGGCCTAGAATATAACGGTCACAGCCTATCGTCGTTATTCGCACAAAAGCGCAATATTCTTAATGTACGTTTTTACCGCTTTTTAGCTGAGATCATGCGTTTTAATCGCCTCGCCCGCGACGCGTACGCAGCGAAAGATAACGCGCCGTCTTCATCATTGAATACCTTAGGGGATTTCCTTAACCAACATGGGTTCAGTGATTATTTTTGCCAAAACTATATTTTACCCATGGGCGCGGCCATTTGGTCGTCAACGCTGTCGGATATGCGTGGTTTTCCATTAGCCTTCTTCCTACGGTTTTTCCAAAATCATGGTTTGTTAGATGTGATCAATCGACCGCAGTGGTATGTGATCCCAGGTGGCTCACGCGAATATGTGGAAAAGCTGACGCCAGCCTTTGCCGATAACATTCACCTAAATACGCCGGTTAAACAGGTTCGACGTGATCAAGGTGCGGTCTATGTCACCACGGATAAAGGCGAGCACGTGTTTGATCAGGTGGTGTTCGCGTGTCACAGCGATCAAGCGCTCGCGATGCTGGCCGATCCCAGTGACGCGGAGCGACAAGTCCTCGGCGCTATTCCGTATCAAGATAATGACGTGGTGCTACATACAGACACAGCCCTGTTGCCCAAGCGACAAGGCGCGTGGGCGAGCTGGAATTATCATTTGCCTCTGTCTACAGAAAGAGACACCGATCCAGCTGCTTTGACCTACAATATGAATATACTGCAATCAATTCAGTCGCCTGAGACGTTCTGTGTGACGCTCAATCAGACTGACAAAATCGATCCGAGTAAAATCTTGCGTCGTTTCGTCTATGCGCATCCGGTCTTTAATACCGAGAGCGTCGCGGCGCAACAACAACGTCATCAGATTAATGGCCAACAACAAAGCTGGTTCTGTGGTGCGTATTGGTACAACGGTTTCCATGAAGACGGTGTAAGAAGTGCACTCGACGTGGTGGAGGGGATTAATTCGTGAGTGAGTCGGTTGTACCATTGAATAGCGGCTTGTATGTCGGGCAAGTCCGACATCGGCGCTATACACCGATAAAGCATATGTTCAGTTATCCTGTTTTCATGCCTTTGATTGATTTAGACGAACTCGCATTACTGTCGTCACAAGTCACGGGATTTCGTCTTGGTAAATGGGGCTGGGCGGCTTTTGATTATCGAGATTACTTAGATGGGCGAGAAGACACTAAAACAGCGTGTCTCGACAAGGTGCATGCTCTCACCGGAGAGCGCATCGAAGGCAAAGTTTATGCACTGTGTCAGCTGCGTTATCTCGGCGTGTATTTCAGCCCGGCGAATTTTTATTACGTCTATGACCAAGACAATAACTGGCGCTATGTGCTTGCCGAAGTCAGCAATACCCCGTGGGGAGAGCGCTTTTATTACGCGGTCCCCGCCGGTAAGCGCTGGGAGAATGATAAAGCGTTTCATGTCTCACCGTTCAACCCTATAGAACAACGCTATTATTGGCGCCTTCGCCCACTCGGCGAGCGGGTGCATTTGCACCTTGAAGCACACAGAGAGATCAAGGAGTTCGATGCCACGCTCGGGCTTCAACGGCGGCCTTTTACCTCAAAGACATTGGGCAAATTATTGATCCGGACACCGATAGAAACAGTAAAAGTTCTCATTGGTATTTATTGGCAAGCGCTCAAACTTTGGATAAAGGGCGCACCGTTTTATCCGCACCCGGGTGCGAAGAAGGAGTAATTATGTCTGTAACGGACGTACCTCAAAGTCAACGCACATTGACGCGTAAAGAGCATTACGCGAAGCAGTTGGTTTACACGTTAATGGCACACGTCAAAGATGCCTGCATCTCGCTGGTTGATGAGCAGGGTCAGACCTTGCAGTGTGGTGACCCTCAGGCACAATTACACGCATCAGTCTTGGTCCATGATCCGCGTTTTTACACACGTATTTTGACTGGGGGCAGTATTGCCGCGGCTGAAGCATATATCGACGGCTGGTGGGAGTCGCCCAGTTTAACCGATGTGGTCCGAGTTTTTGCTCGCAATTTGCCTGCGATTGATCGAATTGAAAAGCACACGGGCTGGTTGGTGAGCCTCGGTCATAAACTGGCACACTGGCGCAATCGTAACGAGAAAGATACGGCACGTCGAAATATCGCGGCGCATTATGATCTCGGTAACGATCTTTATCGTCATTTTCTCGATGACAACATGCTCTATTCCAGCGGAATTTATCCGGAAAGTGGCGCATCATTAGAAACGGCACAAATTGAAAAGATGGATCGTCTCTGCCGGCAACTGTCGCTGACGCCTGATGACCATTTGATCGAAATCGGCACCGGTTGGGGAGGGATGGCGATTTATGCGGCAAAGCATTACGGTTGTCGCGTTACCACAACCACGATTTCGGAAGAGCAACATGCGTGGGCACAAGCGTGCATTGAGCGAGAAGGGCTAGACAATAAGATCACGCTGCTCAAAGAAGATTACCGCGATCTTACCGGTGAGTATGACAAATTGGTGTCGATAGAGATGATTGAAGCGGTAGGGAAAGAGTACTTAGATACCTTTGTCCGACAGTGTCAGTCATTACTCAAACCAAATGGTTTGATGGCGATTCAAGCGATCACCATTGCCGATCAGCGTTATGACCACTACAGCAGCAATGTCGACTTTATTCAAAAGCACATCTTCCCGGGGGGCTTCTTGCCCTCGGTGAATGTTTTACTTGACCACTTCACCACCCAAACAGATTTTGTAATGCGGGATTTAAAAGACATTGGTTTGGATTACGCGCAAACATTAGCGGATTGGCACGCACGTTTTAATCAACAAGCAGAGACCTTGCGTGAATACGGATACGACGATCGTTTTGCGCGCCTATGGCGTTATTATTTTTGCTATTGCGAAGGGGGATTTAAAGAGCGAACCATCAGCGTGCAACTGTTGCTCAGCCGGCCGGCTTGGCGAGAGGCCTAAATAATGCGCTTTGTGTTGATCTCTTTATTGTTCAACGTGTACTGGTTCTCGGCGGCTATTGGGCCACCGAGTTTACAATGGTTAATGGTTGCTATGTTACTGGCTGCGATTGCGTATGATCGCAGCGTGATCTGGGGGATCTTGGTGCTAGCACCGGTAGGCCTGATCGGCGACAGTGCGTTGCTGTACACTCAGTGGATAAACGTTAACACTGGCTCCGTTACTATGCCCGCCTGGCTTGTTTTACTGTGGTTGGGTTTCTGTGCATTTGCATGGTTAATGCGCGAATTAGTGCTTGCACGCCCAACTTGGTTCATCTCGGTGATTGGGAGCTTAGGCGGCGCCAGTAGTTATCTGGCAGGAGAGCGACTCGACGCCTTATCGTTCCCTCAGTCTTTTTGGGTAACGGGCGTGGTTTTACTCGGCGTGTGGGCGATTTATAGTGCAATATTCGTTACCTTAATGCGCTGGCTACAACACAAAGTAGAGGCGCAAATAGCGGCAACAAGGGGACAGCAATGACAAGATGGAAGGCCCTCATCGCCTGTGCTTTCTTCAACATGGCAACGTCTGTGCAGGCCGAAACACCCTCTCCCGACGTCTCGATGGCTTGGCAGCAATGGCCAGAAGTGGGTGAAGCGACCTTAACGTGGGGCTGGTGGACTATCTATCAGTCGTCATTACGCGCACCGTCAGGCCGCTATCAGGCACAATCACCACATGCGCTCGTGATCACCTATGCCCGAGATATTAGCGACGAGCGTTTGATGAAAGCGACAAACGATCAATGGGCGCATTTGGGTTTTTCTGCTGCGCAGCGTGAACGCTGGCAGACTGAGCTTGGTGATGCGTGGCCCGATATAATAGAGGGCGATCGTCTCGCGTTTGTTCGTCAAAAAGATAACGGTGTGTTTCATTACCAACAAGGAAAGATTGGCGTACCACCTTGGTTGTCGACGAAGCTGAACTGGCCGATGCCTTTTTGGCTATCTGGCTGTCAGACAACACAGATTTTCCCGATCACCGGGGCGCATTATTAGGAGAAACACCATGATAAAGTGGACGCGGATGTTGAACCGAGTATGTCTGACGCTTGCAAGCGTTATGATGCTTGCCGCATGCTCGGCGGATATTGATGATTACCAAGGTCGTGAGCCGGCATTTAACTTGTTTGAGTATTTTGACGGGCAAACCAAAGCGTGGGGCATCGTGCAAGATTTTACCGGTGAGCAAACGCGTCGCTTCGAAGTCGATATTGAGGGCACGGTTGTAGGCGATACACTGACACTGGATGAGTCATTTATTTATGCGGACGGAGAAACCCAAACGCGAGTGTGGACGATTACACGTCATGAGGACGGCACTTATACGGTACTGCCGGAGATATTGTGGGCGAAGCAACGGGTGTCGTCGCGGGAAATGCCCTCAATTGGCGCTACGATTTAGTGGTGCCGGTGGGCGAGAGTGAATATCAGCTCCATTTTGATGACTGGATGTTTCGCCAAGATGATGATCGCCTCTTTAACATCACCTCGATGCGCAAATGGGGCATTGAGGTAGGTAAAGTGACGCTATTTTTCCAACGCATTGATCAATAAGCGTGTTTGAGGCGTTATCCGACGCCTCTTGCTAGTCCAATGGCGCGCTGAATCACCCAGCGTAATAGCTTGGGAATAGGCGCATTCAACTCATTTTCTGTATAAGCAATGATGGCCAATGCCGCATCGGGTTTCGCGTAGCGTTTTAGTGCCTTGGCGATGATGCGCTTATCGTTCATATGCGGCTGCTGACTCGCCACGCCGGCCATTTCGCGAAACAACGGCTCATAACCATTGTTGTACAGATAATGCTCGATATCTCTATCAGGCAGCACCGTCAGTTTTGACCCTTCGGGCTGGTGGTCTATTTGTCCTCGTGCAGTGGCTGCGTATTTCTTTCCTGCCATATCGCCATCGGCGACAAGGTGCCATTCTATTCCCAATGCTTTGGCGGTTTTGATTAACGGACGAAGTCCGCTTTGTGCAAACTCAATTAAATGGACACCTTCTGCTGCAAAGTCATAACCTTGTAAACGTGCAAGCTCATTAAATAGCCAGATTTCGGTTTCCCCCTCAACCAATAACCAACAACGAGCGAAAAGTGCGCTGGGACGGTGGAAGCGAACGTGAAACGTCACACGCCGACGTTCATCTTGCGTCAGCAAATGGGAGGGGACTTGATGGCTACGTGTTTCCGTGGGATGACGCACGAGTCGGCGAATATGATCGAGCTGAACGCCTGCTAGTAAATCACCGCTGTTAGTGGTTAACAGCTTTTGCATGGGCATCAATTGAATCAACCGCCATGCTTGGTTTAAAAGTGTGGGATGTAACCGACCCTCAGGATCTTCAAACAGCATAATAGGACGGGCATTGCGTTTGAGTTGTTTCGGGCCACGCGCCCGCACAAAGGCACTCAATAGACCCATTAATACGAGCCGGCTTTGGTTTGAGGTATTGGCGGCCACCGCTTCTAATGGATGCATTTGGTTGTGGGTAATCGCTAAGGCACCAGGCGCATGGATGGGATAAGGAGCACGGCTATGTTCGTCTGCGGCAAAATAGTGGTCAAGTAGCTGACGCATCGCATGTAGGCCGCTTTTGATTTCACCTTTGTTAACATGTCCGGGCATCATTAATAATCGCCGATAGGTATTATCTAAACGTTGCTCGATACGTGTATTATCTTTATTGACGATTTGTCCGGGCACGCGCATACGCCTGGCATCACGCACCCTGACTACGGGGTGGATCTGCATCAAATGGCTTGCGAGCGCATCGTTATCGACCTTCTCGATAGCGTCACCGTGGCATGATAAGAATACGCGCTGTACCGACACTTTACTGTCTTGCATGGTCGCATTCAGACAATAATCCAACGTACGACAACCAGCGTTTTCACCGTTCCAGAGTGGCTTAAAACGACGATAGCGACGTGCTTTATACTCGCCAGGAAAGCTTTCTTGCCAACGAAGAATAATCTGAAACTGTTGTTCTGGCGCGACGCCAAGGGCATGGTCAACATGAAAGTCAGAGCGTTTAAACTGTGGTTTATCACCACTGGGATGGAATGCTAGCTCCAGTGCGTCCAAAAGAGACGATTTTCCCCACGCGTTTTCACCGATTAAAACGGTTAGCTCATCGACTTGGAGTGACAGGCGTCTAATTCCACGGAAGCCTGCGATTTCAATACGGTCTAGTCTCATCGTCACCTCTATTTTAGAGTATGACACCTTCGCGAAAAAGGAAACGAAATCCGTTATGGTTTTGTGCTATATGCCTGATTTATTGTGACTAACAGGCTATTTGATTTCGGGGTTTGTTATCCATCGATTAGCCATAGGGTGACAAAGTAAATCCTGATATAGTATTTTGATCAGTCACGCTCCCCATTTGGGATAATAAGCAAGAGAAAGCCATGTTGTCGTTTGAAGCCTTACACGTTCTTGATGCGATCGAGCGAAAGGGCAGTTTTGCCGCTGCTGCTGAGTCATTGAACCGTGCTCCCTCATCGTTAAGCTATCAAGTACAAAAACTTGAAGACGAGCTTGGCCTAGTGATTTTTGACCGTTCAGGCCATCGCGCGACCTTTACCGATGCCGGTCATTTATTGGTTGAGCGAGGACGCATGTTATTAAAGGCGGCTGATGAAATGGTGGCAGATGCGGCATCGTTGGCCCACGGCTGGGAACTAGAGATTTGTCTCGCCTATGATGGGCTATTTAAAAGCCACTTCTTTTTTCCTTTGATTGAGCGTTTGGCCAAAAAGAGTAACACGCGGCTTAAACTGTCTGAGCAAATATTGGCAGGCTGTTGGGAAGCGTTAGCCCAAGAGCGCGCCGATGTACTAATTGCACCGATTCCGGATACCGTGCCTCAGGGGATAAAAGTACAGCCGTTAGGAGAAATGAGCGCGTATTGGGTGGCGACGCCCGATCATCGATTCACAAAGAGGCGCGCCCAGTTCGAACCGGATGTCCGTGCCAAATACCGTGGTGTCGCCGTCGCTGATACGGCGCGAGGCATGCAGCCTAAAACCTACAATGTGCTGGAAAATCAACCACGGTTAACGGTGAGCTCTATGCATGATAAATATACCGCAATTTTAAACGGCCAAGGGATAGGAACCTTGCCTTGGTTTTGGGTGCAAGACGATCTGAATGCTGGCCGTTTAAAACGGTTAAAAGGAGGGGAGCCATTTCAACTCAAGTTTGGGCTCGCCTGGAAGCGTAACCGAATGGGCAATGCAAAGTCCTGGCTGGTGAGGCAATTGCCCAACCTACTTGCCCCCTATATGCAAGCGGGCGACATACCGATTGATAAGTCCTAGCCTTGGTTCGCAACAGCCTATAGGTCGGTCAGCAAAGGCAGTTGCATGTCGACAATGCCATCGGCCATTTGAACATCAATACTAAAGCCGCATTTCTGTGCGAGCGTAATCATTCCTCGATTGTTGGGCATGGTCATTCCGGTGATACGAGATAAGCCTGCCTGACGGCCGTAGCGGATAATGGTGTCCATAAGCACACTCCCTAAACCAATTCCTTTTAGATCAGAGCGGACTAAGACGGCAAACTCCGCGTCTGTATTTTGAGGGTCGGCTAATAAACGGACCACACCCCAGATTTCTTCTCTACCGGAAGGCTGTTGGGACGTTGCCACCAGAGCCATTTCGCGGTCATAGTCGATTTGGGTTAAATTGGCTAACGCCTCGTGATTCAATTCACCAACGTCAGAGAAAAAGCGGCGGTATAAATCCTCCTCGGAGACTTTTTCGACAAAGGCCTTATGGGTTGGCTCATCTTCAGGAAGGATAGGGCGCAGCAAAATAGTGTGTCCGTTTTTAAGCGTGATCGACTGCTCCAATTCTTTAGGATAAGGCCGAATGGCCAAGCGTTTTTGTTGGCTGCCTGCGTAATCTCGCAACCGCAGTGACGCATCCAGAATCGTGAGCTCCTCGCCCGCGACCAGGAGTGGATGGATATCGAGTTCATCTACTTCCGGACAATCAATGATCATTTGTGACAGCGTCACTAAAAATCGACATAAACGAGGCACATCAATAGAGACGGGAAAGCCGCGTTGCTTGATTTTGCCGCCTTTAATCGCGCCAATCACAAGGTAGCGTGCCAATGTCATGTTAAGAGGAGGGATTGCCACCGCGGCATCTTTAGTGACATCCCAATCAGATCCACCTTCTCCCAACAAAATGATGGTACCAAAAACGGGATCGTTACTGATGGTAACGCGTAACTCCTGTGCGCCGGCTCGAGGCGCCATCGACTGTATCAGTAGCCCTTGGATATGAGCATGAGGAAAGGTGACAGACACGCGATCTAGGATCGCTTGCGTGGCATTGGCGACCTCGGCTCCAGTCCGTAAATTCAGCATCACACCTTGGACATCGGATTTATGGCGAATATCCGGGGAACGAAGCTTCACAGCAACAGGATAACCCACTTGTTCCGCTATTTGGGCCGCTTCCACGGCATCGGTAGCCAGCCAAGTCGACATAACCTGCATACCATAGGCTTCTAAAAAAGGTCGTACTTCGTGGGTGGTCAGGGTGAGATGCTCAATATCCTCTGCTTGTTCGATAAACGTCCGTGCGGCCGATAAGTCATAGTCCATTAGCCCGGTTGAGGTGGGGGTTTCCATTAATTGCTTTTGGTTACGTCGATACTCCACTAGATGCATATAAGCGGTTACGGCACTTTCAGGCGTTCGGTAGGTAGGAAAGCCGGCGTGCGTGAACGCCAATCTTGCCACCGTGGCGTCGTCTCCTTCACCTTGCCAATTGGTTAAAATATTAAAGCGTCGCGCGCGGGGATGTGCTTTCAATGACTCGATAATCGCTTTTGCCGTATTGAGCCCTGGCGCCGTCACTGACGGGGAATGCATAATCAGAACCGCATCAGCCTCATCGCTGTTTAAAACAATATCCACTGCTGCTTGGTAACGCTGCGTGTCCGCATCACCGACCAGATCAATCGGATTGGTGCGCGACCAGCTTGCAGGTAATACCTGATTAAGTGCGTCCAACGTTGAGTCACTTAAGGTGGCTAACTTACCGCCAGCATCCATGAGCGTATCGACGGCCATCACTGCCGGTCCGCCACCGTTGGTGATAATCGCGAGGCGCTCGCCACGCAAAGGAACGGAGTGAGATAGCGTTTCCACGGCGGCAAATAACTCGTGCGTATTGTTCACACGCAACATCCCCGAGCGCCGGATCGCGGCATCGTAAGCGGCATCTAACCCTGTACTTGTCTGGCTCAGTTGTTCCAGAGCGACTGAACCACCGCGGGTACGGCCACTTTTCAACACCAGAATACGACGATTCCGGGCGGCCGCTCGGGCTGCGGAGATAAAGCGTCGCGCGTCGCGAATCGAATCGACGTAGAGCAAAATGGCGTCGGTTTTACTGTCGCGACACAAAAAGTCGAGCAATTCGGGAAAGTCTATGTCACAAGCTTCGCCCAACGAGATAAAGGTTGAAAAGCCGATGCGCTTGTTACGCGCCCAATCTAAAATCGTGGTACAGACTGCGGCCGATTGAGACACAAATGCAATGTTACCTTTGTTGGCCGGCACGGGGGCAAATGATGCGTTGAGGTTAAGCCAAGGCAAAATCATGCCCAAGCTATTGGGCCCAAGCACCCGCATTGTGTATCTTTGTGCAATACTTTGCATTAGCGTGTACTGACTGTCGCCATGTGCGTCGAATTGGCCGCGCATGCCAGCGGCGAGCACGATGACTAGCTTTACACCACTTTCTCCTAACTGTTCAATCAGCTCAGGCGTCGTTTCTCCGCGCGTACAGAGAATCGCTAAATCAGGGATAAGTGGTAGGTCGGCGATCGTCTTATACGCCAAAATCCCGGCCACGGCTTGATACTTAGGCGTGACCGGCATGATGGGACCTTGAAATCCGCCGGATTGTAAGTTGCGGGTGACAACGTAGCCAGCGCGGCCGCTGCGGTCTGATGCACCCACGACCGCGATAGATTTAGGTTTGAGAAGTTGATCGATACCAGCCATGGTTTCCTCCGAGAAAGGCGAGCCCAGAGTTATCAACGAGGGCATATCAATACGTTAAGATCTGAAGCCAGTCTATCGGTCAGCGCTGAAATCAACGGTCTTTTTTAACGCAATGTGATCTGGGTATGGCAGAAATGGGTTGTTGAGATACACTCAATCACGTCGTTTAACGCAACTATCTGTGAGCTATCACCGGAAACCTCGAGTGAGAGGCTAACTTTTGGTTGAATGGCTATCAGGTCGGGGGCACAATGAAAGAAATTTGGATAACTGACAGAATCACAATGAAAAAATTGGGCTTACTGGCCATCGCGGTGCTCCTAACAGGGTGCAGTGGCGGTGGTGTTACCACTGAAATCTATAGTCAGACCATTGAGTCAACCAACACGCGCGAGACTGCTCAAACATCAACACCACAACCGAAAGACAACGTGGCCAAACAAGCGCCGAAAGCGAACGTTGAGCCGGCGCCGAAAAAACAAACCATGAAAGCGTCAAGCCAAGGGCCAGGGTATACCATCCAAGTGGTTGCGCTCAGCCATGATCGAGGGTTTAGCGATTACGCAAAACGTCTCCCGAGTAACCAGCCGCTTTGGAGCAACAAGAAAATGGTAGACGGCTTACCTTGGTATACCTTGTTGTATGGTGAGTACCCATCACGGGATGCAGCAAAGCGCGCTATCAGGGCATTACCGCAAACCATCCAGCAATATGGTCCTTTTGTGCGTGATATCGCAGACATTAAACGATCATCAACGCCTGAAATGACGCGCATTAATTAATCCAGTAACCCTTCCTGTCACTGTCAAAGCTGGCTTTTGGGTCAGCTTTGAACAAACCCGCAGCAATCAGACTGTAAAATATCGACAAATAAGCGCCGATAGGTGAAAGCGAATCCGCATTTGTCTACTATGACGCTAATGTTCCGGTAACGTGTCGATACACGTGATGAGAGAAAACAATGACGAAACTAAACCTGCTTTTGCTATGCGGTGGTGGCGGTGCGGAGCACGATATCTCGCTGATTTCTGCCCAGTATATTGAAGCACAGTTAACCAAACTTCCCCGAGTCAAGGTCCACAAAGTCGAAATGACCCAAGAGGGGTGGCACCTTAACGATGGAATGCGCTGTCATCTTGATACCGATGGCATGCTTTGTAGCAAGGTTGAACACACTCAAATTCACTATGTTGTCCCGTGTTTCCACGGTTTTCCAGGTGAAACAGGAGATATTCAATCGCTACTCGAGATCACGGGGTTGCCGTATTTAGGGTGTGGTCCTGAAGGCAGCCAAATTTGCTTCAATAAAATCACCTCTAAGTTATGGTTTGATGCTCTGGGTATTCCAAACACACCGTATGTGTTTATCACGGATCAAAATGAAAAAAGCATGGCACATGTCGCCGCCTTTTTTGCCGAGCATCAAGCCGTGTTCGTTAAAGCGGCTAGCCAAGGATCCAGTGTGGGCTGCTATCACGTTACCGAGGAAGAGCAACTGCCCAAATGTATTGCGGATGCGTTTACCTTCTCTGACCAAGTCTTGATCGAAAAAGCCATTAAGCCTCGCGAACTAGAAGTGGCCGCGTTCCAGGTTGGCGAAGAGATTATTGTCACCAAGCCGGGGGAAATACGTTGTCCAGAAGGCAGTTTTTATACTTTCGAAGAGAAATACAGTGAAGGGAGCTCGAGCAATACACAGATTGACGTCTTCGACCTCAGCGAGGAACAAGTGGCGCGTATTCGTGATTATGCCCATCAAGCCTTTAAGCAACTTCGTTTAAAAGACATGTCGCGTATTGACTTTTTCCTGACTGAGAACGGCACGATATTAGTCAATGAAATCAATACATTTCCAGGGATGACGCCGATTTCAATGTTCCCTAAATTAATTGAGCATCATGGGTTAGCGTTTCACGAATATTTGGCGTCACGTATTACCCATGCAACAGGACGGCGAGTGAGCTAGTTATTCCGTTGGCTTCTTACGTCGGTATCGCGCTTTAGCTTGTTCACTGGCGACCGTGTTACCGACATATTGGGCGGGCATTGCTGGGCTTTTCCAGCGGCCGAGATGCTGGATTTGTTTGATGGTCATCCCCTTGTTGGCTAAGGCTCGGCTTGCCCCAACGCGTGGAGATTGCCCAGAAAAAGTCACCGATTCATCAAGCAAGCTGCTCGCGCGGCGAAAGACTCGGTAAATCGATGAGGGATCTAATGCCGCGCCACCTAAATGGCCATGTTTATTGATTCTGCGAAGCAGCGGGCCATGATTTATTCCTGTTTTACCTAACCACTGAGCAAGTAACATTGCTGTCTGCTCACTCAATGGCACCCGCTGATCGCTGACCAATATAAATGTTTGCCCCGATTGGGTGATGAGATCGTCAGTAGTGAGTGCGGCGAGTTCACTGCGTTTCAACAGCCCCTCATAAGAGAGTGACCACACCAACCGGTCTCTAAGATCGCGTAGCCTTTTTGAGCCGGCGAGTTGCGCATTTAATTGCGTCATATGATGAGCCTGAAAGGGGGTGGCTTCTTTGCTTTCAGGCAGCTTAGCCTGAAGTAACCGTGCCATCGCGTATTTAACTTCACGATGTTTACTGGGATCGCGTTGCCGATGTAATCGATGCACCAGTCCAACGGTGACCACGATGCGACGAATGGCCGAGATTTTACGTTGTTGAGCACACAGCTCAGCAAATCGACGCAATGTCGTGACGGCACAAGGTATTGCGGTGACATCTTGCTCGTGACAGAAAGCGACAAACACACGCCAGTCATTACGATAACTTAATAATGAATTGCGACTGTAAGCGTCCTGAGTCAATATCGCCCATTCAACCAAACTGACTTGCCCTTGATTAAAAAGAGACAAGCTTGCTGATATATATTTTGGATCAAGGGGTAATATCTTCTTCATAATGCACTATAACTTTTAATATTTGTTTTTACTTTAACAAATATTCGTGACAAATGTTAGACATAAGTCTCATTCTACTCAGTCCTTGGTCTTGTAATGCACTAGGTTAATGAAATCGCTCGAAGTAGGGATGATAATAGTCTAAAACAGAACCGAAGCCGTAGTTCAATTCATAAGATGCACTCGGCGATTAGCGGGAGGAATAAACCATGACCCGACGCCTTTTTCATCGTGGTTATACGATTGAAAAATCAGAAGGTGGAAACGAAGCCACAGAGGTTTATCGCGCGAGACTAGGGGGGAAGTCGATATCTGGCAGTTTGCACAATGTGAAAAAATCAATCGAGTGGTGGGCTGACACCAATACCTTCGTCAATCCCGCTGATTTTGATGAGGAAGAGGACGACGCTCCGCCAACGCATCAGGTCGAAGAGTATAAAGGCTTTCGCATTATGAACGACGATCCAGAAAAAGATGAAAAGGCTGGTATATGATTGTCCGAGGTAAACTGATGAAAGGCTCTCTCCCAGGGTTAAAGCTTTTTATCGACAAGAATGGCGATCAGCTACGCGCTTAGCGACTGCCAACACAGCGTTGCTTTTGGTACTATTAGTGTAAATTTTTTAACGAAGCACAATCATGTCTGACGAAAATCGTTTAGTCTACTCGACAGAATCTGGCAAAATCAAAGAAGCACCCCAAAAGCCTCACCGCCCTAAAGGGGACGGCATTGTTCGTATCCAGCGCCAAACAAAAGGACGTAAAGGCAAGGGGGTCAGCTTAGTGACTGGCTTAGACCTTGATGACGCGGAATTAAGACTGCTCGCGGCCGAGCTAAAAAAAGTATGCGGTTGTGGGGGCTCAGTGAAAGAAGGCGTGATTGAAATTCAAGGGGATAAGCGCGATAACATCAAAGTGCACTTAGAAAAGAAAGGACACACCGTAAAACTGGCCGGTGGATAGAAGAGAAAAAACCAGGCAACATCCGCTGCCTGGTTTTTTGTTACTTAAATTTGCCCTTCAGGATCAATCAACAGATCAAATCGCTCATGGCCATGTAGTGATTCAAAATCAGCTTCTTCTCGGGCTGCTTCACGTAATGAAGCACTCTGAGCTATCGCCAGCTCCAAATCAGACACAGCTTGGTCCTCAGCGCCTAACCTAGCATACGCACAAGCGCGTTGGAATAGGGCGTTAGCGTTTCGCTCATCCACTTCCAACACACGGTTACTGATACTTAATGCCCAATGGTATTCTCCCATTTCCATCGCGGCATCCGCTTTGTGGGTCAGCGCTTCGAGATCGCCAGGGCGGATTTTAAGTATTTCATTATAGATTTCCATCCGCTGCTCTGGCGTTTGTGAGTGCTGTGCACGCAACCACAAATTATGGATTTCGTTAATGCGTTCAATTTCTTTGTTATTTTCAGCGATAATCCGCGTTTTACGTTTCAAGTCTCGCTCTAGCGCTTGGAACTTGCGTTCATATTGCTCAGCAATTTCAGATAACTGTTGATCCGCCAGCTCTTTGGTATTGTTTTTTATATCACGTAGCGATTGCCAACCAACTAGGGCAATAAGCGATGCCGCACCGGCGATAAGATAAAAGAAGTAGGTGACGGTCACATTGGCGTAGTTCAGTGACTTATCGGCTACATCGAGCTCACGATCAGTAATCTCTATAACCATTCGTTTTTCTAGCGCCTGGAAATCGGTTCGTAGGTTCCGGATCTCATCCAGAACATACCTTTCCATTAATGGCTTATCGTAAATACTTTGCTCGGCGTAAGATGTTGCCTCTTTGGTCGCCTTTGTATGCTTCACATCGTTTTCGTCCTGAGCGGCAGCACCGAAGCTTGCTAACGCCACGAGCAAAAAAGCCCAAATGTGCGCTTTCATGGTTATCCTTATAATGAGTGATCTGATGACCGGTGAACTGTAGCAAACCTGACTGAACCTAAAAAGGTTAACGGGTGGAATTCGCACATAATATGACACTTCACAATCCGTCGCCCGATGCGAACCGTGACTCGTGTCTCCAGCACAGTGAACTCCTACTGTTCTGCTGTATTTTCCGCCAGCTTGACAATAGGATAAGTGTCACCCATATTAGACGTATATAAGTCAAATTTAACTGACATGGTGATAGTGATGAACACATCAATTTTAGATGTCGTCATGAACGCAGAAGGTATCGTTGAACCGAGCAAAATGGCCGCGTTCTTCCATACAAATTTGAAAGAGATTGCGTCGTTGTCTGGATTACCTTATTCCACGCTGAGCCGCACCGAACGATATTCAACGATCAAGGCACAACAACAACTACGTAACTGCACAGAAGTGATCAACCGAATCCTTCCGTGGACGGGAAATGAATTTCATGCCTACGCATGGTATCGGAGTGAAGGGTTGCCAGAGTTTGGCGGATTAACGGCAGAGCAACTGGTTAAACACGATCGGATGGATGCGGTCAGAGCCTACCTCAATCATATGAGCGAAGGCGGTTATGCGTAAAGAAAAGCTACAGGAACACCTGTTCAAATTTAAAGGTGCGGTATTTCGTGGCCATAATCCTCGCTGGTCATACGCGCCTAACTGTGGGGAAGGGGCAAGGCGCAACGGTGGGCGGTATAACCCAAAAGGTGTTGTAGCCCTGTATACCTCACTGTCTCAATCGGGTGCATGGGTAGAGGCTCAGCAGGGGTTTCGTTTTAAAGCTCAACCCCTGACAATATGTCAGTATGATGTCGACTGTGAAAATGTAATCGATCTTACCGATGAAACGGTGCTTCTAAACTGTGGTATTAAGCCTTCAGCACTAAGCTGCGCTTGGTTAGAACAAATGACCCATAACCAAACACCCGATAGTTGGCACTTATCGAAACAACTTATCAGCGCAAAGGTCAACGCCATTATTGTGCCCAGTTTTGCGCGTGGAGCCACCCGAGAGATGAAAAACATCGTATTTTGGCAGTGGAATGATACGCCACCCAATATGGTTAAAGTGATCGATGACTTTGAACGGCTGCCGCCATCATCTTACTAGCGCCACGTATCAATATGGACGACACGCCCAACGTCTGACAAACCGGCAGCTCACCGCGATGCTTATCGCCACGCGCTTGAAGCACCTTAGCTAAAGCGGGACACTTGAGCTGAGTTGATTAAAGAAAGTGGTGATAAGCTATTTTATGGTAAATGGGCACTTATGTTGAATCGTCGCGTCAGAATACTCAAGGGGGAGAGAAAATGGAGGCGGGAAATCAAGGCGCTTGCCTTATCGATGCCAATATTCATCTTATAAATACTTTATTTAACATAACATACATAATGCGCACTTATGTTGGGTTTGTTAACATGCCATCGTGTCGGTTAGTCCATTGAACAAATCTTCTCAACCTGACTGATTTCTTTTCCGTTCCAAATCATTTCTGCATGGAAGCATTGGATGACGTCGCTAACGACTTGTGGCGTAGACATCGCCCAACAGCTCCTCTCTTCATTTCGCACTGAGTTGTAGCGGATCCCTGTTAATGCATCATCTTGCCGAACCTGACGACCAAGCGCCTGTGCCGCGGAGTAATCGATAAGGTCGTAGATTGGATCTGTCATTGGCTTGTCGCACACATCAATCACCTTATCGTCATCAAATGTGAAACGAAGCGCCCTAAACACCAATCGATCATAATGAAGCCCATTAACGCCAGCCCAATACTTGCGCTGGTGATACATGACTTCCTTTAGCGCGGTTTGTTCGGTGTCACCGATATAAAGCATCCCAAAGCTACCATCAGCGAAACGTGAGCCATCACGGTTAATGTGAGTAAAGGCAGCGACAGCATAGCTACGACCATGCTCACAGTAGTACGGGATTTCTTCCGGCTTAATTAGAGAGACATCGCCCACTTCGTCGAGAATACGTGGATTCGTCAATGCTTGCAGTTGATACATCACCTCAAAGTCATCCTCCGGATTAAGGACATCATCAAACAAGTCAATCGTCGGGTACTTAGACGGGATGAGCCTATAACCTACCGCTTGATTTTCTCTCGCATTCGGCATGCTACCCCCACTGACCTGAACGTAACGCGTCGACACGGCAGAACACTTCGTAAAGATCAGCGAACTTGCCGCTACTAAGAGTAGATAAAGGCGTCCGCCCTTCGAAGTAAGCGTTTTTGTTCTCCATCGACATGAAACCCTGAACGTTCTCTTGGTTGTCGAAGATGATTCGAAGGCTACCGTGGATGTTTGCGATGTAGCTTAAACGCTCAAGCTGATCATCATCCATAGATATAGTGTCTGAGTTAGCCTTGTACTTTTGGAACGTAGACCTTGGTATGCGAAGAATTCTCTGCATGTCTGCTCCGGTACATCCCCATCCTTCCATTATTTTTACAGCAGCCTTGAAGCCGACTTGAGCCATTCTCTTCTTGTCTGCCGCCTTTAGTGCTTGTGCTGCTGTCATATAATTCACCATTTCATACTTATATATTCTCATTGTGGACTTAATATATAATTTTGTCCATAATGAGACAGACGAATCTTACGCAGCTTGCTACATCCTTTCGTCTTGGATTGAGCTAACCTCGCAACTGTATGAACGATCACCGTATTGCACTGAGGAATCCCCTGATGATTTAGATAAAAATCATCAATTTAAGGTAGATGCACACCTTGTCATATGATCAAATGGTTTCACCAAAAATCAATAATCAGACAACAAGATGTGCGAACTCAATATCTTACATGACTCTCTCTACCAATTCTGTCCTGAACTGCATTTAAAGCGACTTAATAGCTTGATGTTAGCTTGCCGAGCATTGCTTGAGAGCAACACGCTTACGCTTACCGAACTTGGTCGCAACTTACCTTGCCAAGCTAGAACTAAACACAACATAAAGCGGATGGATCGCCTGTT
>NZ_AQOD01000015.1 GCF_000513715.1 Salinivibrio socompensis S35
ATCCCACTCTAATAATGTCGCGTAGCCTGCAGACTTATCATCTTCGGGCAAGTAGCGATTCATTAACCGTTTGACGTCAAAGTCATTGGAAAGCTGAAAAGAGAGGATAGGATCGTGGATCTCTTTACGCCTTACCTTATTGATATAATCGGTAACAGAGACATCTGTGTGCTTGTGATAACCGGGGATGCGTCCGCCAGCCAAAATTGCTTTTAGGTTTAGTGCTTGGCAAAGATCTTTTCGTGCTTCATAGAGCCGACGTCCCAAGCGATGACCGCGATAGTCCGGATGCACGAAGACATCTAACCCATAAAGCGCATCGCCTTTGGTATCATGAAACACCACGCCGTCATCAGTAATGATATCGGTATACGTATGAGGCAGTGAAAAGCGATTGTAAGAGACTTTTAGTGTCAGGGCGGCGGCGACAATTTTACCGTTATCTTCAATGCATATTTGGCCATCTGGGAAAGCCGTGACAAGTTGCATGATCGTGCTTTTTGGCCAAGCACCGCCGACATCCGGAAAGACGAGGTCCATCAACTCTGCTAAGGGTTGATAATCGCCAACTTCTATGACACGCAAGTTAAGTAGCGTGGCGGTGTTTTCATCCATTACACGTTCTCCTATTGATGGCTGAACGAACATTATGACAAAGTTTTATGTCGAAGTTCACGTTTAGTGGTTGATGGCTTTTTACCTTTGTGGGCTTCTCGGTTTACCGTGGCGCGAACTATACCGATAACTGCTGATTAAACAGCCAGGTAGCGAGCAATGCAAAGACTATGGCCATGACCTTGTGTTGATAAATTTGGATGCGTGTGTTGGTCAACATTTGTTTGCCAAGTTTGCCAACGATGGCAACCAGTAAGATATTAAATGCAAGGCCGAGCACATTAAGCAGTAGCCCGAGTGTTAATAGCTGAGTACTCGATGATGCTTGTACCTGCTGTGAGATAAACTGCGGTAAGAATAAGACAAAAAAAAGTAACGCCTTAGGGTTGAGCAGGTTCGTCATCACGGCACGCTTATAGAGGTATCGTCCCATTTGCTGTTGATAATTTACGGTTGCACTTTCAGTGGGTGATGCGCGCCAGGTATCAATACTCATTTTAAGTAAATACGCGGCCCCCACATACTGGAGAATAGTCAACGCGGTAGAGGACATCGCAATCACGGCCGATACCCCAGTGGCGGCTAATATGGTGAGAATAAGTCCAGATGTGGCATTCCCCAAGCTCGCCGCGACGCCGACTCGACGACCATAACTAAGACTCGCGCTGATGATTAATAACATATCTGGACCGGGTACGAGTAGCAGCGCGGCAACCGCTGTTAAGTAAATAGGAAGCAAATTGGGATCGATCATAAATGAATAACACTTAACCAAATAAAGTCCGGTATTTTACCTTCTATCTAGGCATGATCAATAATGATTGAGCTTTAAGCTGGTTCTTTATCGGGCATACCCCACCAATTACGTGAAAAACGCGCATAAAAATGCCCCCATGTCGGGGGCATCATAATCAACGTAACAGTGAGTGAGCGTTTGGTTACGCGGCACGCACGGTTGGTTTTGGTGCGGGCTTCTCAATAAAACAAGCATGTAACGCACAGATAGCGGCGTGATAAAACTTATCAATAACAACGTATTGCACATCCACATCGCGCATCGACGAGTGAGCCGCTTTAGGTTGATCTCTGCATCAAGTAGCGCAAGCATCCCTTTACTCATTGTTTGGTTTGAGTCGATACGGCTACCGATAACGGAGATGAGAGCAACCATCTCACCGGTAATTTTCGCTTTTGGATAGAGCTTTTCAACCCGGTTGATGACTTTATCCTGGCTCGCGGTTTTACCATCTAAGTAGTAAGTGATGGAGTTAGCGTTCATCTCTTTACTGATTAGCTGAACGTTCTCTTCACGAATGATTTCCATTACGTCATAACTGACTTGATCACAACGTCCGACCATTGATTGGTCAAAAATGTGCAGTGCAAGCACTTTGTCACGACCAGCAATGATTTCAATCTCATTGTCCTTTGGACGGTACTTGTGAGAAATCACTGTCCCCGCATGTTCAGGCTCAAAGGTATTTTTAACCACCAGCTCAATGCCAACCGCGCGCATGCCTGATGCAGCGTTAGGATGAATGGCTTCCATCCGAGGTTTGCCAGTTGGTCAGCCACATCATAGTTACTGAGGCCCATTGGCTGAACACGTTCTGGGCCAACAATACGTGGGTCCGCGCTGCTCAAATGATACTCTTTATGAATCACCGCACTGCTTGCTTTGGTCAGCACCGCAATTCGGCTAAAGGTCATTTCACTATAGCCACGATCGTAGGTCTTCATCAGACCTTCATCACAGTAGACGTAGCCGGTAACGATGGGCAGCTCATTGCTGAAATCAATGTCTTCCATGGCATCAGCGATAACCGTATTGAGGTCACCTTTACCTTCATCCGGGTTATCCCAGCCGGATAGGTCGACAAATCGTGAGTTGATGCCAACGCTCTCTAGAAGCAGTGTCGAGTTGTGTGCGCTGTGGGCTTCACCAATTGACGACAAAAACTCACGGACTTGCGGCAGATAGCTTTCCAGAGAAAACTGCCCATAGTTACAGGTTTCGAGTATACCTTCGATACAGCTGTGCGCTTTTTCCATCCGTTGACGAATGAAATTATCGGCACGCTCACGAAAGACAGGATCAGGGAACATGTTGCTATTGATTAATAGCATGCGCTGTTCTAGTTCATCCATCGCGTCACGCCATTTTGGGTTATTGGCCGCGAGCAAGCGATAGATACCTGGTTTACCCGAGCGCTTACACTCCAGCAATGCATCCGTGATGCCAGCGTAAGCAGATACGACAAAAACTCGGTTATACGGGTTTGACGGGTACAAAAAGATGTTATCCATGACAGCGTCATAGGCTGACATCGACGTACCGCCGATCTTTTCAACGGTATGATTCATGTGAGCTCCTTGTGGGCTTTATGAACAAAAAGGCCGATTGGGTTTACAGGGGCAGCATCCCGCTGCCCCTCGACGGTTAATCGACTAATGGATAAACACCGTTCTCGTCGTGTGTTTCTTTCCCAGTAATCGGTGGGTTGAACACACAGGCCATGACCATATCAACACCTTTATTGGCGCGTAGCTGATGCTCGTCATGTTTATCTAAGATATACAGTGTTCCAGGTTTTATCGGATAAACCTTACCATCGTCAGTGGTTTCAATCTCACCTTCACCAGACATGCAATACACCGATTCCAGATGATTCTGATAATGGATATGCGTGTCTGTGTTCGCATAAATGGTGGTAATATGGAATGAAAATCCCATATTGTCATCACGTAGCAGCATGCGTACGCTTTCCCAGTTCTCTGCGACAACACGGCGGTCACTGTTTTGACATTCTTCTAATGTGCGGACAATCATTATTGTTCCTTATTATTTGTCTATTCGTTAAAGCGTTATGATGCTTTTTTCAGCTTTTCTTTTTTGTGCTGCTCAACTGACTTAACGAAAATTTGTAAGCCTTTTTCCATTTCAGCTTCACTGACGGTCAGCGGAGAGAAGAACTTGATGACTTCGTCTTCTGGGCCGGCGGTTTCGATGATCATGCCGTTATCAAAGCACAAGCTGGTAATGTCATCAGCAATATCACCATTCTTACAGGCAATACCTTGCATCAAGCCACGCCCTTTGATGATCTCAAATAAGTCTTCATTTTTAGCCAGCATATCTTGCAGCACTTTATTGAGCTGCTCCGCACGTGCTTGGACATGTGTTTGGAACTGATCATCGCGCCAATAGGTTTCAATGGCTTCGGCAGCGGTCACAAAGGCGTGGTTGTTACCACGGAATGTGCCGTTATGCTCACCGGGCGCCCATTGGTCCAGCTCAGGCTTGAGTAGAACGACAGCCATAGGCAAGCCATATCCACCAATTGATTTAGACAAGGTCACAATGTCAGGTTTAATACCTGAAGGCTCAAAGCTGAAGAAGGTACCCGTACGTCCACAACCTGCTTGAATGTCATCAACAATCACAAGGATATCGTGCGCTTTGCAGATCGTTTGTAGACGTTGTAGCCACTCATTAGATGCGGCATTTAAACCACCTTCACCTTGAACGACTTCAAGCAATACAGCGGCAGGTTTATCGCCACCGGTTAAACCGCTTGACGCGTCATTCAACATGGTTTCAAACAGTGTGAGACCATCGACGTTCGCATAGCCGTCATACGGGATACGCGCCACTGAATTATTGACGGGAATACCACCACCGCCACGGTGGTGATGGTTACCTGTCACCGCCAATGCACCATAGGTACAACCGTGGAAACCGTTGGTGAAAGAAACAATGTTGGAGCGGCCAGTAACCTTGCGCGCCAACTTCATTGCCGCTTCTACCGCATTGGTACCGGTAGGGCCTGTGAACTGTAACTTATAGTCCAAGTCACGTGGGGCCAAGATGTGATCTTTAAATACTTCGAGAAAGCGTGCTTTCGCCGCTGTATACATGTCCAGGCCGTGAGTAATGCCGTCTTTCTCGATATACTCGATCAGCGCTTTTTTCAGCGTCGGATTATTGTGTCCATAGTTCAAAGAACCAGCGCCGGCCAGAAAATCAAGGTAGCGCTTACCGTCTACGTCAGTCATCCAACACCCTTTTGCGCTTTCAAACACAACTGGGAAGTTGTTGGCATAACATTGAACATTTGATTCTTGCGACTTAAAGATATCCATAACTCATCCTGTTATTTTTTGAGTGGAATTCGGAAAAGGTATTCGGTGTCGTGTTCACCGTTGAAGTGCTCTTGTTCATCGAGGAACACGGAGCGTTGACCGCCGGAGCCATAAAGGCGGTCTACCTTTTTAAACAGCGCCCAAGAACCGGCGTTGTCTTCTGTGATGGTGGTTTCGATGAAGTGGACGTTCTGCGCAATGTTGCGTGCAAGTAACGCCTCGATCATCGATAGGGCAAGCCCCTCACCACGAGCTTTTGGCGATACCGCAACCTGCCAGACGAAAAATGTATCTGGCTGTTCAGGACGGATATAACCGGAGATAAAGCCCTGCACGTCGCCTTTCCGCTCTGCAACCACACAGGTTTCTTTAAAGTGCGTTGCCTGCAAAAAATTACAGTAAGCGGAGTTCACATCCAGTGGTGGGCACTGCGTGATTAGTCGATAGATGTTGCCACCATCGCCAGTAGTAGGCTTACGAAACACAAACTGCGTGTTAGGTTTTGTCTGTTTACGGTCGAGTACTTCAGAATCCAGCACTGCCGTATCTGTCGTTTTTGATCGCCACATAATTGTTTTGTGCTCTAACGAATTCGCTTTATATAATAGGCGATTGATTTGGTTTATCAACCCCAGATTTTTATGTTTGGTCTATCAATAATAAATAACCAATTGATTATTATTGATTTTTATATTGTTAAAATTTTTATTAAAGTAAGTGCTTCGAGGCGTAACATTTACTGGCCTAAAGGTGTGGGCAGGTTCCCAATCGATGTAATGGCAGGTTAAACAGCCTTTTTGCTATCTCGTGGGATGGTCAGTAGGCGCGGATGGAAAGGCTCGCAGCCCCGAAAAAGGGCTGCCTACGGAGAAGCAGGCATTAGGGACCTTGTAGCAAGAAGTCTCGATACTTTTTGTCTTCGTGAACCACGTGATGAATCCACCAATAACGTAAGAACTTGAAAAACTCGGTGCGATAGAGTGTTGGATCGGCTTGGCATTGAAGTAGCACATAGTGTGCCTGTCGCGCTAGGCGTTGATGGATAGCCGCATGCTCCTTGTATTTGGGGTAAGCGCGTGCTTCAAGAATGTCTTCTTCTAGCAGAAAGTGCGAAGCAATGTAGTCACGGAAACGTTGAGCCAAAATGTCGAAGTTCACCTCGTCGTCATGATGGTAAGCAATGGCTTCATAGGTATCATTAATGATGGCGAGCAACTTTTTATTGCTGTTATCCAGATCGTGATGACCGACCGTATACTTCTCTTGCCAGCGTATAAATTTGCGGTCTTTGGGCTCACTTGATGGTGGAGGTGCTACCTTTGTATTTTTTGATCTATCAGGCGTTAACGCTGTCTTTTCGATTGGCTCGGTAATGTATTCGATTTGCTGTTGTTCTTCTTCAGTAAACACCACCAAGCCATTGTGCTCAAACTCTGTCGACTTCGCCGGATCGGACTGGTACATCTCGAAATAGAACTGCGGTGGCTTTTTCGCTTTGGTATGTTTGGACAGCTGCTTAACGCGATTCTCGAGATCTTGCTTTTTCACTGGCTTTATCATGAACGCATCGACATCAAAGCGGATACATTCGCTGATCACTGCTTTGGAGGCGTTCGCGGTAAGAATAATAATGGGTGTATCGTGACGGAGGTGATAACGGCCACTTCGCATGAGACGCAACACCTCTAGGCCATCAATCGGATCCATTTGTAAATCGGTAATGATAAGCCTTGGCTCGTCGTGATAGGCGCGTGATATCGCCTCGGCACCGTCCGCTGCGGTGATAACCGACTTTATACCGAGAGCCTGTGCCATTAACCCAATCGTGTCACGGATCATTTCATGATCGTCGACAATCAAGCAGGGAGATAGCATATGTCCTCCTGATAATGTTATGTAATTTCAGCCTAGTGGATAGCAAGAAGAGCGTCTACTTACACGGGGGCTGAATGCGATATCGATGTGGTTTGGTGTAAGAATCAGAAATAACAGACACAAAAAAAGGCGCCCTAATGGACGCCTTCTTCTTAAATTGGGTTCGGCTTACAGGCGAACAACGTTCGCAGCCTGTGGGCCTTTCTGACCTTGCTCGATATCGAACTCAACCTGCTGGCCTTCTGCTAGTGTGCGGAAGCCTTCACCAGCGATAGCACGGAAGTGAACGAATACGTCTGGACCGTTCTCTTGCTGGATAAAACCGAAACCTTTCTCTTCGTTAAACCACTTAACGGTACCATTAGCTTTGGACATGGTGTCTCCTGAATATATTAACTAGGTGTTGCAGTGACGCGAGTGCCGTTAATCGACTCTATGGGCAAATATAGCGAATATCTTCAGGACAACTAACTTTCCAGCCTAGCGGTAGGGTGTTTCGATGTTTCTATATTCAATTGCTGCATAAATTTCCGATTCTCAAAGCGATTAAAACAAGCGCTTCAACAGGACCACGCGTTATTTGCGCGTTAGCTTGCCGACAACTGTTGCACGGATTGCAATGGCTGTAAGCACTGTCAACCAACACGGTTGAACACCATTAAGACTACACCCAAAAATGTATGAGGTAAATCTGTTTTACGGATGAGATCGAAATCTTTTACTGCCGGTGTTTATAAAAATGAGAACACATCAGGAAAGCAATGTCGAAATAGAGAAACAGGGGAGGTAGAAACGCGATCTAGATGGGGGAGATGTCAAATTTGTCCTGATAAACTGTCTTTTTACGCCGACATTGGTATTCTCATTGACGGAGGGTGGGCGTTTACGATGTAGGCGCATACCAGCCATTGTCTTTGTCTATATCGTCGTATCAGCGACAGTCATAGGATCCCCTAATGGATAACGTTTTTTTTGAAATATCGAGTTTTATTGGCGTGTGGATAGTGCTCGCTATCTTAGTCGTGGTGGTGCTGCGCAGTGCCATTACGTTTGTGCCGCAAAATACTGCCTATGTGGTTGAACGCTTTGGTAAGTATTACAAAACGATGGAAGCAGGGCTCAATGTTATTGTTCCATTTATTGACCGTGTGGCGTACACACGCACCTTGAAGGAACAAGCGTACGATGTGCCCAGTCAGTCTGCGATTACGCGTGACAACATTTCACTGGGTGTGGACGGCGTACTCTATATCAAAGTACTTGATCCTTACAAGGCCTGCTATGGCGTGAATGATTATGTCTATTCCGTCACGCAACTTGCGCAAACCACAATGCGTAGTGAAGTGGGTAAAATGGAGCTCGATAAAACGTTTGAAGAGCGTGAAAGCTTGAACATTGCGATTGTCTCTGCCATTAACGAGGCCGCTCAGCCTTGGGGGGTACAAGTTCTTCGTTATGAGATAAAAGATATTGATCCACCGCGTTCGGTACTGGATGCGATGGAACGTCAAATGAAGGCCGAACGTGAGAAACGTGCTGTAATCCTTGAGTCTGAAGGGGCACGTCAATCAGATATCAACGTGGCAGAAGGTCAGAAACAATCGCGCGTTTTAGCGGCAGAAGCTGAAAAAGCGGAACAAATATTGAACGCAGAGGGTGAAGCGCAGGCGATTATAGCCGTTGCTCAAGCCCAAGCAGAAGCGCTTGAGATTGTCGGTACGCGTGCTATTACCGAGGAAGGACAGAAAGCGATCCAGCTCGAATTAGCTGAGAAAGCGATACGCGCTAAACAAGCGATCGCCAAAGAGTCGTCAGTGGTATTGTTGCCTGATTCGGGCACGGGAGCGGCGAACGTGGTCGCAGAAGCGATGACTATCATCCAGTCGCTTAACAAAACAAAAGGTAGCTAGGATAAATACGTGAGTCACTATCTTGCAGAGTTAACCATTATTATTGGATTGCTGTTACTGGCGGTTGAAGTTTGGCTGCTTGGTTTGTCCACGATCGTCTTACTGGCAACCGGCTGTACAGCGATTTTAGTCGGATTATTGGCAATGATCGGTATATTGCCCGAAACCGTGACCACATTGTTTAGTAGTACAGGTATAGGCGCAGGGTTACTCACCTTGGTGCTGTGGCGACCACTTAAACGGTTACAGCGTGAAGATCGTAGTCCGGACAATCGGCATAGCGATTTTATCGGACTAACACTAACACTTACTTCGCCATTAAGTCGTGAACAACTGTCGTCGGCAAAGTATTCGGGAGTGACGTGGCAACTGCAGCTTGGTGCTAACGCAGGGGATGTTTTACTGCAACCGGGTGAGCAAGTGAAAGTTATTGGCGTAGATGTCGGTCGGTTTACCGTTGAGCCGGTTTCGTCGTCAATTGAAGATGAAACTGAACGCGTCGACAAATAGGCTCTGTCCTAATAAAAAGCTCGGATAAATCTCCGAGCTTTTTTACGTCTATTGGTTAGCTAAGCGTGACTTAGGCTTGCTTTAGTTGCTTTTTCAGCTTTTTCAGCTTGCCTTCTTGTTTCGCAACTTTTGCTTTGGTTTTCTTGATCGATTTTTTCAGATCTTTCTTTGTTACTTTCGCCATGGTTTTTTCTCCTTAAGTATAATTGCCGAAGCGTTTGCCACCGCAATACAGCTTCAATGCTGTGGTCTGGTGCCGGCAAGGTGCACCGTAAACTGAGTATTATGACTCGTTATTTACTTCGTGGTCTTTCAAAAATTGTTTGATAAAGCGTCTGACTTCTCGAGCCGCGGATGTATCAAGCTCTTCACATGCTTGCAGAAATGCATCACGTTGCTCGCTACTAATTCTTATTAATAACTGACTGTCTTTTTTGACTTTTTCTTTCTTTGCCATGTGATACTGCCTATCAATTAGATATACAATGTATATACAGTACGTTGAGGTGTCCAGTAAAAATGATAAAAGTGTGATCTGATTAGTGTTCAAAGTAATATAGTTATGATGACCTCTACAAAGTACTCAATCAAAGATGACGTGTTTTAGCCGATCGCTTAGTGCTTCGCGCTATGACATATAGTGAAATCGATGATCGAAATTTTTATTTGGACGTCTAAATGTCTTTACTGCCTTTTTCCAAACGCTTAGGCTAGATGCATTGCCAACATAGGATGAGTGAGCCATGGAAAAGAAACAGAATCGTACGCAGCTAATCCATGCGGGACGTCAAAAAGCCTACACCCTAGGTGGGGTTAACCCGGTTGTGCAGCGCGCTTCTTCAATCATTTTTGATTCCTTAGAAGAGAAAAAACACGCGATTGCCAATCGTCACCAGCAAACGCTGTTTTATGGTCGACGAGGAACGACGACTCACTTTTCGTTGCAAGACGCAATGACAGAATTAGAGCAGGGAACCGGTTGTGCGTTATTTCCGTGTGGCGCGGCGGCTATCGCTAACAGCATTCTCGCCTTTGTTAAAACGGGCGATCACATACTGGTGTCTGGTTCAGCGTATGAGCAACTCAGGATTTTTGTCAGAAAATACTGGCCGACATGCAGATTGAGACGGAATATTTTGATCCACTTGAGGGTGATGAGATCAGTCATCGCATCAAACCCAATACACGTATCGTGTTCTTGGAGTCACCAGGGTCGTATACCATGGAAGTGCACGATACGCCCGCCATCGTACAAGCCGTTCGCCACCGAGCGCCTGATGCCGTGATCATGATGGATAACACATGGGCTGCCGGTCGCCTATACCAGCCTCTAACACACGGGTGGATATTTCCATTCAGTCTGGCACCAAATACATTATTGGGCATTCAGATAACATGCTAGGGACCGCGGTCGCTAATGCGCGTTGTTGGCCACACTGCGAGAGCGCGCTTACCTGATGGGGCAAACCGTTGACCCCGACACTGCCTATCAGGCGGCGCGAGGTTGAGAACACTGGATGTACGGCTTGCTCAACATCAAGAAAATGCGTTACACGTTGCCAACTGGTTGAACGAGCAGGCTGAAGTAGCGAAAGTGCTTCATCCCGCATTCACTGATTGTCCGGGGCATCGTTATTTTGCGCGCGATTTTAGTGGCAGTAATGGGCTGTTCTCATTTGTCTTCAAGGAGCGTTTGTCCGATACGCAATTAGAAGCCTTTTGCGACGCTATGACGCACTTTCGTATGGCTTATTCTTGGGGTGGCTATGAGTCGCTGCTGCTCGCCAATCAACCTGAGCAGCTTAATCGTATCCGGCCAGTGGCGAAGGTAGGGTTCAGTGGCACACTCGTTCGACTGCATATTGGTCTAGAGCAGGTGGAGGATTTAATCGCTGATCTTGCCGCGGGTTTTGAGCGAGTGAATAAGGCGTAATCACATCTATTTCCGAAACGCCTAGCGCCCGAACTACAGGGAGCTAGGTAATCACGATTAGCAATTTCGCCGCCTTAGTCGCCCGATTAGAGCGGTGAGAAGTCACGTCTGAAACTAATCGGTCAGCTGGGTTAATGCGCTAGATTGATGGCTCACACATAATGCGCCCCAGTAGGTAGGGCGCATTAACGTCATTAGCTCGCTTTCTGGGGTGGGGGGCGCCGATAACGTTTCAGTCACATTTTTTCCTGTTTCGCTGAGAATCTTGGCAACGGTCTGCCGTGAGAGATGTCCGATAAGCTCTCCTCGATTATCAAAGACGGGCAGTGGCCATGTTGACGCCAAGGTCTCTGGGATGACGGTTTCCAGTAAGGCGTCTTGGTCAATCGCCGGGACGTCTTCGAGCAAGCTTTTCTCAATATCGCCGCTTGGATCTTGTTCACTCAGCAGCTTTTTGGCTCAAGGTGCCTTGATAACCCTCTTCGGTGATGTAGTAGCCATAGTTGGTTTTCTGTTGGCGCATTTGCTGAATCGCATCACCAATCGTGTTGGCACTGATCCGACAGATTTGCGGCTGCATCACGGTTTCAACGGTTAAGGCTCGGGCACGGTTAACATCTTTAACAAATGCTTCGACGTAGTTATCTGCAGGTTGTAGTAGGATATCAACCGGCTCACCAACCTGTACCAGCTTACCGTCCCGTAAAATGGCAATACGATCACCAAGACGTAACGCTTCGTCGAGATCGTGAGTAATAAAGATAATCGTTTTATGCAGCTTTTCCTGTAGCTCAATGAGTTGGTCCTGCATCTCACTGCGGATCAGCGGATCCAGGGCGGAAAACGCCTCGTCCATCAATAGGATCTCCGCATCCGTACACAGGGCCCGAGCTAAGCCGACACGTTGCTGTTGTCCGCCGGATAACTGCGCCGGATATTGGTCGGCATAGCCATCTAGGCCCACCGTAGAAAGCCATTGTTGGGCTTTTTCATCCCGCTGTGCTTTTGTCTCCCCTTGGATACGAAGACCAAAGCCGACGTTTTCTTTGACTGTGCGGTGGGGAAGTAGCCCAAATCGCTGAAACACCATCGATATTTTGTAACGACGAAATTGCTGCAACTCTCTTTGCGAGTACTGCATTATATCCGTGCCATCAATGCGAATTTCACCTTCCGTCGGGTCGATTAAGCGATTGAAATGACGAATCAGTGTTGATTTTCCTGAGCCAGATAAGCCCATAATGACGAACACTTCACCGCGCCGAATAGACAGATTGATGTCGCTGAGCCCTATGGTATGTCCTGTTTCTTGCAGCAGTGCGTCTTTGCTTTTTCCTGCTTTAACATCCGACATGAGTTTACGCGGATTATTACCAAACACTTTGTAAAGACCGTGAATTTCGACCAAGGTGTCATGCTCAGAGTTAGTCATGATCGCCTCCTTTGAGATGCTGCTGTGATCGTTTGGCATAGCTTTGCGAAACGCGGTCGAAAATAATGGCTATCACGACGATCGCGAGACCATTGAGTAGGCCTAAGGTAAAATATTGGTTGGTGATCGATTTAAGGACGGGCTGACCTAGGCCAGAGACACCGATCATCGAGGCGATCACGACCATAGCGAGTGCCATCATAATCGTTTGGTTGATGCCGGCCATAATGGTGGGCATCGCCAGTGGTAGCTGAACTTGAAACAGGCGCTGAAAACCATTGGCGCCATACGCAGTCGCCGCCTCAAGCACGTCTTTATCGACCAAACGGATACCAAGGTTCGTTAAGCGGATCACCGGTGGAATAGCATAAATGACCACGGCAATCACCCCGGGTATCTTGCCAATTCCCAATAGCATCACGACGGGAATTAAATACACGAAGGCAGGCATGGTCTGCATGATATCAAGGAGTGGGGTAACCACTGCCTGGGTCCGGTTGGACTTTGACATCGCAATCCCTGTGGGTACACCCACGCCGATCGCGACAAGCGTACAGACTAAAATGATACTCAGGGTGCTCATGGTGTCTTCCCACATTCCAAGATAACCAATGAGAGTGAAAGAGATCACCACGGCGGCAGGAAGCTTCCAAGATCGACTGGCGAGATAGGCAATACCGGCGAGTACGGCAATGACCAGCCACCAAGGTGTGGTGAGTAGTAAGTCTTCGAACCATACAAGAAAGTGGAGGAGGGGGTCAAAAAAGGCTTCGATACCTTCGCCATATTCGCGAGAAAAATTTCGATAGGCACTATCCAGTGTTTGTCGGATGGTGAGCAGATCGCGCCTGCTCATTTCTGGCACATCCGTTAGCCATGAAGTCGCCATTGTTATTATTCCTATACTGCTAGGGCGTGTTGATCTTTCGTGATTGTTTTTTGAACGGCATGATAAGGCGTTATAATCTCTTTCGCCAAAAACAAACTGTAACGCCATACCATGCCGAGACTCATGCTAACTGATAAGCGGTGGCAAAAGCTACTTCAAGTAATGAAGAACACTGGCCGCATTTATAATAAATCTGAACATAGAATGACCTTTGAAGGGATCCTTTACCGCTTGCGAACAGGAGTTCCATGGCGTGATCTTCCAACAGAGTTTGGGGACTGGAGCACTGTCTATCGTCGCTTTAACCTATGGTCGAAGAAAGGCCTGTTAGACATATTATTCAAGGAGTTATCAAAACTTTCCGATTATGACTGGGTGTTTACAGATC
>NZ_AQOD01000016.1 GCF_000513715.1 Salinivibrio socompensis S35
GCTTGAAAGGCATTCGGTTCAATCGAAGAGATGGCACGAGCGATGGTATCGTCGGCAGGAATACCGTCTTTAAACATACCGTTACGCTTAAACCACTCATGGTGCCCTAGGATGTATTCTCGAATCTCGTACCATCCTTTCGACCCCGCAATCACCGCGCACAATGAAGCAAAGAGCAGGTCAAAAAGCGGTAGGTTATCTTGGCACTCTGGCGATTATCATCAACGGCGCTGAAGTAGTCTTTAAATGTATCGATATCCACGGTATCTATCCCGAACTATTTTAGAATCTGCCTATATGATCACAGCCAGAGGTGATCGTCAAACCGATCCTTTTTTGGTTAAAAAACGTTCGCGATCTCGCCCTGCCATATGCCCTTTGATTAGACGCTGCACTTCTGCATAGTGAAAACGAGCAAAATCTTGGTTTTCGAAGATAGAATCCAAAGCAATGCTAAGAGCTTTCGCTTGCTCTTCTCCATAAAGTTCAGAGACATTATCTTTGAGCTCTTTTATGTACCAAGTCAATTTAATACTCCTTGTGTGCTAAACGCTCCAAAAAGGGCAATAATACGTGGGATAAAATACGGAAAAAAGTTACAGAAGCCCACGTGTTATTGTCCCGCTTACATAGCTTGTTAGTTGCCAGTTTGTACCCGTTTTAAAATATATTCTTGCAAAGCAACACCCTGGAGCTTCTGCTTGCAACCATTGATTCTCACCCATGTATTTCCTGAAGTATTAAAATATAGGCCTATAGAATTGGATTTAGGTACATTCACTTCTATAACGTAACTATTATCACTACCTTGTACATCGTGAAAGTAAATTTTTATCTGTGTGGGATCAATAGCCGGCTCTATAGTGCTTATTTTTGAATTTATAGATTTTCTTATATTATCCTTTTGATCATTATTAAGAATTACACTTTTTATCAAGGCCTGATCAGTAATCCCCCAGAAAATACTTCCACCAGAACTGTTAAGAAAAGCGATAACATATTCATCCACTAAATTTTGTAATTGACTTCGTCTGGGTTATTACCTTTAATTTCCTTGAATTCGTGATTAAGATCTTCCTCAAATGCTGCTTTCTCACCTTCAATGAATTGATATTTCGTTTTTGGTTCCACACGTTCTAGCTCATCTGGCAGTGATTCGAAAAAAACTTTGAGACTTTTCATTGTTCTAGGACTCATATGAACAATTTTACAAGCCTTATTCATTGAACCATGCGTTTCAATTAGCTTATCGATTTCGCTAACTGCATGAGATTTACCAACCAGCTGCCCCCATGTTTCTATAAGCCGATTTCTCTGTGGTCCGCTCAGTTGACCGCCTGGTCTGTAAGCTTGATTAATATTTTCAAAAGCTTCTTGCAGAGTCCACTTTCTATCAATAATCAAAATTCATCCTCAATACGAAAAAATACTTTTGGCAACTAACATATTTTTAATGCTTGAAGCAATCAACTCGTCTGCGAAAGTGTGCATGCCGCCTATCATGGTTGAAGCGTTCACATTATCCCGAAACAGTACCACCTAACCCATAACGCGTTACCACGCAGGAGCGTGGGAACGAGGTGACAGCCGCCGCAGTGCTAATGGATTTGCTTTAACACCCACGCTACCGCCCTTTGGTTGGCGGCGTCCAAAAGGCCTTACAGAGCAATTTTTCGCGGGCTAGATTATCAGACGCCATTCAGTCTGTTTAGGCAAAGGGGTCTAAAATGTTGGCGAGGTCAGGGTTTTAGGATTTGTAGGGGGATAAACGCAAAAAAGCCGCTGACTGAGCAGCGGCTTTTCGGTATGTGGCGGAGAGATAGGGATTTGAACCCTAGAAGGGCTATTAACCCTTGCCGGTTTTCAAGACCGGTGCTTTCAACCACTCAGCCATCTCTCCGGAACGCGGCGTATATTATTGGGTTCGCTGTGGCTTGTAAACCCTTTATTTGCCGCTTTTGGTCTGCTCGCTCAATCAATGATCAGGTTGGCGAACATGCTAGCAAAAGGCGATTAGCTTACCGCCACTCGCCCTGCTTTTAACTGAGACACGTTAGCTGAGTCTCTTTACTACGCAATGTTTATAGCGCGATAAAAATACCCGCCAGTGCCGCACTCATTAGGTTGGCAAAGGTGGCAGCGATCACCGCGCGCACGCCAAGGCTGGCCACATCTTTGCGGCGCTCGGGCACCATGGCACCAATCGAGCCGAGTTGAATGGCAATTGAGCCAATGTTAGCAAAGCCACACAAGGCAAAGGTCACAATCACCTGGCTTTGCACAGACAAGTTCGCTTTGATATCGGCAAAGGATAAAAAGGCGACAAACTCATTCAGTGCAATCTTTTGCCCTAATAGATTACCGACATCAAACACTTCATGCACCGGCACCCCAGTAAGCAATGCCAGGGGTGAGAATAAATAGCCGAACAGAGTTTCTAAGCTCAAGCCTTCTAAATCAAGCAGCTCGCCAATGCTCCCGAGTCCGGCGTTTAGCATCGCAATCACACTGATAAAGGCCACCAGCATGGTACCCACGGCGACCGCGACTTTCATGCCGTTCATCGCGCCACTGGCCAATGCATCAATCGCGTTCGCTTGGTCGCTATCGCTGATTTCAACCTGGTTTTGCTCAGCCGGTGTTTCTGTCTCAGGGACGATGATTTTGGCCATTAATAACCCACCCGGGGCCGCCATAAAGCTCGCGGCAATCAGGTATTTTAAATCCACGCCCATCGCGGCATAACCGCCAAGCACACTGCCTGCCACCGAGGCCATGCCGCCGACCATCACGGCAAACAGCTCTGAGCGGGTCATTTTGCTAAGAAAAGGGCGAACCACCAAAGGAGATTCGCCCTGAGAAAGAAAGATGTTACTGGTGGCCACCAGCGATTCTGCTCGACTGGTACCGAGTAATCGCTGTATGCCACCACCGAGCAATTTAATAACCCACTGCATAATGCCGAGATGATAAAGGAGAGAAATCAGCGCACTGATAAAAATGATTAACGGCAGAACTTTAACAGCAAAGATAAATCCATCATTGGCAAGCGGACCAAATACAAATTCGATGCCTTCGTTGGCGAACGAGAGTAACGTAGCTGCGCCATTGCTCATCGAACCAGCATGGCTTGCCCAAAGGGAATATAGAGGACTAACGCCGCGAAACCGGCTTGCAAACCAAACGCGCCGAGAACGGTACGCCAGTTAATGGCTTTGCGATTAGTGGAAAATGCGCACGCGCACAGAACCAGAGCGACGAGACCTGCCGCGCTATAGAGGAGTTGCATAAATAGATTACCTTGCCGTGTTGTATTGCACTTGCGGTACGGATGAGTACGACACGCTGCCGGGGAGGCAAGAGGTTCCATCATGCGTTACATCGTACCGCGGGTTCGGTGAAGGTGGGCCCAACCTTGGACGCTTTTTCTTCAGCCGCGAATCGCGACACCACCACTCTTTGTCTATTGCTGGGCAAAGAGCGCATGTTGGGCGCGTATTCTATTGTGATTTATCTCTCATTTCCAGCAGAATCTGACCCTAGATCACACTTTATTTAGGCCCTTCTGACCGCGATTCAATTTACTTCTGGCTTTGTCTTGTCTCTCAGACAATGGTCGGATGTTTATCCCTCTCTTTTTGTGTCACGTTGGCACTATCTATCATTCACACCCAGCGTGACACCTGCGCTGAATAAATATGGCAAGATTGGTTGACACGTTTAGCTCATATGATATTCATGGATAGCTATTGACAAAAAACCTGAAGGTAAAGCGATAAAAATCAGCCTCAGGCGAAAAAAGAGAAGCAATAGCGTTAAATCACAAAATTAAGCAAACACCACAACGCAATTATTATAAAGGAAACAACCATGCAAACCGTCTCTTCGCACCAGACAGCGCCCAGCTTGTCGGTGATGCAACGCCTACGCGCTTTAGGGCCAGGAATAATGATGGCCGCGGCAGCCGTAGGCGGCTCTCACCTTGTAGCTTCGACCAAAGCCGGGGCGATTTATGGCTGGCAACTCGCGGCATTGATTCTGCTCGTTAATCTATTTAAATACCCCTTTTTCCGAGCAGGCGTACAATACACAGCAGGCACTGGCGAAACGCTGGTAGAAGGTTATGCGCGCTTGGGCCGCCCGTACTTGTGGCTTTTTGTTGCCTTGAGTGCGGTCTCTGGTGTGATTAACACCGCGGCCTTGACCTTATTTAGCGCCAGCTTGCTCAGCTATTTTGTGCCGTTTGATCTGTCGTTAACGGTATTGTCGACCATTATTGTGATCACCTGCCTGGTGATATTAATTGCTGGCCACTACAAGGCATTGGATCTGCTTGCTAAAGTAATCATGGCAACGCTCACTTGTGCCACTTTGGTCGCGGTTACAGTTGCGGTCGGTAACCCAGTCGCGGTCGAGCCTAGTTTTAATGCGCCGTCAATTTGGTCGGTGGCGGCGATAGGTTTTATCGTAGTCACCATGGGCTGGATGCCCGCGCCGATTGAGATCTCGAGCATCACGTCTGTGTGGCTCAAGCGTAAAGCGCAATCCGAACCGATTAACGCCCAAGCCGCGCTGTTTGATTTTAATGTCGGCTATATCGGCACAGCCGCGCTTGCGATTGTGTTTTTGTCACTCGGTGCCCTGCTCATGCATGGCAGTGGTGTGGAGCTGAAACAGTCTGGGATTGGCTTTTCTCATCAGTTGGTCGGTTTGTATGCCGCCACCATTGGCGAGTGGTCGCGTTATTTGATTGCGGTGGTCGCCTTTTTCTGTATCTTTGGCAGTACGATTACCGTGATCGACGGTTATGCGCGGGTGGTGTCTGAATCACAACGCTTGCTTCGTGGGCAAACAGAAACAGAGGCTAACCCGGCTATCGCACAAGGCTGGATGGTGCTGATCTCGGTGTTGGCACTGGCCATTGTGGCGTTTTGGACCGGCGCATTGCTGACCATGCTTGATTTCGCCATGGTCGCGGCGTTTGTTACCACGCCCTTTTTCGCCTTATTGAACTATATTTTGGTGACCAAACACCGCTTACCGCCTGAAGTGACCATGAGCAAAGCGATGCGCGCGCTGGCCATTACTGGATTAGTGTATTTGTTTGGTTTCTTGGCGGTGTTCGTCTGGTGGAAGTGGTTGATGTAAAAAAGTTTACCTTGTTCGCGCTTAAAAGGCTGGGTTAACATCCTTTTACAACTTCACCATCGGTGTTAAGCGCGGATAAGGTATTATTGACCTTATAAAAGCCAGTCGTGGTTTAGGTTAAGGACGTGGGCGGCTTGAAAAAGTGAACGACTGCCCACATAACTGTCGTATATAAAAATGGATTGTTAACCCAACCGGGAGAACGTTATGAACGATCGTACCGTTTCGCACAGCCAGTCACAGCAGAGTGCGTTATCTACAAACAAGGTGCTACGGAATACGTATGCACTGCTATCGATGACACTGATCACCAGTGCTATCGCGGCTTTTATCGCTATCGCTGTCGGCATCGGCCCCATGATGTCGCTAGGTATGACCTAGGTGCGTTGGCGATCGTGTTCTTTGTGCTACCACGCACCATGAACTCTTCGGCCGGTATTGTGTGGACCTTCGTCTTCACCGGCTTGCTGGGTGCCTCACTCGGCCCAACCCTGACTTACTACCTGAGCCTTTCTAGCGGCCCAGGCATTGTGATGCAGGCGCTTGCCACTACAGGGATGGTGTTCCTAGGCCTATCGGCGTATGCGATTACCTCTAAGAAAGACTTCTCTTTCATGGGTGGTTTCTTGGTCGCCGGCGTGATTGCTCTACTGGTGGCGATGGTCGCAAACATCTTCTTGCAGATCCCAGCGCTGAGCCTGGCAATTAGCACCATCGCGGTACTGATTTTCTCCGCCTTTATTTTGTACGATACCAGCAAAATCATTAATGGTGGCGAGACCAACTACATCCGCGCCACCGTGTCGCTGTATCTGAATATCTTCAACATCTTCGTTCACATGCTGAGCATTCTTGGCTTTATGAACGACGACTAATACCTATGGATTAGTTAGTAAGAAACACCAATAGCCGGCACGCGCCGGCTTTTTTATGGCTGCTTTTTTATGCCTGAAAGTCTGTGATTACATGACACACCCACTCAGTGCAGCGCGCAACATCACGCACAGTGAACGCCAGTTGCACTCGCCCGCCCCGCTCGCTATGCTTTGCAGCCTTAATCAAAGCGATAACGTCCGGTCAGATGACGAACAAAGGTAAGACGATGCTGGTGTATGAAGGTGAAACCATTGCGACGGATGCGCAAGGGTATTTAAAAAATGTGGACGATTGGCACGAAGCCCTAGTGCCGCTGCTTGCCGAACAAGAAAACATTGCGCTGACCGAAGCACATTGGGAAGTGATTCACTTTGTGCGCCATTTTTACCAAGAGTACAACACCTCACCGGCGGTGCGTTTGTTAGTTAAATCGATGGAAAAGGAATACGGCCCAGAAAAGGGCAACAGCAAATATTTGTTTAAGCTGTTCCCGAAAGGCCCAGCAAAACAGGCCACAAAGCTAGCCGGCTTACCCAAGCCCGCTAAATGCCTCTAGTCACCGAGGCAGACAAGTACCGAAGCCGACAAGTCCCGAGGCAGACAGATCAAGCGCCGCAACACCATGGCGGCGCGTATCGCAATTGCCGCTACGCTATCTGTTAGCAAGACCGGTTTTTGAGACGCTACAAGATGGCGAACCCATCAACGGCGCGCCACTCCACGTCTTCTTTATCGACCTGATCGACACTCGCCGTTGGCGGGCCTTTATCCAACCATGCTAACAATGAATCAACCGATTCTTCGCGGCCACAGGCCAGCACTTCAACACGACCATCCGGTAAGTTCTTCGCATACCCGGTCAGTGCCAGCTTTAGCGCTTCATGGGCGGTCTGATAACGAAAGCCCACCCCCTGAACGTGACCTGTGACATAGGCCTTGATACATTTTTGAGACATTGGTCACCTCTACTGTATTCCCATTGCAAAACGACACCTGTATAACGCTACATGAGACAAGTCGTTTGACAGGATTACGTCATGAAAGAAGTTGCGTTTCGATGGATTGATAAATATTTCATCCACCTTCGGCTCCAAGAGAAATTTTACCTTATCTTTTTCCTCCCCTTGTTCGCAATGGTTGTGATTGCGCTGACCTTGGATGCAGCCTCGGATACTCGTGTTGCACACAAGATGGACGCCGAAGGCCAAGTGATTCAAGCTCTGATTAATAAGTACGATCTGCCTAAAAATGAGGTGCAAACCCTGCTGAACAATCAGCAAACCGGTTTTACGTTTAATGGCAGTGCGCTTAACTATCAACTCGAAGGCTCCCTGTTTAGTCATATGAGCACCGTCGACTGGAGCCTGCTACTTGGCATGATCTTCGTCATTGCGGTCCTGATTTACTACATCATGACTTTCATTGGCGGGGCCATGTACACCATGAACCAAGCTTTATTAAAGCTAGCAGAGGGTGAGCTAAGTTACCGGATGAACTTTATCCCTGTTCGTGATGAATTTAGCCAGATCGCGGTTACCATTGATAAAGTGCTCGAGCGTGAACAAAGTTTGGTGAAAGCGATCCAAGAAAGCGCAGAAATGATGGACAGCCTGTCTTCAAACTTGCAGCAACGCAGCAATGAAAGTGAATCATTGGGTGAAGGACAGCGCCAATATCTTGATTCGCTAGCCAGCGCGACTGAAGAAATGGCCAGCTCAATTCGCGAAGTCGCTACCCATGCCACTGAGACCTCAACCCAGACGCAAGAAGCAACAGAAGCGGCGAACTTGGGTCGTCAGCAAGTCCAGCAAACCATGGCCGCGATTAACGGCCTGTCCAGCGAGATTGCGCAAGCGGCGGATAAAGTCACCGAACTGAGCAAAAATGCGGAGCAAATTGGTACCGTGGTCACCACTATCAATGGCATCAGTGAACAAACCAACTTGTTGGCGCTGAATGCGGCGATTGAAGCAGCCCGTGCCGGTGAACAAGGTCGTGGCTTTGCCGTGGTGGCGGACGAAGTACGCACCCTCGCGAGTCGCACCCAAGAGTCGACGGTTGATATTCAGTCTATGATTGAATCACTGCAAGCGCATACCGCGGATCTGCGCCGCGTGATGGAAGGCACGGTTGAAAATGCGTCAGCCAGCGAGGCGGCGGTGCAAGACATTGATACCGAAATCAGCCAAATCGCTGAGCGCAGTGGCACCATTGCCGATCGCAGCACCGAGATTGCCGCCGCTGCCGAACAGCAAGGCAATGTCGCAGGCACGATTTCGCAAGATGTCGAGCAAGTACGCAGCCAATCGACCCAAGTTGCGCAAATACTGCGTGACTCCGCTGCGGATGTCAGTGAGCTCGGTGCACAAGCCCACCAGCTTAAAACCTTGGTGGCTGGGTTACGGACTTAGTCAATCCCGCTACAACGTATCAGACAAAACGCGCTTGCTTAGGCGCGTTTTCTTTATCTACTCACCTTTCATTGATTGCAATCACGCGAGCCTTGCTCGACAATACCCGCCCTTTTTTCGCTCTACTAATGTGTCACTTTAAGAGACAGACCGAGCATGTCTCTTAAAGTGATTCGCCTTATCCCGATTAGGAACCATCATGACAGCCACTGTTTATCTCGCCAAAGGGCGTGACAAGTCGATTAAACGCCGCCACCCATGGATTTTCTCCCGCGGCATTACCCATATTGAAGGCAAACCCGGCTTAGGTGACACCGTCACGGTCTGCGATCATCAAGGGGAATTTCTGGGAATGGGCGCGTTCTCGCCGCAATCACAAATTCGCGTTCGTATGTGGTGTTTTGAGAAAACCGCCATCGACAGTGATTTTTTCCTCGCCCGTATTCGTGCTGCCAAGCCACTGCGTACCATGCTCGCCGGGCGTGATGGTTTAACCGGTTATCGCCTACTCGCTGCTGAGTCAGATGGCGTCCCCGGCATCACCGTCGACAAGTACGATAACTACTTGGTGTGCCAATTGCTCAGCGCCGGCGCGGATGCCAGCGTGATAACCTCGTCACCGCACTGTGTACCGAGTTCCCAGATTGCTATATCTACGAGCGGTCGGATGTTGCGATTCGTAAAAAAGAAGGCCTCAAACCACGCACCGGCGTTTTACACGGTGATGAGCCGCCCGCCACGGTCACCATTAAAGAAAATGGGATTGCCATTGATGTCGATATTGCCAATGGCCATAAAACCGGTTTCTATCTCGACCAACGTGATAGTCGCGAACAAGCCGTCAAATATATGGATGGCAAGCGCGTCCTTAACTGCTTTTGTTATACTGGCGGTTTTGGCTTATATGCACAAAAAGGTAATGCTAAACACGTCACTAATGTCGATGTGTCGCAACCTGCACTTGATAGAGCCAAAACCAATGCCGAGCGTAACGGCTTCGATCTCACCCGCGCGGAATTTGTGAATGCCGATGTGTTCAAACTACTGCGTGCCTATCGCGAGCAAGGCGAACGCTTTGATGTGATTGTGATGGATCCGCCTAAGTTTGCCGAATCGAAATCACAACTTAACGGGGCGTGCCGCGGTTACAAAGACATTAATATGCTAGCGATGCAGCTGCTTAACCCGGGCGGTGTGCTGCTCAGTTATTCTTGCTCAGGCTTGATGGATGGCGGCTTGTTCCAAAAGATCTTGGCCGACGCAGCGTTAGATGCGGGTAAGAACGTGCAGTTTATCGAGCGCTTTGCACAAGCCGCTGATCACCCAACCCACAGCGCCTACCCAGAAGGTTTTTACCTCAAAGGCTTCGCTTGCTTGATTCAATAAGCCTGCGCGTCACTCAATAAGCGCGCTCTTTTCTTAACGCGTGGTATTGCCTTAACGCATGGTATTGCCTTAACGCGTGGTATCACTGTGATACCACGCGTTGTCGGACCTATTGTCGCGCTCAGCATGACACGGCTAGGATAACAACGTTGATTAATTACGCGCTTAGTTAATCACAAACAGCGACATAAATTCGTGCACCGGGGTTTTCTCCAGCGCGGCCTGGTCGTTACACAAGGCAACGATTTTTTCACTCTGTGTTTGCGGGAACCGGGTTGCCAAGTTGGAGCGGAATTTTTGCTCCAACACGGGGATCCCTTCTTCGCGACGGCGACGGTGGCCAATCGGGTATTCCACCGCCACTTGCTCAGTACTGCTGCCATCGGTAAAGACGATTTGGATCGCATTGGCAATCGAGCGCTTATCCTCTTCTAAGTATTCCGCGCTATAACGTGGATCCTCTTTGACCACCATTTTTTGCCGTAATGCATCAATACGGGGGTCGGCGTAATGGAAAGCATCTTCATAGTGCTCGGCGACCAAATTGCCGTATAGCAGCGGTACTGCCACCATATATTGCAAGCAGTGGTCACGGTCAGCTGGATTAGCCAACTCCCCCTCTTTAGAAATGATGCGAATGGCCGACTCGTGGGTAGTGATTTCAATACGCTCAATCTCATCAACACGGTCTTTCACCTGTGGATGCAAGGTCACCGCCGCTTCTACCGCGGTTTGGGCATGAAACTCTGCCGGGAAGGAAATCTTGAACAGCACGTTTTCCATCACATAGCTGGCAAAGTCTTGTTTGATACTAAAGCGTTGCCGTTAAACAGCACATCGTAATAGCCCACCTTGGGCGCGCTAAGCACCGACGGCAAGCCCATTTCACCTTTCATGGTGATCACTCGCCAACCGCACCGCGCGGGAGGTGGCATCCGCCCGCCGCCCACGATTGCGGGAACCGGCGTTCGGCGCATGGCGTAGTGCGTAGCGCACAACCATCTACCCAAGCTTGTGAAACGGCATCAATGATCTGATCCCGATTACCGCCCAGCATTTTGGTGACCACAGCCGTTGATGCCACGCGCACTAATAAGACGTGATCGAGCCCAACGCGGTTAAAGCTATTCTCAAGGGCGAGCACGCCTTGGATCTCATGCGCTTTGATCATCGCAGTCAATACATCACGCATGGTAAGCGGCGGTTTGCCTTCGGCCACGGCCACACGGCTTAAGTAATCGGCGGTGGCCAAAATTCCGCCTAGGTTATCAGACGGATGGCCCCACTCGGCGGCGAGCCAAGTATCGTTAAAATCGAGCCAGCGAATAATACAGCCGATGTTAAACGCGGCGGTGACCGGATCAAGCTCGTGGGAAGTGCCCGGCACACGCGCCCCATGGCGCACTGTGGTCCCCGGCACCAGTGGACCTAGGTGTTTGGTACATTCCGGGAAACGTAGCGCCAGCAAGCCACAGCCAAGGGTATCCATCAAACAGTTGCGTGCGGTGTTGTAGGCTTCTGCCGAGGCAATCGGCGTGCTATCGACATAATCAGCAATTTGCACCAATAAGGCATCGGGGTCGGGGCGCTGGTTCAGTTCTACGTTGTTGCTCATGGTCAATTCCTTCTGTGATTTTTAATCTGGATTATGGGCGCTAACTAGCGACGCCGATTAGGAGCGCTGATCGATAGGTAGCCAATCTTGATGTTCAGGGCCGTCGTAATCGGCACTGGGGCGAATAATACGGTTATTAGCGCGCTGCTCAAACACATGCGCCGCCCAGCCCGTGACTCGGCTCATGACAAAGATGGGGGTAAACAATTTGGTCGGGATCCCCATAAAGTGGTAAGCCGACGCGTGATAAAAATCGGCATTGGGGAACAAGCCTTTTTCGCGTTTCATCACCTGCTCGACCCGCTCAGACACGTCATAAAGCCAAGCGTCTGGTGCGTTTTCGGCAAGCTGTTTCGACCAATGCTTAATAAGCGCATTACGCGGGTCTGATTCACGGTAAATCGCATGGCCAAAGCCCATCACTTTGTCTTTATTGGCGAGCATTTGCATTAACCCTGCTTCGGCTTCCTCAGGCGACCGCCACTGCTCCAGCATCGCCATCGCCGCTTCATTGGCGCCACCATGCAATGGGCCGCGCAAGCTGCCGATGGCCGCAGTAATGCAAGAGTGCAAATCGGACAACGTGGACGCACACACACGCGCGGTAAAGGTCGAGGCATTAAACTCATGCTCGGCATACAACACCAGCGAGCAATGCATCACCGATTCATGCAGTGGCGACGGGGTTTGGTCAGTCAGCATTTTGAGGAAGTAGCCGCCAATGCTTTTCACCTCCGGCTGATAGGTATCGACTCGCACGCCATCATGTGAATAGCGGTACCAGTAGCAGATAATGGCCGGCAACATCGCCAACAGCGTATCGGTTTTATCCACTTGCTCACTAAAGTCGGTTTCTTGATCCAAATTACCCAGCATCGAGCAGCCGGTACGCATCACATCCATGGGGTGCGCATTGGCAGGAATTCGCTCCAGCACCGCTTTTAAGGCGTCAGGTAACCCCCGCTTGCCGACCAAGGTCTCAGTGTAGTCGGTGAGCGTTTGACGATTGGGTAGCTGGCCTTTTAGTAGCAGGTAAGCCACTTCCTCAAATTGGGCGTGATTGGCTAAATCGGTAATATCATAACCGCGATAGGTTAATCCAGTGCCGGTTTGTCCCACCGTACAAAGAGCGGTAGTACCAGCACTTTGACCGCGAAGACCCGCGCCAGAGGTTGTTTTCTCGTTAGGTGCGACGGCGACATTTGTCATGATTGGCTCCTTTCCTTTGATGCCATCAGATTCAACCGCTGCATGAATCCGTGAACGTGGCGATAATTCCAGTGGTGTAACCGACGTTTTCACACCGTGGGTGTGCGTTCGTGATCACTCTTTTCCAAATAGGCGATCCAATTGCTGTTCGTAGGCGTGATACCCCAAGAAGCCATAGAGGGCATCACGGGTTTGCATGGTGTCGACCACGTTTTTCTGGTGGCCATCATCCAGCAAGTGTTGATACACATTGAGGGCGGCTTGGTTCATAGCGCGAAACGCGGAGAGCGGATACAGCACCATGCTGACCCCCACGCTCGCCAGCTCTTGGCTAGTAAACAGTGGGGTTTGGCCAAACTCGGTGATATTGGCCAGTACCGGCACCTTTACTTGCTCAACAAAGGCTTGGTACTGTTCGAGCGTTTGCATGGCTTCGGGGAAAATCATGTCCGCCCCCGCTTCTACATATGCCCTGGCGCGAGCGACGGCACTGTCCATACCTTCTACCGCCAAGGCATCGGTGCGCGCCATGATCACAAACTCAGGATCGGTGCGCGCATCCACCGCGGCTTTAATGCGGTCGACCATTTCAGCTTGGCTGACAATTTCTTTGTTGGGACGATGACCGCAGCGCTTTTGCGCCACTTGGTCTTCCATATGCACCGCGCCCGCGCCGGCTCGTTCCATTTCACGAACGGTGCGGGCAATATTGAGCGCGCCGCCAAAACCGGTATCAATATCCACCAGCAAGGGCACATCAGTCGCTGCCGTGATCCGGCGGACATCTTCCAACACGTCATTAAGCGTGGTGATCCCCAAATCCGGTAGGCCATAAGAGGCATTGGCAATCCCGCCCCCGGACAAGTAAATGGCTTGATGCCCCACCCGCTCCGCCATCATGGCGCAATACGGATTGATGGTACCGACCACTTGTAGCGGGATATTGTTGCGCACCGCTTGGCGAAAACGTGCACCTGCACTCATAGTATTCTCCTTGGTTGATAAGACGACAAAATAAATAGATGGTTAATCTATTAACTAAATGGAAAATCGTAGTGATGTCGATGAGACTTTGGTCTGCCGTTCCGTTTTTTGTCGTGATCTCGTCCACAACGTAAATGATAATGTACGCACTGGTTTGTTATCCACTTGTTATCAAACGAGCGTTTGACTCGACCTCGTTGAAAAGCAGCGTATGGTAGTGCGGTCGTTTTAATAGGGATAGAACGCAAGTATGGATAGAAATCATTCCAAGCGTGAAAACGCACTCGCGCTGCTTATCGGCAGCAGTTTGGTGTCACTCGGCATCTTCTTTTTTAACCAAGTAGGATTACTGACCGGCGGTACCGCTGGATTGGCTCTGTTTTTACAGCGGGTCACTGACTTCAGTTTTGGTGAGCTTTTCTTCGTGATCAACCTGCCTTTTTATTGGCTCGCCTACACCCAAATGGGCAAACGCTTTACCTTAAGCACCTTGGTTGCGGTCAGCATTGTGTCTTTCTGTGCCGATCATTTACATCAAGTGTTAACCATTAATAGCATTCACCCGGTCTACGCCGCGTTGATTGGGGGTGGCCTCATTGGCATGGGCATGCTGGTGATGTTCCGTCATCAATGTAGTTTGGGTGGCTTTAATACTTTGGCGCTGTTCTTACAGCAACGATTCGGCATTCGCGCCGGCAAAGTGCAAATGGCACTGGATTGCTCCATTGTTGTGTTATCACTGATGGTGGTTGAGCCTTGGCTGATTGCACTCTCCATTGCCGCAGCCGTCACCACCAACTTAGTGCTAGCGATGAATCATAAGCCCGGCCGTTATCAAGTCCAGCCGGGATAAACCTACCAATACTGCTTACCGGTGCAGCCGAACCCGCTGCACCGGTCTCTATCCTCCCACACTTGCACATTAACCCAAATGCGAATCACTCTTACAATTGATTGAGATGCGTGGTAAGTTCTTCTTTTTAGGCGCTAACTCAAAGGAGTGTTAATGAGCGCGGTCGATCTCAGCTTCGATGCATTACCCCTGCCCACCACGGTTGCTCTACCTGCTTTCCCACCAGCCTTGGGTTTAACGGTGATACCTGATGACCTGAAAGCCGTTTCCCTTCGTGACCAGCTCACCACATCGGCAGGTTTGAGCCAGTGTTTTGCCGCGGTGAACGCCACCTACGGGGATGCGGATAGCCGTGCCCAAGGTACGCTTTTTATTGGCGCCTATGCCTATGAGTTTCTGCTTCCGGTGCTGGCAAGCTGGCTACAGGGCGGGCAGCTTCCGTCGCTAGATTTGGATAACTGGCAGGTAAAATACGAGCTACCCGCGTCACTAAACCCAATGGCCAAGAGCTTGTTTATCATAAGCCGCATTTTTACCTCAACGCCTTGATTGGTTGGAAACAGCAAGAGGTCGAGGACTGGCGAACTGTCTTACATGGCGCTTTGTTGCATCACTTTTCGCCCTTGGTCGATGCAGTTGCCGAGCAAAGTGGTATGCGCGAAGGACCGCTTTGGAAAGTGGTCGCAGATTCCATTTGTATTGCTTTTTTAATGGTGGGGAAACATCGCAATTGTGAACGCGCCGCGCGTGATGCCGCTCTGTCGATTATTCACCAACGAGGCACACCGCTTTACAGCAAACGCAGTGACTTTCACGATGTGACCGTCTATGACCCAAACGATACCCAAACCGTGCTGCAAACACATAGTTTCCGTTTGCGTGGTGGCTGCTGCCGTATTTTTACCGTAGACGATCACAGTTATTGTTCAACCTGCTGCTTTTTAAAGCCTGACCAGCAAGCGAAGCGACTCGCCGACGTTGCCTATCAACGTGAAGGGGTAACACCGGAAACACAACCTCGCTAAGTCAGCTGAACATCAACCCAAGCCAAGCGGTGATCCGAGTGGGCCCGCGCATGCTCTTGGCCGTTTTTATCACATATCAGTGGGTAGTCGGCATCATCAGGCGCAGGCCAAAATACGCCGGAGGATCGCACCGCTAGCTCTCGCGAAGGCAGGACATAATCGAGGCGCAATCCACCGTTGTGGGTGGCAATTGGCCGCCCTTTACCATCGATAAAGCGAAAGGCGTGAGACAGTGCCGCCTCACTTTTTGGCACCTGGGTGCCAGTGGCGACCTCAGGATGGACACGGTGATGATTCAGTAGTGCCCCAATGGCCTGTTTATCCCCATCGCCGTAGCTCGGATCCGCATTTAAATCGCCGATCACCACAAAAGGTGCCTCAGGGGTCAGTCCGCCACCAGCGCCCTTGTCATCCACTAGCCAATCGGCGTTATCCAATAAGCCAATCAATTGATGAATTTCATCACTGTTCCGGCACCAATTACGCTTCTCCGGCCCATCAAACACTGGCGGCGTAGGATGACACGCCACTACCTGAATGCGATCATCGCCAATATCAATCGGCACAGACACCAGGTTTTTCGAGGCGAGACGCAACGCCTTTTGTGCCTGTTCGGTGTAATAACTCGCGGGGATTTGATGGTGAGGCAGCTGATGCCATGCAAAATGTTGCCACGTGCGAATCGCGGCGTCTTCGATGGGGTAACGCGATATGATCACAAAGCCAAACTGACCGTGATAATGACCAAAACCATGGCACTGTTGGGCATCCGTTACGTGTTGTTGCTCGCTGACCGGCACCGTTAACGTTAAACCGTGTTGGTGGCGGGCAAGTAACGATAAGGATAATCAATCGGAGTTTCACCATGCTGAGGTTCAGCCAAATGGCGCTCACAAAATGCGGCCAGTGCACCATCATCGCCGCCGTTGCCTGGGTGATCAAACTCGCACAGTACCACCACATCGGGCCGCACCCGCTGTAAGGTCGCGGCGAGATTTTTAATTTGCCGGCTCGGGGTGGATGCGAGCATTTGCGATTTAATGTCGCCAACCTTACGTCCTGCCAGAGACAGATTGAATTGCGCAAACCTCAGGGTCGATTGTGCTGTCATGATAGCCTACTCATGCGCTGAAAAGATGGCTATTTTAACAGGCTCTCGAGGGCGCGACGAATTTGTAATGCATCTTCCTCAGCTCGATGCGGGGCGGGTCCCAATGCCTTCATTTCGCGGCTAAAATCGCGTCGGTTGAGTTCACTGTGCTTTTTTAGCCACTGGTTTATCTCCATTAATGTGAATGAAGGACGCATATAGCAGGCTTTATAAAGCCGCCCCATCCAAAATAGATCCCACTGGCTGTCACACAAGACATGATCAAAGGGCGCGAGTGTTTGATTTAAGTGCTGGCAAACGGCTAACACACTTGCCCCTTCACTAACTAGGCGATCGCGAGAGATGCCATGAATTTGGGTTTCGGCCTCTTTGTCCCAGTGGTGCCAGTGTCCGCTGGCGGTGGAGGGGTCAATCAAAAAACTATTGCTGTCGCCACTTGGCAGCACATACCCCACTTCTATGGGGTAAGACGTTAACGACAAACCGGATGCTTCAAAATCCAGTGTCACCCACATACGCGTACTCCTTGCTCATAAGTTCTCCTATATAACGAGGCATTTCCTTTGCCTGGTTACTTAACTGTAGCCTGTTTGTTACGTGTTGGACGCGCTGTCGCGCTGCTTTTGCGTGCTTGGTTAAAAACTGGCTGAAAAAAAGATGCGATTTCATGCTGTTGACAGGTTTTTATTGATAATGTGATAACTCTAACATCCCATATTCAGCGTTTGTCAGGTGTACGCTATAATTCACTCCAGGATTGGCGTAATCTCCAAAACACTGTTAACTCACAGTACGACGTTAACTGCCTTGCTTTAGATGGAATTGATTATGAAACAAACGTCTCGCACCATGCTTGCTCGCAAACACGTCGCCTTGGTTGCGCACGATCACTACAAAGATGCCTTGAGTGATTGGGTACAAGAAAATAAAGAGATACTTAGCCAGCATGAGCTTTATGCCACTGGCACCACGGGCCATATCCTTGCAAGAGAAACAGGGCTTAAAATAACGCCCTTGATGAGCGGCCCGATGGGCGGGGATCAGCAACTTGGGGCGTAGTGATTTCTGAGCAGAAAATTGATGTGATGATTTTCTTCTGGGATCCGCTCAATGCGGTCCCGCACGACCCGGATGTGAAAGCATTACTGCGCGTCGGCTCCGTGTGGAATATTCCCATTGCCACCAACCGCTCAACCGCCCGTTTTATGATCACGTCGCCGCTATTCGGACAAGCCGTTGATATTCAAATTCCTGATTATCAAGCGTATTTGGACGAGCGCCTATAATGGTTCCTGCCCACACTGTGAGACCCTGACCCAACAGTGTGGGTGATATTTCCCTAGAAATACCCTTTCAATTCCTCAACAAACGCTGATGCCTGGCCTTTCTGGTGCACCAACCACACTTGTTTTTGTGTGCGTGTCAGGGCGACATAAAACAGTCGGCGCTCTTCCGCGTGCTCAATCGGCTCTTCATTTTTCCCTAATAAGGCCTCATCGAGTGAGAGCAAGCGTTGCTTGGCCGGAAACACACCTTCATCCATGCCGAGGATAAACACGTAATTGGCTTCTTGACCTTTACTGGCATGCGCGGTGGTATAGCGAAGGCTCAGTAAGGGATACGCTTTTTGCCAAGTTTCCAGCTCGTCAGGGCGTCGGGCGTGGGTGCGACCAATCAGCATCACACTGACTGGGTTATCCGTCTTAACGTGTTTTTTCGCCAAGCTGGCGAGTGTTTTTTCGAGCTTATCATCAGTGATCACCTTAATGGCCTGCGGCTTTCTTGATGATGCCTTGTCGCGCGCATAATCCAATTGTTTATCGAGCTGCTTCGGGTTTTGGCAAATAAATTGCTGCGCGGCATCGCCCAATGCGGCTGAATAGCGATAGCAGGTGGTCAACCAGCAAATCTCACTGTCACCAAAGCGCTGGGCAAAATCCGTGGTTAAGCTGACATCGGCACCGGCAAAACGGTAAATGGCTTGCCAATCATCGCCGACGGCATATAACGAGGCGCGTGGTGCATCTGTTTTGCCGTGGCACAGTGCCTCAAGCATCGCCAGTCGTGCCGGTGAAATATCTTGATATTCGTCGACCATCACAAACTGGAGTGGCGTCGAGAATTTCCGCTGTTGGAACAACTTGGTAGCTTGCGTAATTAAACCATCAAAATCGACCGCTTTATCGGTTTTTAGCGTCTGTTTATAGGCTTGATACAACGGCCAAATCACTGCTAAATCCTGTTTAAGTGCTGCCTGTTGATCAAAATCGGCGAGCGTATCGGTGAGTGTGCGCTTGGTGGTATTGGCTTGGATCACTCGAGAAAGACGCGACCAAATCCAGGTGTGTAACCGGCTTTCATGGGCACAGGCGCTGAGCTCGGCATGATCATCAATCGGTAGTACTTGCTGTTGGTGCAGTTTATCCCACGCTTTACGTGTCGTGGGCTGCTGCCACTGTTCGACGAGCGTTTGAGTCAACCAGGCGGCTTTGGCTGTCTCATCACTGGCTAGCGGAGAAATAATCGGCGTTTGGCCTTGATGTTCGGCCAGTTGCTGGCGGGCATAGCCATGAAAGGTGGTCACATTCACTTCATGGCCAGTTTTGGTCTTAATGCGAGTTTTAAGCTCAGTGGCCGCATCACGACCAAAAGCGAGTAGCAAAAGTTGCTCGGGCTTGGCTTGGCCGCTCTCAATTAAATACGCCGCACGCGCCACTAATACACTGGTTTTACCACTACCCGGCCCCGCCACCACCAAGGTATGAGACTCATCGGTGAGTACGGCCTCACGCTGCGCCGGGTTCAGTGGCGACGACTCAACGTTATCAAACCAGGTTTGCCACTGGTTTAGCATCGCAGTCTGCCACTGCTGGTTGCGGGTTTTAAGCCAGCTTTTGTCTCCCTGCAACACAGGCATGAGCGTCGCCGCGGTCATTTCATCCAAACGAGAGAGGAAAGCGGCTGGGATCCCTTCACTTTCTAACATGTTCAATAGGGTTTGCTGGGCGGTGCGTAATTGTGCAACACGAACATATCCTGGCGCATTTACCAGCGTCTCATAGTCAGCCAGCAAACTCGGCCGTATCAGCGCCAGCCGTTTTTGATAACGTGAGACATAGGCTTGATAACGCGCATGAATGGCTTTGCCGGCCTGCTTTGCCCGGTGCCAAGGCAGACCAAACACATCAAATGGGTAAGCCTCTCCTTGCTCCGTGAAGCCCGTCAACGAGATAGTACCCCAGAGTAACCCACGTGAAATGGTGAGCTGCCCATTCCAGGCTGAAAAGGGAATATATTGACGATGATGACGAGATTCGAGTAACAAGCCATCATTTTCTAGCTGCAGGCTATAATGATCGCCATAAACAAGCCATTGTGCCCAGCGATTTGCAGAGATTTTCATATCAATACGTTAGTCAACCAATAAGGCGTAGGCGCGGCTTTTAAAAGATGCTTGGCATGCTACTGCTCACCACCCGATAAATCAATTCAGTCGTCCACGACGTCCGCTCTATAAGTTGACCTACCGGAGGAATTGACCTATCGCAACCAAACGATAAAAGCGGGGCTTAAAGGCGCATTCAGACTTAGTTTCTCGGGCTGTTTCTGGTATCTTGCCAGCATTATTGGCCGATAACGTTTATTTATGTCCTTTTCTCTGCCACGTTTTCCCACCGTACCACTCACGTTGCGTGAGTATTGGGCCAATCACCGGATCAACGACAGCATTCGTGTGCTGATTGCGCTGATGGGCGTTGCCTTGTATGCCAGTTATGCTGGGCGGACCGATATTGTCACTCCGCTCGTCCTTGGCGTCATCGCCTCGGCACTGGCAGAAGTCGACGATCATTTTGGGGCCGAGTACGCGCGTTAGGCGTCACCTTGGTCTGTTTTACCGTGGCGGCGTTTTCGGTCGAGCTGCTGTATGACACGCCATGGTTGTTTGCTATCGGCCTCACCGTGTCGAGTTTTGGTTTTATCATGCTGGGAGCCATTGGTGAGCGCTATGGCACTATTGCGTTTGCGTCATTGCTGTTGGCGGTTTATACCATGCTGGGTATGGAGCAAGGCAGTGATATGTGGATGCAGCCCATGATGCTGCTCTCAGGGGCAGCCTGGTATGGTATTTTATCGCTGATATGGATTCTCATCTGGCCTCATCGCCCGGTACAGCACCGACTCGCCACCGTATTTCGTCAGACGGCGACTTATATGGAAACCAAATCCAGTTTGTTTCACCCTGTCGCTGAATTAGTTCCCCAACCAACGCGTATTGCGGCGGCCAATCGAAATGCTCAGATCGTCGCCGCACTGAACCAAGCCAAGGCTTCGTTACTGGCGCGCGCGCGACGGGGGCGACTGACCCAACGGCATCAAGCGTTATTGCAAACCTATTTTATTGCCCAAGATATCCATGAGCGTGTGAGCTCTTCTCATTATCGCTATCAAGATCTTGCCGCCCAGTTTTTCCATTCCGATATTTTGTTTCGCTTTGAGGCCTTGCTCAATGCTCAGGCCAATGCCTGTCGCGATGTGGCCCAAGCGTTATCTATCGGTGCGCGCTATCAACATCCGAAGGCCGGCCAACAGGCGTTACTGACTATTCAACAATCAATGCAGTATTTATTGGCAGATCAAACCCAAGATGCCTCGCGTATCGCCTTACTTCATCAGCTCGACTTTCTGTATAAAAACCTCGAAACCGTGGAGCAGCAATTGGCGAGTCTCAGTGATTTAGCCGCCAATGATGGTACACAAGAAAGCGAACTGGCCGACCCCGACGCACGGTCCTTAGGCGAAATGGTGTATCGAATTCGCCGCCAGATGACGCTCAAATCGCTGCGCTTTCGCCATGCGGTGCGCTTATCGTTGTCGTTGCTCACTGGCTATGGGGTGATTCAAGGGCTATCGCTTGAACATGGATTTTGGATCTTGATGACAATCCAATTTGTCTGTCAGACCAACTATTCGGCGACGCGAAACAAACTCAAAGAACGGATATTAGGAACCGTTGGCGGTTTGCTTCTTGGGGTGCCAGCCCTGTATTTATTCCCCGATCCCAGTAGTCAATTAGCGTTAATGGTGATCACAGGGGTACTCTTTTTCGCGTTTCGCACCGTGCAATATACGCTCGCGACCCTATTTATCACCCTGCTGGTACTGATGTGCTTTAGCCAATTTGGTCAAGGTTTTGCGGTTATCTTGCCACGACTGGGGGATACCGTGATTGGCTGTTTGATTGCCGTTGTCGCCGTTCGTTATGTGCTCCCCGATTGGCAAGCCCACCGTTTGCGTGGATCATGACTGAGGCACTACAAGCGAACCGTGATTACCTCGCCCATGTCATCGCACAATACCGCGTCGGTAAACGGGATAATCTCGCCTACCGCATCGCACGTCGCCATGCACATAATACCGATGCCGAGCTAACCACAGCTATCAGTAATATGTTGGTCGAGCCTGGGCGTTATCGTACTAATATCGAAGAGACATTTCGGTTCTTGTGTTTGAACAACGCGATGTTGAGTTACATTTCAGCGCTTGGGGCCCACCGTCGTCGCATGGACGATGAGGTCAACCATCAGAAAATGGCGCAACTGCATCGTGATATCCATCAATCACTCAACGCGTTAACCGAACGACTCCGTCGCGAACTGCCGACGGAGCAACCCACTCAAGTTGCGTCAACCGGTGATAAAACGCTATCTGCCAACCGGCAGAGCTCCATCCCGACGCGGCGTACCACGAAACCCTACCAGAGCGTGATGCTGAATCTCATGAGATGGCCGATAACACACCGCTAAGTATGGTACTGCAGCAGTTAACCTTAATTCAGCGTATGATCCCTGAGTTAAATATGCTCACTGCGACATTACGTCAGCAAGCACTCAAACAAAGCCGGACTTAGATAAGCCCTCCTCAACAAGTACGCGCCCCGTTACCGAGCGGTCGTTGGCTGGGCGCGTGGTTAAAACGCTAACACTAACACCCAAAGGTCAGCACTCTGTCAAATTACACTTATTTACGCGAACAACGGTTGAAAGCCGGACGTTGAGGACGGATATTAGATGAATATCACCTGTTGAATCTGGCAACTATACTTACCACTTATCGGCCTGTTGCCGCCGCATAGCCCGCCTGGAGCATTTATGGCTATTCATGTAGGAATCATTGACTCGGATCCAGTCCGACTCGTTACCCCTGTTTTACATCAGCAATTGCCTGTCAGTAAGCTAGTATTGATTGGTACGCTTGAACAAGATCTCGAGTTTGAGCGTCTCACCCGCGTGTTAGCCCCAAAAGGCATTGAAACGGAGTTTTTTGAGATATCGGATGATATCAATATCCGAGAAGTCAAAAGCCAAGTAAAGCGTCTTGCCGAGCAGCTCACCCAATCTTCTGAAGACATTCTTTTTAATGCGAGCTGTGGCCTACGTCACCAATTATTGTCTGCTTATGAAGTGTTTAGAACCTATCAATGGCCCAGTTATGTGATTGAGCCATATAGCGACGAGTTGTGCTGGCTCTACCCCGATGGTCTTCCACAGCAACAGGTGGAAGATCATATTAGCTTGACCGAGTACATGACGATTTTTGGTGCCCGTTGCGCGGATCACGATGAGGTAGAGACAAGCTGCCTAACCGATGATATTTATCATCTAGGAGAAAAATGGGCGAGCAATGCGTATGAATTAGGTCCAGGTTTAGCCACCTTGAACTACTTGGCAACCACGTGCCGAAAAGAGCAGCGCCTGGATGTCGCATTGAGCGAAAAACAGCAAGGCTACCGTGAACTAGGAATGCTGCTCGATGATTTGTCTGATGCGGGATTGGCACGCTACGAAAATGGCGTTCTCACGTTTAGTTGTGAAGAAGCTCGACGTTTTTCCAACGGAGAATGGTTAGAGAGCTACGTGCACCACACGGTTACTTCAATTCAAAAAGAGTTACCGACTATCCAAGACAGTGCGCTTTCTATGCAGGTTTATCGTCAAATTGGCGAGCGTGAAGTCCGCAATGAGTTGGACGTCGCCATGGTGGTTAACAACAAGCTTCATATCATTGAATGCAAGACAAAAGGCATGTCTAGCGACGGTGATGACACCCTGTATAAATTAGAGTCGTTACGTGATCTGCTAGGCGGCTTGCAAGCACGTGCAATGCTGGTCAGCTTCAGGCCATTACGCCATCACGATATTACACGGGGTACAGATCTTGGTTTAGCCTTGATCGGCCCTGACCAGCTGGCCAATCTGCGTACCCATCTTTACGATTGGTTTATTGCGGCTGGCGGTACTATCGAGGTAAGAACAAGTTAATCGATTACGCGAGGAAATACGGCACGTTCGACAAGCTTGTTTGCAATAAAAAACTATCAGCAATAAAAAACGCGGCGCCCTCTGGCACCGCGTTTTTGTAGGATAACGACGTCTCGCTTATTTACAGAAGCTTGCGGGCCGCTTCCACCACCACTTTGATGGAACGTGCTTCCGTTTTTTTCAAGGTCGCGTGATCTGGGATTTCTTTTTGCGTACGGTTGATAATCACACCCGCGACACAACCGGCACGTAAGCCAGAGCTTGCACACATAGTCAGCAAGGTTGCTGATTCCATTTCAAAGTTCAACACGCCCATGTCTTGCCATTCTTGCATTGACCCTTGGAAACGACGCACGACGCGACCGCTAAAGGTGTCATAACGCTCTTGGCCTGGGTAGAAGGTATCACTTGAAGCGGTTACTCCTGTGTGTACGGTAGCGCCATCTTCGTCAACCGCGGCTTTCATGGCCGTTGCGACATCAAAGTCTGGGACTGCGGGGAATTCCATAGGCGCAAAGTGCGTACTTGCCCCGTCGAGACGCACAGAACCAGTGGTCACGATCATATCACCCACGTTGATATCAGGCTGGATCGCACCGGTGGTACCGACACGTAAGAAGGTATTCACGCCTAGTTGCGCCAATTCTTCTACCGCAATAGACGTTGATGGGCCACCGATACCGGTTGAGCAAACCACGACAGGTTTGCCATCTAACCAACCAAGGTACAAGGTATATTCACGCTGTGAAGCGAGAAACGTTGGGTTGTCCATCAAGTTCGCGATTTTTTCAACGCGAGCAGGGTCACCGGGGATGATGGCGGTGGTTGCGCCTTGTAGGTTCGCTTTTGTCACGCCAAGGTGGAATACAGGGGTATCAGACATAATCAGTCTCCTCGCAGGATGCTATCATCAGCATTTAAAATAATGTAAGGCCTACCTAGGTAGGCCTGAACTCGTTATTGATTATGTGTTTAGGATACCCAAATTTGACCCTTTTTATGTGACCATAATCGACATATTGCACGATTACTTCTTACAGATTTCAGGATTTAGAGATCGGTATCACTTTATAAAGGTAAAAAAAGACAACGGTTGTCCTTATTTTTGGCCTTAATTCACGCAACAGACGCAATGCATTGAGTGTCACTAACGCGGTCGCCCCACTGTCTGCCAGTACAGCCACCCATAAGCCGGTGATCCCTAACACGCTCGTGACCAAAAATACGCCTTTGAGCCCCAGTGCGATGGTAATGTTTTGCCGCACATTGGCTTGTGTCGCGCGCGCCAGTTGAAGAACGCGAGGAAGCTCAACTAAACGGTTATGACTCAATGCCGCCTCAGCCGTTTCAAGCGCGACATCCGTCCCACTCCCCATTGCCACACCCAGTTGCGCCGCTTTCATCGCCGGGGCGTCGTTAATGCCATCACCAATCATAGCGATCCGGTACTGACCCGCTAACGCTTCAACCGCCGTGACCTTGTCTTCAGGTAATAGCCCAGCACGATAGTCAATCCCTAACTCATCGGCTATTTCAGCGGCTGCTGTGGGGTTATCTCCTGTCAGCATCACAGGATGAATCCCCATGGCGCGGAGCTGCTCAATCGCCTCACGCGCATCCTCGCGCAGTTTATCGCGCCAGCCAATCATGCCATACGGGCGTTCATCGACCATCACTACCGCGACAGTGACACCGCGTGCCGCAGTCTGACTTGCCTGTTGATAGTAGGCATGGTCAAGCGCGGCGTCCGGCACTTTGTCGAGCGCAACAAGTCGAACACGCTGGTCGTCAACCATACCTTCCACCCCTCGGCCTGCATTAGCTTGAATTCCTGAGGCATCCGGTATCGACAGTCCACGTTCGGAGCTATAGCGCACGAGTGACTTGGCCAATGGATGATGACTACCGCGTTCGATCGCCGTGGCTAATTGCAATAGCGTGCTTTCATCACCTTGCCACACACAAACATCAGTGACCATGGGCTTACCTTCTGTCAGTGTGCCCGTTTTATCAAAGGATACCGCGTTGATACTTGCCAAGCTTTCTAGCGCCGCGCCGCCTTTAATTAACGCGCCTCGACGTGCTGCGGTTGCCAGGCCCGAGGTGATCGCGGCGGGTGTGGAGATCACTAGCGCGCATGGACACGCAATCAGTAATAATGCGAGACCACGATATAACCACTCTTGCCAGCTGGCAGCAAAAAATAACGGCGGTACGATCACCACTAATATCGCTAAACCAATCATCGCAGGGGTATACCAACGGCTGAATTTATCGATAAAGCGTTCAATCGGCGCTTTTTTCGACTCTGCCTGCTCAATCAAATGCAGGATGCGATCAATGGCGTTTTCACCTTGCGCAGATATCACGGTCAGTGTCACTGTTTTATCGGTGGCGAGGCTGCCTGCCATCACGGTGTCGCCCGCTTCAATATCGACCGGAATCGACTCCCCAGTCAGTGCACTTTGATCAAAACTCGCCGTCGTTTCCATCAACTGGCCATCCGCCGGTAAGCGCTCACCGGCGCTAATTTCAATCACATCACCGGGCGTTAATGCGCTCGCTGCAACCGCTTCACGCTCACCGTTTTTGCCCACTCGCGTCACGGTATCAGGCACTAACGCCATTAATGATTGAATACCGTCACGGGCACGCGTCGAGGCATATCCTTCCAGCCGCTCCCCGATCAGAAACAGCACCAAGACCATAGCAGCTTCGGTTGTCTCTCCTAAGTAGAGGGCACCGAGTGCGGCAATACTCATTAGTGTTTCAATGGAAAACGGTGATCCCTGACGTGCTAGCCGACCCGCTTTAAGTAAGATAGGGGTTAACCCAACCACAGTAGCGCCAGTAAATAGCCAACCTGATAGCGATACTGACCAATAATGCAGTCCCCAGGCGATGAGCATACTACCAATCAATCCAAACAAGAGTGCATCATCGCGCCACTTTTGCCAGCCAGAGGGTTCAGTCGAGGATTGATTTAAAGCCACCAGAGGAAACCCGACTTTCTTGGCGGCGTGCTGAATCGCCGAGAAAGCATCAGCCGGTGCATCATTCGATAAGGACACTCGCAGTTTCTCAGTCGCAAACAGCACTTGGGCGCTTTCAACACCAGGCGTTGCGTGAACTGCCTTCTCTAGTTTGGATGCACAGCTTGGACAGTCCATCCCCGTCACCGCCCACTCATGGGTCACAGAAGAGAAAAAGGGATGCCTGTCAGGATCGTCGTCACCCGCATTCCCCTCGCCATCTTGATGACTCGAACAGCAACTTGTCTCTTGGCAGGTGTTTGTCACCGCCTGCGTAGACTGAGAAGCGGTTTGATGATGGGGTTGATGACAATGGTGATGGCCGCAGTGTTTACACATAATCGACTCCTTTTCGGTCGTTGTGTCAATAGTCTAACGACAGTATAAGGGTTGGAGCCCACTCCAGAGTCAAGTGTAATAGAACGATATTCAAAAACAGCCATGATCAAAAAACGCCCAGTCATTGGTCTCTGACTGGGCGTTAATGTGTCCGGAAGCGTGTTCAGCTACTGAATCACAAAGATATATCCTTGCAGAATAATGAGGTTCACGATGTCGATAAAGAACGCACCCACAATGGGAACCACCATAAAGGCTTGAGGCGCGGGTCCGAAGCGGTTAACGATCGATCCCATATTCATGACTGCTGTCGGTGTGGCACCCAAGCCAAAGCCACAATGGCCACCGGCAATGACCGCGCCCGTATAATCGCTTCCCATCAGCTTAAAGGTGACATAGTAGCTAAATAATCCAATCACCACCGACTGGATCGCGAGAATAATCAAAAATGGCACGGCTAAATCGAGAATATTCCATAACTTCAGGGTCATTAATGCCATGGCGAGGAATAAGGATAGCGAGACTGTTCCCACCATATCAACCGTTTCGGACTCAAGCTTACGTAAGTTAAACAGCTCTAACGTATTGGTAATGATGACACCCAAGAACAACGCATACACAAAATCAGGGACCATTAGCCACTGAATATTGAACCCACTGACCCATTCAGATAAGTGACTCGCGCCTGTAATGCACAATAATAAAATAAAGAGGACTTCAATCACTTTTTTGGCGGTGACTTTATCTTCTTCATTTTCATTATATGTAACCAGCTCGGGATATTTTACATGAGTCGTTGTCCCGCGCCCATATTGAGATTCAAGTTGATGTTTATTAATTAAGCGCTGAGCAACAGGCTACCAATGATCCCGCCGATAACGAGGCCAAGTGTCGCCGAGGCCATGGCGATCTCTAGCGTGCTTTGAATTCCATATTCATCAGTCAATATCTGTGCCCAGGCTGCGCCAGTGCCATGACCGCCTGATAGTGTGATTGAGCCTGCGACCAAGCCCATGAGAGGGTCAAGGCCCAGAAGGGACGCAAAACTGACGCCAATCGCATTTTGAATGAGAATATAGACAGAGGCGATCGCTAAAAACCAGAAAACTTTTAGGCCACCTTTCACTAACTGTTTATAATTAGCTGCCAGCCCAACGGTGGCAAAAAACATCAGCATAAAGGTGTTTTTTAACGGTAAATCAAATTTAAAGTTTATACCGTTATAATGTAATACTGAAATCACACAAGCAATCATTAACACCACAATGGTCAGGAGTAGTTGAAACTTGATCGAAC
>NZ_AQOD01000017.1 GCF_000513715.1 Salinivibrio socompensis S35
GTAGAGAGAGTCATGTAAGATATTGAGTTCGCACATCTTGTTTGTCTGATGTTATTGATTTTTGGTGAAACCATTTGGTCATATGACAAGGTGTGCATCTACCTTAAATTGATGATTTTTATCTAAATCATCAGGGGATTCCTCAGAACTACACAGGATTTAGCGTAGATGATAGTAAGGTAAGGAAGTCAGCAAAAGACTTTGGCCAACTGGTTAAACAGACACAAGCAGGGCGCTGTGATGTATTTTTAGCGCGCTATGAGATCCTTGCGGGGTTTAAAGCGGCGCAAGGCATTGATTACCTCGCTGACGGGATGCAAGTTGAGCCGATTCCCGGCAACATGGGTGATAAGTTCCATATGATGATTTCGCGTGAACACCCAGAGGCTAATGAGATAAAAGCAACTCTCGATGCGGGCGTCGAATCCATGCGCCAGTCTGGTGAATTGCAATCAATACTTGATAGTTACTTAAAATAAAATCTGGATAACTATTTAGAAAAGAAAAAAAGAGTTAGAAAAGAAAAAAGAAGGTGCAATTACACCTCTTTTTTTATTATCGCCTTTGATGATATCGCTAGGTTTTAAATTTCCCCATTTGCTCTTTGATGTCTTCACTGAGTGTCAGCACTCTATCGGTACGTGTGGCATTTTCTTGTTGCGCCTTCTGTAACCTGAGTAGTCGCTTCTGAAGCTTCGTTAATCGCCTGGCTGACTTCATCGATGGCCTGACGCTGCTCATCGGTTGCTTGCGAAATCTGGCCGCTTCGTTCAGAAATATCAGTGATGGTTTCGCGCACTTGGCTAACGGACTCTTGTGATTCTGATACGCGTCCCGCGGTGCTTTCTAGAATACTACTAATACGATTGATTTCTTTTTCAACCGACTCGGTTGCGCCACTCAGGGATTTAATATTGGACTGGATTTTTTCCGTCGATTCGCTGGTTTTCACTGATAAGCTGCGGACCTCATCGGCGACAACCGCAAACCCTCTCCCTTGTTCACCTGCTCGCGCCGCCTCAATCGCGGCATTCAACGCCAATAGGTTTGTTTGTTCTGAAATATCGTTGATCACGTTGACCACATCTGAAATTTTTTCACCTTCTGCCAACAGCTTGTGCATTTCAGTATTCACATTTTCCATTTCAGTGCGCATGTTAATAATTTCAGACGCTGAACTTTCAATAGTACCGTAGACTTGATTCACAAGGTCGGTTGCATTGGCAGCATGTGTCGCCGCATCATTCGCCGTATCAGCAACCGTTGCAATCGACTGGTTCATTTGTGTCGCGGCCGCGGCGACGGTAGAAAGGCTCTGTTTTTGCTGCTCTAAACGCTCGGCGTTGGTTCGTGCCATTTGCCCACTTTCTGCCGAGACGCTGGCGAGATTAATTGATGCCTGTGTCACCTCGTTGACGATCTCACGAAGCGAGGCGGTGAAGTGATTAATATGTTCGGTTATCTGAGCAAACTCTTTGTATTTAGGGGCGGGGATGACCTTAGAAAGATCACCATCGCCACTAGCCAAATCACGAACCCTGGCAGTGAGATCGTTGAGCGGTTTCACTACCGTTGCGGTGAGCGCCAGAATTAAGAACACAATAATCACGAGGTCGAGCACGACGAGTTCGATAAGACTTCTTGTCAGTGTGTCTGCTAACGCGGCTTCGAGTCGCTCAGTGTTGTAGAAGACTTGTAACGTGCCGACTTGATTGGTTTCTCCATATTCGGTGAACGATAGCTCATCTTCTTTCACCATCATCGACTCGTACATGGACTTTTCGCCATCGCCGATCGTTTTTGCTTGCCTTTCACCGTCTTCGCCATTCGCTTGACCAAGGCGCAAAAATACAATGGTTTCGCCTTGATTATCGAGCACTCTCATCGCCTTGATATCTGGCGCTTTGAGCTCGGCAGAAATGGATAGCCTCGCCGCTTCCAAATCAAAATCCCAAATCGCTTTTGGAAGACTGAGATTCATTCGGTTAGTGGCGTTAGCCACGGTGGTTTCAAGCGCGCTATTCAGTTCCTGTTTCGTGCTCTGGTAGTCAATATAACTTGATATACCTAACACGATAGAAACAGCAATAACCACTTGAGTGACAAATATTGCCTTAAGACTTTTAAACATAGCGCTACTCTTCCATTTGTTTTTGCCGTACGACCCAACACGATCGCTTTTGCTTTATAAGAGGCATTACTCGCCTAAACGTTCTTTCATTATCTGTTCCACATCAATTTTTTTAAGCCCTTGGTTAACAATATTGCGCCACTTTTGGCCCACATCATTGTTGGCAAATGCGATGTAGAGTTTTTTGTCGACAAGAAGCTTCTTGTTCATTTGCAGGTTCGCTTTTACTGGGCTGAGAGCAGGATCGTTCTCTTTAAGGTAATCCAGTACGTTAGCATCAACCACGGCGAGGGGGATGCGCTCTCGACCGACTTTTTGTAGATTTTGTGTATCGCTGGTGACGTCGGATGACTTTAGCGAGCCATTAGCAATAAGAGCATCTAATTCCGGCGTGTTAACGTAGCCACGGACGACACCAATGGTGTGAGATGCAAGATCGTCAAGCGTTGACCACTCGATAGGGCGATTAACGTTTTCAACAAAACCCAGTGGGCCGGAACCGATAGGATCAGAGAAAACAAGGTCATCCGTTTCGTAGCGATATTCTGGGAAATATCCTGCATATTTTGCATCGTTTTTGACTAGATAGACGGTGCGAGACCAAGGATAAAACTCAACCTTTAGCTCGTGGCCCATGACTTCGAACCGCGGCGCGTACCACAGCGACGGAGGCACCCTGGTCAGGGAGGTTTTTACCGGAGTAGGGGGGCCATTCAAGAGATGGTATGGTCAGTACATCCGCACGGGTCGGTGCCGCGATCAGTAATAGTGCTGATAAAATGAGTGTGAACAGATGCTTGAGCATAGCGCCTCCGGTTATTTATCTGCTCTTATAAGCGTAGACGAGATAAAAAATATGCGCGTCGTGATTTTTTCTACTCGTGATTGTTGTATGATTAATGTCTATAACGTTATGAAAGTTATAGTTTTATACGTAATCGTGACGTTTATGTTCACGCTTAACTCATGAAAGAAAGAGAAGAAATAGGTTTGGGCTGTCTACTTTGTTAGTAAATCCAGCATGTTGGATGGACAAAAAAGCCGCTGTAATGACAGCGGCGTGATAGCGGTTAATCGCGGACTAAACTTACGTTTGCGTAGTCTTGATACCCACGTAGCATGACGTGATATAGCACGCCTTGCTGCGCATTTATGGTGCAGTTTTCATTGTTGCCATAGTTGTAGGGGCGGCAATCCCAATCGCTCGTGGTTGGTTTGTTTCCGGCCTTTACATAGAGGTCTGCATCACCAGACCCTCCACTCATGCTGACGTTGACGCTACGGTTACTATCAACGGTAAATGTAAAGAATGTTTCGCTACCACTGCCACCGGATAATCCTGTAACCGGTTGGTTGGGCTGAAGTTCATTGTCAGTGTTATCGCCACAACTGGCGTCAACACCTACCGCATTAAAGGCGTCAATCACATCATTCTCGCTGTATGCCAGGTCTTTGGCTGCTTTGACGACGCCACAGGCACCTTGATCAAACGTACTACTCGCGGTCCAATACAATTGGTTAGCCGTGGTAAAGATCTCGAAACCTTTACGTACATCCCAATTCGCTTTGTTGGCCAGGAGATAAAAGGCACGGTTGTACACCCCGCTCGAGTGGTGAACATTCATTCCAGCTCGATATTGACTGGCGTCATCAATGGAATTTCCATCACGAGATGGCTGCTCAAAGTAACGTAGCCCTCCGGATCCTTTGAAGATATCGGCACCAACCAGCCAATCGACGTCACCATGCATGTAAAATTCAGCGGCTTCGCCAGCGATATCAGAGAAAGCTTCGTTTATCCCACCCGACATGTCAGCGTAAATTAGCCCTGAGTTTTGCTCGGTAAAGCCGTGGCTAACCTCGTGAGCACTCACGTTGATATCAACCAAGGGGTAGAAAGTATTCTGGCCATCGCCAAACGTCATCGAACGACCATTCCAGAATGCATTTTCGTAGTTATTACCGTAGTGCACCCGCATGGTAAGTTGAAAACTCAGCGGCGCGGTATTCATCCAGTCCTTGTACATGTCGAAGACGACATTCCCAAAATAGTGCGCATCATTAAGTGGCGAATAAGCACCATTGACAAATTTATGGTCGTTGTAGTTGCTAGCGTCTGTACAGGGATAGGAAAAAGCAGTGCTGCCGGACGTGCCATTATCCAAATCGACTGTTTTGACTTTGTCGTTCTCAAGCGTACAGGTTGTACCGACTTTATCGATCGAAAGGCCGTCATAGTCAGTGCCATATAAATATTGTCCGGTTTTCTCATTACCGCCTGGGCCGGTACCGACTGCCGAAGCATGGTTGATGCCGTCCCATTGTTTTAAGATCTCACCCGTGTCGGCGTCAATCATATAAAACGGTCGGGTTGGATCCTTGCCTGCCACAAAGAAATCAACGATATAGACGAGCTGGGCGTTCTGTTCAGTATCGAGCCTGACCACCAAACGGGTGTTTTCGTTTTCGAAAGACGCGGAAGTAAGCGTATGCTGGCTTTGCGTAAAATTGGCTTTGGCAGCGTCTAATGCTGATTGACTGTCGAGGGCGGGATACACCGTCATAATATCCGCCGCAACACCTTGGGCCATGGTGCCATATACATCACTACGCTGACCTTTTTTCTCGGTGGCAACGACTGCGGTATCAATGATCGGAACGCCTTGGTACGTTTGCTGGTAGCGGACTTTCACTTTGCCGTTTGGCAGAGTCACACGCTTTACCTCTTTAAATCCCAAAGGGTTGACCGATGAGCCAGCAGGCGCATAAACCCCCGTAGGTTGGTCGAGAACTTGACTGAGCATCGCGTCATCTGTGACGTTAATGAGTTCTGCGCTGAGTGCTGGTGTGCTCGCCAGGACACTTGAAGCGATAAGCCATGTCAATTTAGAAAGTTTCATTTTATTGCCCTAATTGTTGTTGAAAGATTCCTTTCTTCCCAACCGCACAATAGGAAGACGAACGTTTTGGTTCGCCCTTTTAACGTGACCTATCAACAGCCCTCTTTACAAGCTTGTTACAACTAGGCTTGTAAACAAAAAGTGACGTGATCGAGTTGTTTTAAATGAAATAGCGTAATAACTATGGCTATGACTCGTTTATTTTAAAGGGTTTCTGTTATTAATTAATTAGTGACCATAATTATTTACAGAATAAATAACTATCTAATTATGAGAGATTGGCCGCAAATTTAATGAATCGCGTTGCTGAGTGAAATAAAGACAAAGGTCACGATATAAGTGGCCTTTGTGTTATTAGGGAAGGTGAGACTTGCCTCATTTACTTTGATTACGGGTTAGTGATTCGTCGCCACAGACAGACTTTGCTGCTGGTTTGTGTGTTGGTTAGCCATGTGTAACGACAGTCGTCGTCGTAACTGTATCGGCCTGTTTGGACTCGATAGCTACCGATATTGGTATCTTGTAGTGATGTAAAGCGGCCATTTTTTAGTAAGGAAAAGTGTAAGTGTGGCCCGGTCGAAGAGCCTCCTTGGCACAAAGCGACAGACCGCTGACTGGCGTAGTTGCCAAGCTTGGTATTCTTATCCACCCACTGATTATTACTGACCTGAATCCCATCCATGTGGTAGTAATTGGTCGCCCACCCGTTGTCATTGGTAACTCGGACTTGGCAACGCGACATGACAGTGATGTATCCGTCGTGGGCTGCTGTTACGCTGTAGGTCGTTCCACCCCAACGTGGCCAGTCGTAAGATACGTCTATGGATGATAACGGAAAACCTGAGCCAGAATGTGCATGAGGTCCATTAGGGACCAGGAGTATCCTTGACGCCATGGCCATTGCATAAAGTCACGGGGTGGGGCTAATTGCTCAAAAGCTTGTGTTGGAGCAGGCTGGTTCAGGGGTTTTTGTTCCGCGAACCAGCGGGTGTAATGTGACATCCAGCGGCTCCAATCTGTTGGGACATTGAATGCGCTAATCAGTGTTTGAGTCGCATGCTCGGATGACGAGAGGGTGTTTGCATGAGGCTGATAAAGCCACGCAGAGAGAGACGAGGCGACTTGTTCGATATTCTGGAGCAGTTTGACTTCACTGATCCTATCAAGAGAATGGGTAGCCGTTATCAAAGAAGGATCATTCGTGACCAGAGTCGTAATGATAATGCGTGGATCGATACCCGATGCTCCACTCCAATGCATGATAGCCTCGCTGACCGGAGCCCAATGTGGCATTTCCCTCTGAATAAACGCATCGATATTGAAAGGCGTGTGGCGCGGCTGAAAGACTAAATCGCTCTCCGTGACCCATAGAGAAGGAACACCAGCTTCTTTGAGTACCTCGACGGGTTGCATTTGAGTGTGGCTGCTGACCAATGTATGGGCGTTGGCCGTACCTGCTACGACACAGAGTAAGGCGAGGTGAGATAGACGTATCATAGTTTACGCTCCCTTTGTTATCGCAAAAGATGTCATCTGCAAAAGAAAGCTTGGCACTAAATGTACAAAAAACCATACTTAATGGCTTAGTTGAGAGAGTGATGGAGGTGTCGGTGTAATAGCCATGCAATGACGTCAAAAAGATGTGAAGCCGGCCACGGGGTGACCTGCTAACTAGCCATCTGTCGTTGTTTATGGCGCTCGACGTTGATTGGATGAATGTGGCTTGACTGGCGGGGACGACGTCTCACTTGGCCAAAACAGAGAGGTTGGGCGTTGTTTTATTTGGTTGATAACGGCGGCGCGTACCGATGCTATATCCAGCTCACAGTTACGCGAGCGCAGTGCGACGAACAACGCTAGGCCGAAGCTCACCCACAGGTTGATAAAACCAATCATCAACACAAAAAACAAGCTGGTTAACACAGATAACCACGACTGGTAATCGCTGATATGCGCGTACGCTGCATGAGCTGAAGAGAAGGCGACATGGCGAATATCAATCGGTATATCAATGAGGTAGCCTAAATAGCTTGTCATGCCCAAAAGCACACCAAAAATAAAGTTACCGCCCAATGCGCCGTAGTTTTGATGAATATACAGCGCGATTCGCTCTCGCCGTTGAAGTGAAATGGTGCGAAACAGAGGATGGCCGATTAAACGATCTTTCAGCTCAATGTAATCAGCACGGTTATCAAGAATACCGGTGATAATACCAGACAAAAATAGCCACACCCCAGCGATACCCGCATAGAGCCAAGCCAAACCACTGAGTGGATGAATAGCAGCTTTTTGATACGATACTTGTTCGCTGCTCAGTAACGGAATGTCATGAAAATGGCTGAAAAGCAAGCTCACCAGTACACTCACGGTAATTGCCGCGGTGATATTTCCCCACACCGCAAACCACTGAGAGCGATTCACATTAATCAGTAGTCGCGCCAGCTTTTTACTGCGCGTGCGTCCTTGTTTGTTTTTTTCTACGTGCGCAGCAAAGTTTGCCGCGGTCATCGCCGGCTGCTTGGTGGCAATGGTAAAGTGCAAAATGTGCACTAACATAAAGCCGATGCCGTAGTTTAAACTGACCAGTAGTGCATTGTTTAATGGCGATAATTGCAGGGTTTCGATGTACATCTTTACCCATGCTAACAGGGCAATAATCATTCCAGCGCCGCAGGCACCGCGAAGAATTTTAACGTAATCCTTTTTGGTTTTGGCGATATAGTGCTCACCATGGTTGCTCTTATTTTGTGTCACGCTTTGCGCGAATATGCGCGTACTTTTACGATAAATCGCGCGCACACTGTTACGCTCAGTCACTGAGATCAGCAGTTGGCGCCATAGGTTTAAGACACAGCGTGCTTTTTGATGCGGATGCCGAAAGTCTAGAATTTGGATTAGCAAGACCATCCGGTTTAAGGTTTGATCCAGGCGCTCGAGCATGTGCGAGGCGTGAGCGGAGAAGCCCATTTGGTTTATACCACGGGCACGAATCCGCTTTACCTGCTGCTGGCACTGCTCAATCATTACCCAAAAATGCGCGGTTTCTTTTGGATCCGGTGTGCCGTTTTTAATCACATTGACGAGTTGGTGGGTTTCACGTTGCAGGGCAATGAACGGCGAGTCAACCTCGTTAAGGCGGCGATCAATGCGTAGCAGCTCTGGATCCAATTCTTCCGCGGCAATCCAGATAGATAGCATCTCTAACGAGTAACACAGCTCGCTTTTAATATAAGCACCTGTCGAGCGGATTGCCTCGGGGGCGGCACTTTTCACTAACAGGCGGTAGAGCTTAAACCAGCACTTATGAGAGATGGCTTTGACCCACGCTTTATCCTCCCCACCGACAAAGTAACTTAATAAGTCGTTGATATCGTTACAGCGCTTAGGCGGCGGATTGACTTTGTTATAAAGACGACGAAAAATGTCGGTAACAAGACCGTTTTTAGAAAAGATCCCTAACTGCACAAATGCGGGCGAGAGCTTTATCTTTTTTGCTTCATTGCAAACACTATTGGCAAATAGTGCGGCCTGAGAGGGGGAATTGGTTAATGCTAAGACAAGTTGCTCCAGACGCAATTCTGCCAGCTCTGGCTCACCTTCACGAAGATAAGTAAAGAATACATTAAGGCGCTCTGTGTCATTGGCACAGAGTGAAAAACCGTCTATCACTTTAAAGGCCGGTGTAATTGCAGGCATATATAAATTTTCTTATCAGTCGATAGTCAACGCGCGCGTAGTCTACAAGAGGGAGTGAATAGGGGGAAGCAAAAGCGTATCGAGATCACACTTAGCACCTTCTATCCTAGCGGTCTACCCCAGCGGCAGGTATTCATCGCGATGAGCCCCTGTTCCTCGCTCTGCATTGTTTAGCAAACTTAGATCTGTTTGTTGTGACTCAATTTCAGTTTTAGGGAAATATCTCTGGTTGTTAAGGCAGGCGACGCCTACGCTAATCCGACGGAAAATTATTTTCTGTGGCATCGTTTGCCTTGTCTAGAGTTTTACTGAATATGATGAATTTTACAAACCCGGTCGGTTCCGGAACATTATGGTTTCACAACCTGGCCACTGCAGAGGGAACACCGGTAGCCTATGACCCTCAGGCGCGCGCCTTTCTGCCTATGCCGCCATTTTGTGCCAACCGTGCCATTATTGGATGTAATTGGATAGCTCCCGAAGAGGGCGAGTTCTGTCGGGCCTGTGCGATGACGGCGCTCGCCCCAGATCCTAATATACCTAATGCCATTGATTACTGGGCTGAAACGGAAGCGGCCAAGCGCTGGGTCATTGATAACCTAGGGCGGTGGCATTGGTTTCGTCCGGAAGATCCGGGGACACGGCCTACCTTCCATATGCTCGCTGATGGTAATACGTTGGCGGCGATGGGGCATGGTGATGGCGTGGTGACAATGAGTGTTTCTGAAGCCGATCCCGTGGTGCGTATTTCTCGCCGAGAAGCGTTGGATGAACCATTTCGGACAATGATAGGCCATATGCGCCATGAAATTGCGCACATGCTTTGGTGGCGCTTAAGCCTTCGAGAGGACTTTCTTACCGCATTCCGTGAGATGTTTGGGGATGAACGTGTCAATTACACTGCCGCGTTGGAGCACCATTATCACCAAGGGCCTCCGGTGGGGTGGGAGCAGGCGTATATTACTTCTTATGCGTCGGCTCACCCTCATGAGGATTGGGCGGAAACCGCAGCCAGCTTATTACACCTGACTGATATCACTGACAGCTTTGTGGCTTCCGGGCTTGTGTCGCCCGAGATGCCTAGTCACGGCTGGGATCCTTATGCCGAGCCGGACACGGGACTCTTGGTTCATGTCGCCTCTACCATTGTCATGCGCATTAACCATATCAATCGATCTATGGGACTGTCAGATGTTTACCCCTACGTACTGTCTGAGGCGGCACACCGAAAGTTAGCATTTGTGCACGATTGGTTACGTCGTGGAGCTCAGGGACGATGAATAGAAACGAAGTCAAAGGTCTCTATGGTCACCAGCTTGGAATGGTGAATCTTACGGCCATGAATACCAATAAAAGGAGTTAAAAATATGGCGATTACGCCCGAATCAGAAATGTCTTCAGAGGTTTTGTCCTGGCGGGACCCCTCTATGGATTCTGTTAAAGGAACTGAAACCCCCAAAGATCCAAACAAAGGCTACATCGCATTGCTGGGATGGAGTGTCAACGCAATCAAGGCGGCTCAGAAATTTGATCGTCGCTATATCGTAGTTGCACCAGAGTGGGCGCGAGACTTCTGTACTGCGAACAATATCCCGTTTATGTCTTGGGATTTTCTCCGGCTTGATGACACCTCCATCGTGCTTGCTGAGAAGCTTAAGAAGGAAGGCGTCGATGTCGCGGTGCCATTGTTTGAAGAAACGGTTGAATGGTCCGGCGCCATCAACTCTGTGCTGCTTGATAATCCTCGGATGTACGGCCAATCGATTTTGTTCCGTGACAAGGCGTTGATGAAACGTCGTGCCCAGTTGGGTGGTATCCGTGTCGGCATCTTCGAAGAAGCGCACGAGAAAGAAGATATTGTGCGTTTTATGAAGCGTGTTAACCAGACATTACTCAAGCTTGACGGCGATCCAGACGATCCGATTCATGTCAAAGCGTTTGATAAAGCCGGCTGTCTGGGACATCGCATGCTGCGTACCGTTGACGAAATCGATACTATTCCGGCGGAAGAATACCCACTGTTAATGGAAAGCCATCTTGATGGATGGGAATTCGCCGTTGAAGCTGGATTCACGATGGCAAGATCACGTTTTTAAATATTTCGGAATACGTCACACTGGGTTACTCGGTGTTTGTGCCTGCGACAAAAGAACTTGAGAGCTGGCGAGAGGCGATTACCAAGCAAATTGAGTTATTGATTAAAACCTTTGATATCCAGTTCGGCCAGATTCACCCAGAGTACTTTGTGACCAGTGACGGCACCATGTACTTTGGTGAAGTCGCCTATCGCCCGCCTGGTTTTAAGGCGTTTGAATTGATCGAGCGAGCTTATGGCTTTAACGCTTATCAGGCGTCATTTTTAGTCTTTGATCCTAAGAGCACAAAAGCAGAAGTCGACGCTTTCTTCCCTCGCGAAGTTGTTGATGCAAAAGGATACGCGGGCTGTTTTGGTGTTTATCCTAAACGGCGTGTCGTCAGTCAGTTAGAGATGCCAAAAGAGTGTGTTGAACATCCTTACTTTGATTTCCATGAGCTTCAAGCGCCTGCTGAAGAGACGGTTCCGGAGCGAGATGCCTTTGGTACCCACTGGGGACTGGTCTTCTTCTTCGGGGATGATCCGATCAAAATGCGGGATCTATTGAAAGCCCAAGAAGACTTGGATTTCTACGTCTAGCACATCTTGGTAAAATCCTGTTTATCCCCCACGGCCTGGGCCAGAGACTGATCTGGGCCCAGGCTTTTTTGTCGGGGATTGCCTATGCGATACCGTGAGGGCTTAAACCAGCACCGCAAACGACTCATAAGGCGCCAGTATGTAGGTGCGGCTTAACTGTTTAACCGGATCCAGATTGTAGCTTAAACAAGTTAGTGCCTTATCGTGCCAGTGCGCGGGGAGAGTGATGGTTTGTTTTTGCTCGCTAAAGTTGCTGACCACCAAAACACGCTGGGTGTCGTCGAAACGCTCGTAAGCGATGACATCCGAATGATCTTCCGCCACAGGCGCAAATTGGCCGTATACGATCACTGGGTATTGTTTACGGAGCTTAATCAGCTCACGGTAGTGATAAAGCACCGAGCCACTATTTTCAGTTGCGCGTGCCACATTAATGGTTGGGTAGTTAGGATTAACCGGTAACCATGGCGTACCTTGGGTAAAGCCTGCCTGCGGGGCGTTCTCCCATTGCATCGGAGTGCGCGCGTTATCACGACTGTTTTGGTAAACCGCCTCCATCATGGTGTCTGGATCGACGCCTTCCGCGACGCGTAAATCGTAAAAATTGCGGGTTTCAATGTCTTGGTAATCGTCGATAGACGGAAAGGCGACATTGGTCATCGCAATTTCTTCCCCTTGATAGATATACGGCGTGCCCTTCATCAAGTGCAAAGTGGTGGCGAGCATTTTTGCTGAGCGTGTCCGGTATTCACCGTCATGACCAAACTTGGATACCGCGCGAGGTAAGTCATGGTTGTTCCAAAAGAGCGAGTTCCAACCGCTATCGGCCAGCTCTTGTTGCCATTTGAACAACACCTGTTTGAGTGCGGCGACATCGAGCGGCACGGGCTGCCATTTATCCCCGTCTTTCCAGGTTACGGTAATATGTTCAAATTGGAACACCATAGATAGCTCATTGCGTTCCGATGCGCTGTAAAGCTTGGCAATCTCGGGCGTTGCGCCCCATGTTTCGCCGACGGTGAGCAAGTCTTTGCCGCCAAACGTGGCATGATTCATCGCCTGTAGCAGCGGATGAAGGCGTGGTCCGTTGCCGGTAATGCCTCTATCGATTTCTTTGCCAATCAGATCAATCACATCGAGACGGAATCCGCCAATGCCTTTATCAATCCACCAGTTCATCATCTTAAACACGGCATCATGGACGGCTGGGTTTTCCCAATTCAGATCGGGCTGGCGTGTTGAGAACAAGTGAAAGTAATACTGCTCGGTCTTTGGCTCCCATTGCCATGCGCTGCCACCGAAAATTGAGCCTTGGTCATCCGGCGCACTGCCATCGGGTTTGGCATCGCGCCAAATGTAAAAGTCGCGATAAGGACTGTTTTTGTCTTTGAGCGCGGATTGGAACCAAGGGTGTTCGTCGGAGGTGTGGTTCACCACTAAATCCATCACGATTTTAATCCCGAGCGCGCCAGCTTTATCAATCAAACGCGTCATGTCTTCCATGGTGCCAAACTCAGGCGCAATCGCGCAGTAATCGGAAATGTCGTAGCCATTGTCATCCATCGGCGATTGGTACACCGGCGATAGCCATAACACATTGACCCCGAGCCAATGCAAGTAATCAAGTTTCTCGATAATTCCGTTAAGATCGCCAATGCCATCGCCATTGGTGTCGTAAAAACTGCGTGGGTAGATTTGATAAACAACGGCATCATGCCACCAAGCGTACTGCATACCCGTTACCTCTTTATTTTTCGATAAGTTTGAACCGCGGTTCAATGATGGGTATGAATGTATCTGCTCCTGACCAAGATGAAAAATAGATACCTGCTCCTTACCTATAGGTATTTAGCTATATCCATAAGTGATAATAGAGATTATCACGGACTATGATTGAAGCTAGTACATCTTTTAGACTATAGCTGTTAAAGCAAAAATGTGAGCGGTGATACGATGGATATAGAAAAAGCGGCTAGCTATTTTTTGGTCGTGGCCGAAAGTGGCAGCATTAAAGCGGCGGCGTTACAGCTTGGGATCAGCCAGCCTTCCTTGACTGCACAAATACAAAAACTAGAACAGCGTTTATCGAGCCCATTATTGGTGCGTCATCCGCGTGGTGTCAGCATGACGTCGGCGGGAAAACTTTATTATCAGCATGCAACGGCCCAACATGCTGCGCGCCAGCGATTGCAAGCACAGTTACATGCACTTCAGGCCAGAGAAGCTGGACAAGTCAAACTAGGGACGGGAGAGGCCTGGTGGCCATTATTTGTCGAATCAGCGGTGGTGGCCTATCAAGCGGAGCACCCGTGCTCGGTCCATATTGAATTTGGTAACCGGTTAGCCTTAATGTCATCGCTTTTGAATGGCGACATTGATGTCTTTATTGGCCATGAAATCAGTGAGCTCATAGCGACCAGTCAGGTGCGTTTTACGCCCCTGTTTCAAGATACAGAAGCCTGGTTTGCGCATCAGGATCATCCTTTATTCCGTCAAGATAAGCGTCACCGTCAGCAGGATCTGTCCGCATCTTTATGCAATTGGCCTTTGTTGCGTGTGACACCGGATCACCCTCGCCATGCGCATTTACTGTCTCGTCCTTTACCACCGTTGTTAAACCTTCACCCGCATGCCTTTGACCTTGATTCGCTCTCTGCCAGTGTTTCGTTGCTGCAACGTACACAAGCTGTGATGCCTTACACCGACAAAGCCGCGTCACTTCTCAGCGAAAAAGGCGTGAACATGCTTTGGCTTAACCAAGCAAAACGGGGCAATGTCGGTATTTACACCGCATTAGGGGCGACAAACGACAAGGTGGCACGTTTTGTCGCGCGTCTGATAAGAACTGGGGGTAACTGGATGGAGCCAAATGCGGGTTGACCACCTCCTACTCAGTACGGGGCAGCTTATTAACGAATAAAGTGCTAAACTAAAACGCCTTTGTTGCACACTGCCTGTGTCGTGGTGGCTGCGCACGTAGGGATTAGCCAGCCGACCCAGTAATCCAGTGGTAACATCGATGAAATCAATAGGTAGCGCCAATTACCAATTTGGCCATTGCGCTGCTAATTTGTGGCGCAAATCACATGCAATACCTTTTTTATCAAAGGAAAGATGATGGTAATACCAGAAAACAGCAGTATTGTTATTTTTGGTGCATCTGGCGATCTAACATTCCGCAAGCTGATCCCAGCCCTGTACCATTTGTATGCGAACAAACAGCTGCCTGCGTCTTTCGCAATTCTTGGCGCGAGCCGCACGTTCTACAATGACGAGTCGTTCCGCGACAAGCTCCGTGGTTCGATGCAAGAGCTTGAAGAAACCGATCCAGCCACGCTCGACGCCTTTATGACGCACGTGCATTATCAATCGTTCAATATCTCTGACACCCATGAATACGGTGCATTAACGGATCGTTTAGACGAATTGTCCGACCAATACGGGTTCACGCAGCGCAACACGCTTTTCTACCTCGCCACTCCGCCCAAGTTGTATAACTTTATACCAGCCTGTCTGGCGGCACATGGCCTCAATGATGAAAGCAACGGTTGGAAGCGCTTGGTGGTGGAAAAGCCATTTGGCTATGATCTTGCTTCAGCGCGTCAGCTAGATAAAGACATTCACGGGTACTTTGCCGAGCATCAGATTTACCGTATTGACCATTATCTGGGTAAAGAAACGGTTCAAAATCTGCTGGTTTTCCGTTTCTCGAATGCGATGTTCGAGCCGCTTTGGAACCGCAACTTTATTGACTACGTGGAAATCACGGGGGCTGAACACCTCGGGGTGGAAGGGCGCGGTGGTTACTACGATCAGTCTGGCGCGGTGCGCGATATGTTCCAAAATCACCTGTTGCAAGTGCTGTCATTGGTGGCGATGGAGCCACCGGCACAGATCAACGCTGATGCGATGCGCGATGAAGTGTTTAAAGCGTTGCAGTCACTCGAGCCGCTTTCTGACGATGACTTGCATAATAACTTGGTGCTGGGCCAGTACACGGAATCGCAAGTTGCGGGCAAAGCACTCCCTAGCTATCGCGACGAGCCGGGTGTAGCGGAAGACTCGCGCACAGAGACCTACATTGGTCTAAAAATGTTTATCAACAACTGGCGTTGGAACGGTGTGCCCTTTTATGTGCGCACCGGTAAACGGTTACCGACGCGCGTGACCGAAGTGGTGATCCACTTTAAACAAACGCCACATCCCGTCTTTGGTAAGAATGCGCCAGAGAACCGTTTGGTGATCCGTATTCAGCCGGACGAAGGCATTCAAATGAGCTTCGGTCTCAAAGAGCCGGGCGCAGGCTTTAACGCCAAAGCGGTCAATATGGACTTCCATTATACCTCGCTGGAAGAAACTCAGATGCTGACCGCCTATGAGCGTTTACTGCTTGATGCCTTGAAAGGCGATGCGACCTTGTTTGCCCGTAGTGACGCGGTGGAAGCTTGCTGGCAGTTTGTTGAGCCCATTCTCCAATACAAGGACAATGGCAAAGCCCTATATGGTTATGCCTGTGGCACTTGGGGGCCGAAAGAAGCCGATCACTTGCTGGCGCGAGACGACCATGCGTGGCGTTTCCCCTGCAAAAATCTCACAGACACGGAATACTGCGAACTATGATCAATGCCCGTATTTTTGATGACGCCGATGCGGTGGTCAATCACTTAGCTGACGCGATGCAAGCGCTTAGCGAACAAGGCCGACCGGTTCACGTCTCGTTGTCTGGTGGCAGCACACCCAAAATGTTGTTTAAGCGTTTAGCCAGTGACGACTACGCCACGGCGATTCAGTGGCAACATCTGCATTTTTGGTGGGGCGATGAGCGCTGTGTGGCACCGGATGATGCTGAGAGCAACTTTGGCGAAGCCGATAAGTTGCTGTTTAGCCAAATTCGTATCCCGGAAGAGAACATTCACCGCATTCGTGGCGAAGACGATCCGGATGTAGAAGCCGCACGCTTCAGTGCTGAAATGCAAGCGCTGATCCCAAGCGAAAACGGCACGCCCGTGTTTGATTGGATTTTGCTGGGTGTCGGCGGCGATGGCCATACCGCCTCGTTGTTCCCGCACGATCCTCAGTACGACAATACCGCCTTGGCGCTGATGGCTTCACATCCAGAATCTGGCCAAAAACGCGTATCAAAAACCGCCCGTGTTCTGCGCGCGGCGAAGAAAATCAGTTATCTGGTGTTGGGTGAAGGCAAGCAAGCGATCGTGCATGAAATTGCCACGCACGAGCCTACTCAACTGCCATATCCTGCCGCCAATATCCGTAGCGCGAAAGGCACCACGGAATGGGTACTCGATGCCGCGGCAGCAAAAAAATTACCAGAACAGAATTAATGGAGAGCACGATGAAAGGTGATATCGGCGTAATTGGTTTGGCGGTCATGGGCCAAAACCTGATCCTCAACATGAACGATAACGGCTTTAAAGTGGTGGCACACAATCGTACCGCTGCCAAAGTCGATGAGTTTCTTGCCGGTCCAGCTAAGGACACCAACATCGTTGGCGCTTACTCGTTGGAAGAGCTGGTTGAGAAGCTAGAAGCGCCGCGTAAAGTGATGCTGATGGTTCGCGCTGGTGATGTGGTCGATACGTTTATCGACAAGCTCACCCCTTTACTTGACGAGGCGACATCATCATCGATGGCGGTAACACCAACTATCCAGATACCAACCGTCGCGTGGCGGCGCTGCGTGAAAAAGGCATTCACTTTATTGGTGCCGGTGTCTCTGGCGGTGAAGAGGGCGCACGTTTCGGGCCGTCTATTATGCCGGGTGGATCAGAAGAAGCGTGGCCAGCGGTCAAGCCTATCTTCCAAGGTATTGCGGCGAAAACCGATACCGGCGAGCCATGTTGTGACTGGGTCGGCCGTGACGGCGCGGGCCACTTTGTGAAAATGGTGCACAACGGTATCGAGTATGGCGACATGCAGCTGATCACCGAAGCGTATCAGTTCATGAAAGACGGCCTTGGCATGAGCCATGACGAGATGCAGCAAGTGTTCACCGATTGGAACAAAACCGAGCTGGATAGCTACCTTGTTGAGATCACCTCAGACATCTTGGGGTATAAAGACCAAGATGGTGAGCCATTGGTTGAAAAGATCCTCGACACGGCAGGCCAAAAAGGTACCGGCAAATGGACCGGCATCAACGCACTGGATCTTGGTATCCCGCTTACTCTGATCTCTGAATCGGTGTTCTCGCGTTGTCTGTCAGCATTGAAAGATCAGCGAGTGGCAGCAGAGACCTTGTTTGAAAAACATATTCAACCGGTTGATGGCGATAAAGCCGAATGGGTTGATGCACTGCGTCAAGCGTTGCTGGCATCAAAAATCATCTCTTATGCGCAAGGCTTTATGCTGATGCGTGAAGCGTCAAACGAGAACGGCTGGGATCTCAACTACGGCAACGTAGCACTCATGTGGCGCGGCGGCTGCATTATCCGCTCGGCCTTCTTGGGTAACATCCGCGATGCCTATGCTAAGGATCCTAACTTGGCCTTCTTGGGCTCAGATGCCTACTTTAAAGGTATCTTAGATAACTGCTTAGCCGCATGGCGTAAAGTGGCGGCGAAATCGATGGAAACCGGTATCCCAATGCCGTGTACCACATCGGCGCTGACCTTCTTGGACGGCTACACCACGGCACGTTTGCCAGCCAACCTGCTGCAAGCCCAGCGTGACTACTTCGGGGCGCACACCTATGAGCGTATCGATCAGCCACGTGGTGAGTTTTTCCACACTAACTGGACGGGTACTGGTGGTAACACCGCCTCTACCACGTACGACGTGTAACGTACGGCGTGTAACGTGACAGACTAAGTTACTGCCAGTAGTGATAAATAAAAAAGGGATGCATCGGCATCCCTTTTTGTTGGCATAAGCAATAAACTCGCTTACGATGGGCAAAAAAGGAGAAGCTATGCCGCGCCCTAAAATGCCCCGTCGTATCTGCGGGAAACCCCATACCAATTGTTTTAAACCTAACGCGATTCCGCTCAGTGAGCTGGATACGGTGACCATTGGCTTGGATGAGTTCGAAGCCATGCGCCTTGTTGATCATCAGGGTATGCAGCAACTGCAAGCCGCGGCAGTAATGGGCGTGTCTCGTCAGACTTTAGCCAACCTTGTTAAACGCGCTCGCGCCAAAACCACCGCCTGCCTTGTAGAAGGCAAAGCATTGGTGTTTGAGTCAGAAGAGTAGTGTTGTGCCGAGTTTATTTGGCTTACATCGGGCCTAATATTTGTTTAAGTTGACGATACGCGCCTGAGTGTTTCTCTGCTTTCATTTTGGCGAGATTTTGCATTTTCCAACGGATAGCTGGTAACTGGTCAATTCCCGACAGCTCTAAAAGCGCCCAATCAGGCGTGAGATTTTTGAAGGACAGTAAAAATGATCGCTCTTGGGGCGTCAAAGACGAGTTTATAATCCTCACCAGCTGCTTGCGAGTTGCTTCGAGCTCCGTTTGGGGAATATCTTGATCGACCATATTCCGAAACTCCCCTTCGTAAGCATCTGAAATGTCCTTGAAGTGTGGGTTGAGTAGCTCGGCAATCGGACGTGGATGGCTAATAATATAAACCAACAAGGCTTTACGAAGTTCATTGGTGAAGCCCTCATTATCAAGTAGTTGCTTGACGTCGAAAAGATCTCTTGGGTGCTGACGATCCAGTGCTGCACAGATTTTACCCGCGTATAAATCGGCAAAACTTACCACTGACATTTCTGCAAAACCAAACTCATCTTCAACAGCCTCACTTACGGGTATGACTCGGGGGCTGTAAACCGTACCGCGTAGCACAGGGGATAGCTCAATTTTGATTTGAACGTTATCTCGCTCCACTAATAAACGAAGAGCATCTGATTTAGTCTGGTAGGCGCTGACAACACGCGTATTGTCGATGTTAGTCGTGACCGTGGAGGCCAGGATATCTAGGTTGCTCTTGATGGTCCGTAGTGCTTCATTCCGTTCCATCATGGGCAGAAAAACCAAGTCGATATCAACTGAAAGTCGAGGAAAGTCACGAACGAATAAATTGATAGCGGTCCCACCTTTGAGAGCGAAACAGTCGTGCTTGGCAACAAAAGGAATAATCCTGAGTAGTAGCTGCACTTGTCGGTAGTAGTGGCTTCGTCTATCCATGCTTTCACATATCCTTAGGCACTGTTATTTGCCACGTTGGCTCTAGTTTTCCTCCTTTAGCGATCAGTCTTTTACCAGAGCCCAGTGTATATTGTTCTGGTGCGAGGTGCTTAAGCCAAGCGTGTTGATGTCTTCCTGCCAGCCAGAGAAAGAGGCGCTTTGCTTTGATACTGCTACAGGCTCTCAGCAAGGCATTCAGCTTACGAGGCGATAGGTTGTGTAATCCTTGCATAAGTTTGTCAGCATGTTCAAAGCTGATGGTATTGGGCACTATAGCTAAAAGCTCTAAGATAGCTTTTTCTGGACAGGAATACAGCAATGGAGGGAGTGATGCTTGCCAGCTATCTTGCCTAAGATATTGATTGTTTTGCATCATTACATGTGACCAAAGGCGACGTGTGCCGTGCCATTCAAATTGTGCGGGTGCATCGATTCTAGCCAGCCATCGGGGGAGCATTTGAGCAGAATAAAGGTGAACGCTGGGTTTGCTTCCTTTGGACAGATAATGACTAAACCCTTCCAGCTCTAACGCGGTAAGACCCCCAACATGGATAGGGGTATGGGTCATACATTGCAACGAAGCAACGATGCCTTTCCAAGATAGTCTCGCTTCTTGCCTTATGTATACACCGGCTGCAAGAGGGACTAGCGTTTGGTTTCGTATCGCATTATCTAGAAAGTGCAGATTAAGTCCTTGTGCCTCCAGCCATGACTTAGTAGCAACCATATCTAGGGGCAGCACTTTCTGTAGTTGTTGTCTCGCTTCAGTGTTCAGCATGAGTCATTCCATACTGGTTTATAAAAAATAAAATACACGTTGATTATTGACGTATTTTTTGAAAATTTCAAACTTTTTTCGGTTTTTTGTTTGAATAGTTATATTTTTACGTCAATGATTGCCGTGAATATAGAGTTTTATAAACCAATGCTTCCATTTGCTTATCGTCATTCACCATAGGTGTTAGCTGCTCAGCGAGGATGAGTGAGTCATTATGCGCGCTTCTCTTCACCTTTATCTCGCAGAATATGTTGCATATGCCATAAATAAAGCATATTTTTGCATATGCCATTTATGTAAAGAGAGAACGGAAGATGACAATTGCTATTGCGATGAACCAAGATCGTCCTGCGGGGCATTTTATGAAAGCGGAACACTTCGCGCTGTTTGATGATGATGGCCAAGTACTCGCTCAATTCACTAACCCACGAGAAACGGAAGGCTGTGGTGCGAAAAACGCCTTGATTGCGATGCTGAAAGCCAATCAGGTGACGCGTGTGGTGACTCGCCATATCGGTGAGCATGCCTTGGCGGGGTTACTGGCCGCGGGCGTCGACGTTTATCAGTTGACTAACGGCCGCTTAAATCCCGTCCAGTGGCTGTCGCCTGCATACTGGCAACCGCTCACGGATGCTAGTCAAGGACGGCCGGCGTTACAGCAAATGAAGCAGCAAAAACCACAACAACAGAACGCAGCTTGTCATTCGGGATTTGGGAAAGGTTGTGGTGCGCAAGGCCGCAGTTTAGGTCATCAACATCGAGGGTGTGGTAAGGGGCAAGGTAAAGGCGGTCGCGCTAGTCGACAGGGTTGTGGTTGCCATGAATAAGCAGCCTGTTATCCCGCCGGTTTCCCATCACCAGTGTGTGGCTTGTAGCGAAGATGGGTTATTTAAATTGCAGTTTTATCAATATGATGAAGCTGCAGTGAGCGCAAAAGTATGGTTAGACAATACTTGGCAGGGGTATCAAGATCAATTACATGGAGGGGTGATCGCCACGCTTCTAGATGCGGCGTTGACCCATTGTACTTTCTTATTTGCCCCGCAAAGTGTGACAGCGTCACTTAATGTTCGCTATCACCATCCGGTGCCTATCGCTATTTATGGTGAGGTGCGTGCCTGGTGTGTGAAAGTGAAACACGGCATGAGTCGGTTGGAAGCGACGCTTACCGTTGCAGACACTGTCTGTGCCAGTGCAACGGCAAGCTTTATGCAAACACGCGCGTCGTGAGCGTCAAACCTAGCTGACCGCGCGGCGTAAGCGATCATGCACTGCCAGCCAGGCTTCACCATAAGGAGGCTGGGCGAGCCAGATCTCATCGACGCCGAGTTGATCGGCTTGGGCAAGTTGGTGATATAAAGCTTGCCCGTAGCGTGCGGCGTCATCCGGCATGGCAATACACACCAGATCATCCGTGCTGGGGCGTCGCCAAAGTGAAGCAAGGCCGCGCGCTTTTCGGAATTAGGTGCTTGGGAGATCAGACAAGTCTGCGGCCACCATTTGCAACCGGGTGTTGGGTTGATAATGGCTCCCCACATTGCCGGGCACCACGGTGTCGTGCTGCACTGGCGCTTCGACCGTTTCACCCAGCACGGCACTGAGCTCGCTGGCGGTGATTGGGCCGGCTCGTAAAACGCGGAATGGACGTTGGGTAAGATCGACAATGGTTGACTCCAGCCCATGTTGGCAAGGGCCGCCATCAATCACCGCAGCAATCTTTCCGCCTAAACCATGTATCACTTGTTCCGCCGTGGTGGGGCTGAGCTTTTTATACGGGTTCGCAGACGGGGCGGCGACAGCAAGCTGATGGGTGGCGAGCAAGTCTAACAACACAGGTTGCGCGGGCACGCGAAGTCCAATGCTATCCAACCCGCCGGTGACTACCGGTGAGACATGCTCGGCACGTGGCAGCAGCAGCGTCATCGGCCCCGGCCAGAAGGCCTTAGCAAGCTTGTAGGCTTCGTCAGGGATCCCAGTCGCCCACTCGGTGATCGACGCGACGTCACCGAGATGAACAATCAAAGGATGATTCGCTGGCCGACCTTTGGCGGTAAAAATGCCCGCGACAGCGTCTGGGTTGCTGGCATCCGCTGCCAAGCCGTACACGGTTTCTGTCGGCACCGCGACTTGTTCGCCGGCTTTAAGCAGCGCGGCGGCTTGTGTTAGGTCCGTTGAACACTGCGCTGAGAGAAGTTGCGTTTTCAACGACATGCTCCGTTTTATTTTGCTACGTTCAGGTGATACCACTGACCCGAGCGATCGCGTTGCCACACTGCACCCTGCGCATCGATTTGCATCAGGTACAGCCAGCCGTGATTCGCCAGCGCGGCTATATCGTCATGGCGTGCAAGTATACTATCAATTGCCTCCCGAGGGGCAGCGATAAATACGCTTAATCGCACTGGCTGGTGGCGATATCGACGGCCATCGTGCACGGATTGATGCGATAAGCCAATTCGCAAGTCGCCGCCATTCCCTTCAAACACCCCAATATGCCCACCCACAATGTTGTGCAGCAATTTGTTTCCACTGCCGAATTTGTCCGGCGCGGTAACAGAGGCAAAGTATTGTAGGTTAATCCAATTGGTCACCACCATCGGCGCGGTGAGAATCGCTTCAAGCTGGCTAAAGTCATGGTCTTTGTGCCTGTCGTAGTCGTGCAAAAAGCTGCGACCTTGCAAGTTAATCTGTCGAGACAGAGTACGCGGGCCGACGATTAGCGCCGCGTTGTCGCACAGACCCCACTCAGGACGCATTTGTGCCCAGTCTTTGGCCCGAGTACCAAAGAAGCGTTTGAGTTTGGATGGCTGAGTAGGTGCCTGATCAAACTGACTGGCGCGGGTTGCACGTGCTTGCTCGCTCGCAGCGGAGAGCCAGTCTTGCCACTGGGCATGCTCGGGGGCGTGGAACACCTCCAGCGCGTCGGTCGTGGTGTTATGCATGGCGGCATAAAAACGGGTACTGGCGGGAATCGTTACGCCTTGCTGCATCATGGCATTGCGCACCTCAGTCTCATTGAGAAGCTGTGCGAGCACACGGACATTCACCTCACCGGTTTGTCCACCGCAAGCACCACAGTCGAGCCCTGCCGCATGAGGGTTGTTACAGGTTTCACTGCCATGGCCGACTAAAAGGACGGCATCGGCCAGTTGGTCAGCAATGCCCATTGCACGCAAGATGCCGGCGCCTAGCTCGGCCTTTTCTGCTGCGGTTAACGGCGTATTGTCATGGGTGAGCGCCCAATCACTGTCAGTATGGCTGAGTCGATTTAGCGGGTTTTCGGTACCAGAAATGCGTAATGCGCGTTTTAGCAAGCTCACTAATTTGAGCATGCCACCGGCTTCGACCATGCCTAGGTTGGCGGCAGGCGCATCGAGACTACGCTGCCAGCCGAGCTTGGTCATTCGCAACCAGCGTTCGGGCGTCGCGGTTGTTGGTGACACTGTTACCGCAGGCGCGAGTAGTCCTGGCAGCTGCGGACGATGCATGGACGTATCGGTCGGCTGATAGGAAATCGGTAAGCCAAAAAAGCCGGCAAAGCCAAGAGTTTGAATCCGATCGGATTGCGCTTCCAATGCGCGACGCATCGGCTCAGAACGCACATCGATACAAAACACGGCTTGCAGCGTGGGCGAGGTAGTGAGTGTGTCGACACTGGCTTGCACGGATAAGGCGTGTGCCCAAGGCTGCTGCTGACTGATTTCCAGTGCTTGTTGCCAAATCCACAGCGGCGCGAGCTGTTGCTGCGCTTGATGATACCAATGACGGAGATTCACTGCTTGGAGGTGCATGGATTGACGAATGCTTGCCCACGCCGATTCTCGGTGTTTCGCGAGCCAGCGTGCCAGAACCGTATCCCAAGCGAGTAAAATCGCACACAGGCCGATGCCATGATCTTGCTGTTCACTGTCACTGAGCTGTTGTTGCCAATCTAACCAGGCCTGCCAGCTTGCCCAACCCGATAGGCCATGCATCAGCGCGTGACAATAGGCTAAGTTGCCGTCTTGATCGTGAAGAACCGGTTGCCAAAAGGCGGCAGCTTCAGCGATTAGCGCATCCATCTTGGTGGGCAGTGCGGCAAAATCGGCGAGCAAATTCACCCCAGTGAGGGTTTTAATCCCTTTATCTTGGCTCACAACATCCAACCAGCATTGATAGAGGTGCTCACCGCCTTGGCCTTGGGCATTAAAGCGCTGCGGATACTGGTGGTACAGCGCCAAAAACTGGCTCACTTGCTGCTGGATTTCTTGCTGCCACGATAAGCCTTCTTGAGCTTCGCGAGTGCGATCACACAACTCAGCCAATGGCTTCCAACGTGGGAGGTCACTGCTATGGCTACGCAGCGTACGCAGGCAATCACTCACCGACAGTGGGCTACCAGACGTTGAAATGGCCTCGGCAAGGTGTGCCTCACCAATGGGAGACTGCCAATGCGACAGATAATACGTCGGTGACATTAAGGGACAGTGGCCACTTAATACCGCTTGTTCGGCAAAGACTTGCTCAATAGGCGTAAAGCGTTGTGGCCACCATGGGTTGACCGCAATCATGTGATCCAACGGCCAGCTTGGCGCGATCGCTGCGACCGCTTGCTGGGTGGCATCGCGAAAACCGCTCACATCGAAGGACTCAGGGTATTCAGATACATTGGGCGTTTTCGCAATCATTAACGCGTCTCCTTATGCGGTTGCCATTGGGTCGTTTGCAGTTGGATTAAAGAAGCACTTGGCCACCATTTGAGCGTCAGGCGCGTGGCCCACTCATCGAGGTAAGCCCCGGCGTTCAGCCAGATAAATAAACGGTTTACCCACGCTTTGTGTGGCCAGTACTGCACCGCCAGTGACAGTGCAAACAGGGCGACAAATAACACCAGTGCAAAGGCATCGGCGAAATAAATAGGTGGCATTCCCACCCGCTACAAACACAATCAAGCTATGTTTGATGGCGGCGTAGAGCCCGAGCAAGCCAAGCGCAAACAGACTGCTGAGTAGCACGCGTGTGGGACGTGCGGCGCCAGGACGCGTAAAGGCTGGCAATAGCAACATGGTCATCGCCATCCACAGCAACCAACCGGCTGCCAAGCTATTTAAAATACCAACATTCAGGTGCACGGCGACAATCAGGCCGGCTGCGGTGGCCATCGCGGCAAGCCAATGGGAGCGACGCGGTACTGAGGCGTCAGCCAGTTGAGTCGCGAGCCAATGATTCACCCCATTGCCGCTGTTGAGGAAAGAGAAAGCTTTGTAGAAGGAATGCGCCAGTAAGTGCAACAGCGCCAACTCGTAAAGGCCTAAAGCAATTTCGACCAACATCAGGCCCATTTGTGCCACGGTCGACCACGCCAGTTTTACCTTGATGCTCACGCGCGTCAGGCTCACCAGCCCCGCGACCAGCGTACTGACGCCTGCGATGACCAGCAGCGCCAGGCTGGCACTGGGACTCGCCGCGAGCACCGGCGCGAACAGCATCAATAAGATCCCGCCGAGGTTCACAATGCCAGCGTGCAGTAAGGCGGAGACAGGCGTTGGTGCTTCCACCACTTGAATGAGCCAGCCGTGCAAGGGCAGTTGAGCGCACTTGATAATCGCCACTCCTACCAATAGAAAGGCGGCCACGCTTACGGTCAGTGTGTGAGGCTGCTGGCTGACTTGAAACATCAATTGGTCAATCTGCGCCGTTTGGTAGTGAAAAAACAACAGCAGAAATGCGCCACCGAGTAGCAACTCGCTAAAGCGAGCGAGTAGCATTTTTTTATGTGCCGCGAGTTGGGCGCGAGGCCGATGCGGATAGAAAAGAATTAAGCGGCCCAATGAGAGGCTAACCGCCACCCAGGCGAGCCAAAACAGCAACAGGTGATTGCTGACTAAAACCAACAAGACTGCCGACAAGGTGAGCAGTAAAGAGGAAAGAAAGCGGTATTTGTCGGCTTGGCCCGCAAACGCAGTGGCACTGTATCGCCATATAACACCGCCGAGAAGGGCAACCAGTGCAAGCAGCACCAGCTTGAGCGGAGTGATGAGAAATAGGGATAACATGACTTACCTCACAGCAATAGTTATACAAACCATTGTGAAAACTTACTACAGTTAAGTAAAATACATAATAAATTACTTTCCATTCTGTTTTAGAGAACGATGAGCCGACTCAACTACCATCATTTGTATTATTTCTGGCAGGTGGCTCGGCACGGCAACCTGACCCAGACCGCCCGTCAGCTGCATATTTCGCAGTCGGCACTGTCGTCCCAAATCAAGCAGCTTGAGCAGGCGATGCAGGTGCAATTGTTTGAACGGCAAGGTCGTACGCTGACGTTGACCGAAAGTGGCTATCAAGCGATGAACTATGCGGAAGAGATTTTCCGACAGGGGGAAGAGTTAGAGCAGTTGCTATCCAGTGGCGGGGCGCTGTCCAGTGCCACGATTCGCATTGGCACCTTATCGACGATGTCGCGTAACTTTATCGAGCAGTTTATTCAGCCATTGGTGAATCAACGAGAGTGCCGTTATGTGTTGCAATCGATGGATCAAACCGGGTTGCTCCATGCACTGTCTGATCACCAGCTAGATCTGGCGCTGACCAATATCGCGGTGCGTGGCACCAATAAACAGATCTGGCAGTACCAACAATTGGCACGCCAGCCGGTGGCAGTGATTGGTTGGCCGGGTAAAGCCTTGTCGCCCACCTTAGACGCCAGCTACCAGCACCAAGCGTGGGTGTTGCCTTATGGCGATAACCCGATTCGCTCGGGGTTTGATGCCATCTCTGCACAGTATCAACTCAAGCCTTATATCATGGCAGAAGCCAATGATATGGCGATGCTGCGCCTTTTAACCCGAGATAATGATGCGTTAGCGGTGATGCCCGAAGTGGTGGTCCGTGATGAGCTAGATAGCGGCATGCTCACCCGCTACGCCTTGCTGCCGAGTGTGTATGAGCCGTTTTATGCGGTGTCGATAAAACGTCAGTGGGTACACCCACAATTGAACTCGCTACTGGATGCGTTCAGTGCATCGCCGCTCGCGCATGGCGACGACCGTCGCGACGGCAACGGTCAGAGCAATACCTAACCTCGTCCCAACAGCGCGCCCATTTTTTACGCCACGTAAACGGGCGTTCGCAAGTCAAACATATCTTGGTGGRCAGGATGCGGTTTTTTATGGTTCGCCATCTTGATCGCCTCCTTCGGTGGCTTGGGTCGTGC
>NZ_AQOD01000018.1 GCF_000513715.1 Salinivibrio socompensis S35
TAGCCCCAGAATCAAAGGATCCGGCCAATCCAAAGACTTCCCATCCCATCATGCTTAGAACAACCGGGTAACGGTACAACCTCTTCACTACTCTGCCACTTTGTCAGCGCTAGCGTAGATGTCATCACGCGCATTCAAGCTTGGGAATTGGTCTCGCACCAGTTCACTGATTTTTAATAGACCATCGGCACCGAATAACTTGTGGATCGGCACGGCGCCCACCCAAAGTCCACGGCTATCGACCACAAAGACGTGATCACAATACTTCGGCATGACGCGCCGCAACCATCGTAATACCACGTTAATTTTGGTTTTTGCAGGAACGACCAAAGGCTGATGATCACACCAATGCCCGACCTGATTATCGGCATACTGCTGGGCGGAGGCATAACGTTGCTTTTGCTCCGAATCCATCCGACCTAGCGCTTCTTCTAGTAACGGCTCGTTCAGAACATCTTGCAGTTCTAGTAAGGTATCAGCGTCCAAGTCTGCGAAAAGCGCGTGCAACTGGTCGTCATCCACCGCGCGGATAATCGCTTCACTGGCGTCATCTCGCATTTCGGCCAACACAGGAAGCTGTAATGAGGACGACAATTGTTCCCAAAAGCCAACGCGATCCGTCACCGGTAAGGCTTCTAGCAGCAACGCAAGACTATCTAAACTATGGGCTTGCTCAATGTCTTGCACGACATCAAGCGAATCTTGATCAACTTTTGACAGCAGATCATCAATCACTTCTTGTCTCTCACTGGTTTGCATGATATTTCCTTCCTAACGAAACCATGGGCCAAAAAGCATGGGTTAGACCGATAAAGGTCCCCCGTTTCTCCAAAAATGCCATGACATCGCCGCAATCGGTATGCGATGGTTATCACATATCATCGCTGATTTTTCTGATTCTTACCACGCATATTCGTTCTCACTTCTATGGTGAAACGAGGGCTTAATAACAACGAGTAATGATGACAATACCTGTTAAATCGAAAGATAAAGTCTGTGTCGGTTGGCGTGAATGGGTGAGCCTCCCCGAGCTCGATATCGCCCGCATAAAAGCGAAGATTGATACGGGCGCGCGCACCTCCTGTCTTCACACCTTTAAACTCGAAGAGTTCGAAAAAGGCGGTCAGGCATGGGTACGATTCTGGATCCACCCAAATCAAGGCGATGATAAAACCGCCGTTCAAGCCGAAGCCCCTGTTCTCGCTCGACGCATAGTGCGTGACTCAGGTGGCCACGAGCAGCTGCGCTATGTCATACAAACAACGCTTAAAGCGGGATCCTTGTCTTATCCAATAGAAATGACACTCACCGCACGCGATAACATGCGATTTCGTATGTTACTGGGACGCACCGCAATGGCAAGTAAGATCATTGTCGATCCCATGTCTTCATTCCTCCTCAGTAAATAGGAGCCCTAACTACAATGAAAATCGGTATTCTCTCGCGCAACAAAAATTTGTACTCCACGCGCCGCCTCATCGAGGCCTGCGAACAACGTGGACATGACTATAAAATCATTGACGCATTACGCTGCTATATGAGTATTAACTCAACCCAACCGTCGATTCATTTAGCCGGGGAAGATCTTGGCGGATTCGATGCAATTATTCCACGTATTGGCGCCTCCGTTACCTACTATGGCTGTGCTGTCTTACGCCAGTTTGAAATGATGGGCGTCTTTCCGGTGAACGAATCGGTCGCCATCACGCGTTCGCGGGATAAACTGCGTTCTATGCAGCTGCTATCGCGCAAAGGCATCGGTATGCCGCACACCGGCTTTGCCAGTAAGCCCGGCGATATTGCCGACTTGCTTACCATGGTTGGCGGCACCCCAGTCGTAGTAAAACTGTTGGAAGGAACACAAGGCATTGGCGTTGTGCTCGCCGAGACCAAAAAAGCCGCAGAGAGTGTGATCGAAGCATTTATGGGCCTTAAGGCTGATATCTTAGTGCAAGAGTATATTCGAGAATCTAGCGGTGCCGATATTCGCTGTTTTGTTATCGGTGACAAGGTGATTGCAGCGATGAAACGCCAAGCGCAACCGGGCGAGTTTCGATCTAACCTTCACCGTGGTGGCACTGCCACACTCATCAGAATCACGCCAACTGAGCGTCGAACCGCCGTCGCAGCCGCAAAGTCGATGGGCCTCAATGTCGCAGGGGTGGATCTGTTGCGCTCAGAGCGAGGGCCGCTGGTGATGGAAGTCAACTCATCGCCCGGCTTAGAAGGCATTGAGCGTGCGACAGGTAAGGATGTTGCTGGCTTGGTCATTGATTACATAGAAAAAAACGCTAAACCTCAAAGGACACGCACACGTGGGAAGGGCTAAAAAAATCGACGCCATCGAAATCGGTGGACAACATGTTCAATCCGGTCAACGAGCGAGCATCGAACTTGAAATTGCGCGTTTATATACACACGCACCGCTTAACGTCAGTATCGAAGTACTGCACGGCAAGTTGAACGGTCCCGTGCTGCTTGTTTGCGCCGCCATACATGGTGATGAGCTCAACGGCATTGAAGTGGTTCGTCAAATCATGGCGAAAATCGATCCGAAAAAGCTGCATGGCACATTAATTGCGATTCCTGTTGTGAATGTATTTGGGTTTATTCACAAATCACGGTATCTCCCTGACCGGCGAGACCTAAATCGCTCGTTCCCAGGTTCAGAGCGAGGATCCATTGCAGGGAGAATGGCGTACCAGCTCTTTGACCAAGTGATTCGCCAATGCAGTCATGTCATCGATTTACATACAGCAGCCATCCATCGTACCAATTTGCCACAGATAAGAGCTAATCTGGATAATCAAGATGCCGCCGCGATGGCAACCGCATTTGGTGCCCCGGTGGTGGTCGATGCCGCATTGCGTGAAGGGTCGCTGCGCGCGGAAGCAGAGCGTATTGGCATTCCGGTAATCACCTATGAAGCCGGCGAGGCACTTCGTTTTGAGCCTTATGCGATTAATGCCGGGGTACGCGGGGTGATTCGTGTGATGCGCGATCTAGGCATGTTACGTCAAACACGTCGAAAAACGCCTTATCAACCCGTTACGGCCCGATCGACAAAATGGGTGCGAGCAGAAGCCGATGGGTTATTGAGAAGCCATGTTGCACTTGGAGAAAGTGTCAACAGCGGTCAAGTGATTGGCATTATCAGCGATCCTGCCGGCGTGACAGAAACAGAAATCAAAGCCCAGCAAAGTGGTATCGTCATTGGTCAGCACACCCTCCCTGTGGTGAATGAAGGGGATGCGATTTTCCATATTGCGTTTTTCTCACAACCTGATGACTTGATTGAACAACATATGGAAGATTATCGCGATCAAGTGAAAGATGATTTAGATGATGAGATAAAATGGGGGATTGGTACCCTATCAAGTTGATCCGAGCAGTAAAAAGCGACCGTACTACTTGCATCCACTAATAGGATTCATAACATTAGGCGTTTGTAGCACGGGCTACTGTCCGGTCAACAAGAGGAACGACATCATGCTGACATGGCAAGACATCATCGCTCGGAGCGAAGAAGGCAACAGTCATGCCTCCCGCACGTGTAGAAAAGACCGAAGCAAGAGTGGCAAGCACAACTCAGTGACGAAACCTTCCGAGTGACACGTAAAAAAGGCACAGAACGCGCGTTAGCTCTGGTATGCTGTACCCTGTTCGAACCCGGCCGTTATGGCTGCGTATGCTGCGGCACCTTGCTGTTCGATGCCGACGAAAAGTTCGACTCTGGAACAGGCTGGCCCTCTTTTACTCAGCCAGCTGAAGATAGCGCGATTGCGTATCATAAAGATACCAGCCACAGCATGACGCGTGTTGAAACCACATGTGCAACCTGCGATGCGCATCTCGGACACGTCTTTCCTGATGGGCCCGAACCGTCAGGGTTGCGTTTTTGTATGAATGCCATTGCGCTCAAAAAGATGGATTGATGCGTTAAAGGGCGAGGCCGTCTCGCCCTTCGTATTACTCTGCAATACCACCTTGAGTCAGTTTGGTAGGATCGAGCAGCTCCGCCAATTTATCTCGGCCTAGGTCAGTTTCTTCGTCTGCAACATCCAGAATAGGACGTCCTTGTTGATAGGCTTTTTTCGCTATTTCAGCGGCTTTTAAGTACCCAACCACCGGGTTGAGTGCCGTCACCAATATAGGGTTTCGAGACAGGGCGGCTTGCAAGTTATCTTCTCTGACCTTAAAGCTTCGAATCGCTTTATCCGCCAGCAGCCGGCTGGATCCTGCGAGTAAATTAATACTTTGCAGCAAGTTTAAGGCAATCACAGGTAACATCACATTCAATTCAAAATTACCCGATTGACCGGCTACAGTGACGGTGGTGTCGTTACCCATGACTTGCGCCGCGACCATAGCAGCGGATTCTGGGATGACGGGATTCACTTTACCCGGCATGATGGATGAGCCAGGTTGAAGCGCTTCTAGCTCAATTTCACCGAGGCCCGCTAACGGACCAGAATTCATCCAACGCAAATCATTGCTCAGTTTCATCGTTGCCACCGCGCTGGTCTTTAACTGACCATGCAGTGCCACCAGCGCATCCTGACTACCAATGGCAAAAAATGGATTGTCACTGGCAGAAAACGGTGTCCCTGTTAACTCAGATACTGCTCGCGCAAAGCGTTCTGCAAACATGGGATGCGCATTGATCCCAGTACCTACCGCTGTACCCCCTTGGGCCAATCCACGAACAGACGATAAGCTTTGTGTCACTTGAGCCATTGCGTGTTCTATTTGCTGCGACCAAGCCTCCAGCTCCTGTCCAAGCGTCACTGGCATCGCATCCATCAAATGTGTGCGACCCGTCTTAACGATATGACCGACTGCGCGTTTTTTCTCTTGTAAGGCACTCCGTAAATGCGCAAGGGCCGGTAGCAAGTTTTTTTCACAACCTAATGTGGCACTGATTTGAATGGCAGTAGGGACAGAATCATTACTGCTTTGACTCATGTTCACATGATCGTTGGGGCTAACTGACTCACCACTGTGGCGAGAGGCCAACGTGGCAAGTACCTCGTTCATATTCATGTTTGAGCTAGTCCCCGATCCGGTCTGAAACACATCAACCGGAAACTGCGCTAAATGCTCACCATCCATGACGGCTTCAGCACTTTGACGAATCGCGTGTGCGATGTTGCCATCCAGTAAGCCCAGCTCTTCGTTAGCCGTTGCAGCTGCATGTTTCACCATGGCTAACGCGCGAATAAAATCCTCAGGCATCGTCTGGTCGCTGACCGCAAAGTTATTCACTGCACGCTGCGTTTGTGCTTGATACAGCGCACCCGAAGGTACCTCAACGTTACCCATACTGTCTTTTTCGATACGTGTTTTCGCCATGATTATATCCTTTTCATTCACACACCATTTCGATAATGGTTATCATTAACATATTAGCCACGGTTATTGAAACGTATGTAACCTACGCATTTCAAAAATGTCGTGCTAGGGATTGGTTGATGTCCTAAGATGGCGTCACGATCAAAAACAACGAGTGAAACCATGCAAGAAGAAGCCAGTACGCGTATCGAAGACCTGATTACGGTCGTCGAGAATCAAATTACTGACCAAGAGCCTAAAAAAGTCGCCGAGACAGTTATGCGCCTGCGTATGACTGGCTATTCCCGCGAAGAAGCCATTGAATATATCGCCTGTGCATTGATGGTCGAGATCTACGACGTCAGCCAAAATAACGGGCAATTCACGTTATCACGTTACGAAGCCAACTTAGACACTCTGCCGGAAATGCCATGGGCCGATGAGATGAATTTGGACTTGGGTGAGTAAACAAAAACGTTCCTGTCCCTAACTCGTAATCACAAAAAAGCCGCTCAAATGCGGCTTTGGTGTTTAGATGGATAGACTTTCTCAAACTCCTCAAGTACCACGTCCGAGTGCTCGTCAAAATGCAGGCCGTGTGTTTTGGCGTACTGGGAGAAATAGCCCCAATGCGCTTCGTGCCAACATTGGTAAGAGCCGTCTCCCTCGCCTTCACGTGCCGCAAATTCAGCGCTGACTTGGTTAAACGGGCAATCGCTCACTTGCGTGATTCGCACGATGCAAACCGGTCTTTGATGGCCATTAAGCACAATCTTATATTGCCCCTTTTTCGAGATCACCGCATTTTTCTCTTCCAAAGAGCTACGCAACCGGCAATGCGCTTTCTTTTTATTCAGGCTAACCAATGTCGCCACCTCATTGGCTCTCACCGTATGATGACTTAAGGTATCCACGACGACCAAATCATCGGTTGGCCGTTGGTTTGTGGGTAGAGTAGCAAGGTATTGGTGCCAAAAGGCGTATTGTTCTTCAGTCATATGTCTCGCCTTGATTTTTTGAATGATTTCTTGGGCAGTTCAAACAAGTGTCATCTTAACGCTCAGTCCGGTTTTCGCCTATGCGCTAGCTAACGTTTCCATGTTGCATTGTGAATAGATTCACACTTGAACATCAAACCAAGCAAGCTTTGAGCAAAAAAAAGCGGCCCTTTTGGCCGCTTGAGAAGATGGTTTAACTTAATCGTTAATAAATGGCAGTAAGGCTTGATGTAATCTGTCAATTTCATCAATGGTGTTGTAATGCATCATCCCGATGCGGATCACACCGCCTTTATCCAAAATATCAAGCTGCTCACACAAACCTTGTGCATAAAAGTGACCATTCCAAACACACAAGTTTTGCTCACCAAGCGTTTTAGCTACCTCTGCCGGAGACACTCCTTCAATCCGTATTGCAAACGTTGGGGTGCGTTGAACAAGCTGCTTATCATCGGTAATGCCATAGATTCGCACTTTCGGGTAGGCCCGCATCAACTGAATAAAGTGAGCTGACAGTGCCTGCTCGTGGGTTTGGTACTGCGCATAACTTTCCACCAGTCTTTCTCGTAGCGAATGCGTCGGCTCGCCCCATTGTGCGAGGTAGTCCACCGCTGCAATAAACCCAGCAATCGCCTCAAAACTTTGCGTGCCTGTTTCGAAGCGGCCAGGACCTTGATTGGTGGCAGGCTCCACTTTATACGGCTGTAAGGTCTGCACCCACTTCGGCGCGACATACATAAAACCAACATGCGGGCCAAAAAACTTATACGCCGAACAGGCGAGAAAGTCACAGCCTAGCGCCTGTACATCCACTAAGTGATGAGGGGCATAATGCACCGCATCCACATACACTTTGGCGCCGACTTTTTTCGCCATCTCCACCACTTTCGCTACATCCACTAAACTGCCGGTGGTGTTGGAGGCTAGTGTCACCGCGATCAGTTTGGTTTTGTCGGTAATAAGGCTGGCAAGATGCGTCATATCGATAGAATAGTTAGATTCATCAACACGCACCTGTTTGACGATAGCGCCTTTATCGTGCGCGGCTTGCTGCCAGCTAGACACATTTGAATAATGATCAAGTGCCGAGACAACCACTTCATCTCTCGCGTGCCAATCACGGCTAATCGCGCGGCTAAGTGAAAACGTCAACGTAGTCATGTTGGGGCCAAAGACCATACAATTCGGCGATGGCGCATTGACAAAAGCAGCGGCGCTCTCGCGTGCCTGTTGCATCATTGCGGTGGTGTGATGCCCAGAAAAAAATTGTCCACCCAAGTTCGCATTATAATGACCCAAGTATGTCACCATTGCATCCAGCACGGATTGCGGTACTTGCGCGCCTCCAGGCCCATCAAAAAAGGCAACGGACTGGCCATCAATAGTTTGCGTTAATGCAGGGAAACGGCCTCGTACTGCATGGGGAGAAAAGGCTGCCGGTATCATCGTTATTTCCTTGTCGCAGTGAGTACAAATACATCCATCGTGCCTGATTGCGCATGATTAACGGGTATAATGGGCTCGGCATAGTGCCAGAGAGCACGATCATCTAACGCCGCCATTTCACCCGGCATCAAAGGTAGACTAAAGAGTGGTGCGCTGGTTTTGTGACGGAAAACCTGAAAATCACCGCCTTCGATGTTGTCTCGCCCAACACTCACAATCGCAATATAATCAAAACCATCTTGGTGAACCCCCTCTGGCGCAACCTGCACAGACTGATCATCTGCTTGGATTCGGATCTGATGAATCTCAATATCGTTATCGTCACTCAACTGATAGAGATCGCGAAATGTTCGACACATGGCATGAAAGCCAGGCGTTTGAACCGTCTCTGGCTCAATATCTTCAAACATGCGGGCCACATCCCCTTGGAATTCATTGATATCAGAAGTTTGCATAAACGGCCGAGGGGGCAATTTTTCAACCCCACTATCAAAGACATGGACGATCGAATAACGACGCAAGCGAAAGCCCCCATCAGCATGCGAGGTGCCAGGCAAACGATTAAATGATGGCTGGAGCTGTTTGATATGGTTATCGTCTAATTGATTAAGCTGCATGAGTAAGGTTGAGGTATTCATGGCTTTCTCCTTCTATAGCGCCGAAGTGCATCGTTGATGCTAACGCCGTCCAAAAACGAAAATTAACAAAATCATTACACACCATATTCAACCAAACATCCTATAATTTCCAGCTTAAGCCTTATATTTGTCGACCCATAAACCATCAGTCAGAGTTTTAATCTGATGAAAACCATTAAGCTATTGAAAGTCTCCACCTCAATAATTAACATTTATTAAACATTGGCATTAATCACTATCAAATCGGTAATAAGACATATTTTAAACAACAACAAAGCCTGTTTTCTGTCACGAAAAGTTGCCATAAGGACGATACTGAGACACCTTGCTCCCTTCAACCGCCCTACTTTGTCGGTATAACACCTGTTTCAACACACAACCTCTATACTCATAGACAGAATGCTGGTTTTAGGGAGAGACGATATGGCACGCTTAGCCATTCAATGTTCATGTGGGCAGATAATGGGCGAGATAATTGACGCGCAGCAGAGCCAACGCTGTGTGTGCTTTTGTCAAGACTGTCAGTCTTACGCACAACTACTCGGCTATCATACTGAATTGCGTCCAGGGGGCGGAACGGAAATACTTCAGATTACGCCTGCTCAACTGCGTATTTACTGTGGCAGAGACCAATTAACCTGTGCCAAGTTATCGGAAAAAGGGATTTACCGATGGTATGCGCATTGTTGTCAAACACCAATTGCTAACACCATCAGTGCCACTATTCCCTTCGTTGGTGTAAACAGTGCGTGCTACCACATTGATGGGGAGAATGAAGAAGAAATAGGGCCGTGCGCTGGTATGTACAAGGGCAAGATGCGCGATCGACGCCGCTCGAAGGCTCGGTTCATCCTCGTTTTCCTCTTAGATTAATGGTAAACACAGCACTTAAAATCCTCTGGGCGCGACTATTGGGTAAACATCGTCCCAACGTGTTTTTCGACCGACAAGGGCGCGCCTCGCGGCGTGGTCCACCATGTAGACTCATCTGGTTCAGGCTCGAATGATCATCAGCCACAGTCTTGAAATAAAAGAGATCATCGATGACAGTGATTGGTTATATCGTGATAACGAACCTTTAACTTCAACAAAACCCCATTTACAATAATGTGGCAAAAATAAGCAATCCCCCGAGCGAAGTGGCAAATCGATAATCGGTGCCGCTTCTCTTACTCACAATAACGGACAAGGGGAGGCATCCGTGAGCAACCCATCTCAACACCAAGATAGCTTCAACACCCGACGTACCCTACACGTCAATGGTGAAACCTACGACTATTATCGATTAGACGCGCTCTCAGACCAATTCGATATCAGCCGCTTACCTTACTGCTTGAAAGTCCTGCTAGAAAATTTGCTACGCAAAGAAGACGGCAAGAATGTCTCTGCCGATGACATTCGTACGCTTTGCCAGTGGCAAGCTGATCAAGCCGGACAAGATCAGGTCAACTTCACACCCGCTCGCGTTGTCCTGCAAGACTTCACCGGCGTGCCCGCTGTGGTTGATTTAGCTGCCATGCGTGCCGCCATGCGAGACTTAAAAGGCGATCCGGTTAAAATTAATCCGATCGGCGCGGTTGATCTGGTTATTGACCACTCAGTGATGGTTGATGACTACGGCCATGTTGATTCTTTGAAAAAAAACACTGAGATTGAGTTCGAGCGTAACGGCGAGCGTTACCAATTCTTACGTTGGGGCCAACAAGCATTCTCCAACTTCCGTGTCGTACCTCCAGGCACTGGCATCGTGCACCAAGTCAACCTTGAATATCTCGCTCCCGGCGTACTCGTCGAAGAGAAAGGTGGCAACAAGCTGGCGATGCCAGACACGCTGGTTGGCACGGATTCTCACACCACCATGATTAACGGACTCGGTGTACTTGGTTGGGGAGTTGGCGGTATCGAAGCCGAAGCCGCGATGCTCGGCCAGCCCATCACCATGCTGATCCCAGAAGTCGTGGGTTTTGAGTTAAAAGGCGAACTGCCCGCTTCAGCGACTGCCACTGACCTCGTGCTCACCGTCACCCAAATGCTACGTGAACGCGGCGTCGTGGGTAAATTTGTTGAATTTTATGGCCCAGGCCTAGCGAAGTTACCACTGGCTGACCGCGCAACTATTGCCAATATGGCCCCAGAGTATGGCGCGACATGCGGTATTTTCCCGATAGATAATGAAACCCTCAGTTACATGCGCTTAACTGGCCGTACCGACGATCAAATTAGCTTGGTCGAAACCTATGCCAAGCACAAGGTCTGTGGCGTGATGATGACGCACCTGTCGCGGACTACAGCGATACCTTGCAGCTTGATCTTGGCGATGTTGTATCCAGTCTTGCCGGTCCGAAACGGCCACAAGATCGCATTGCCTTAACCGATGCGAAAAGTCAGTTTGATCAGTTACTAGAAAAAGAACAGGCAGCCGCAAATAATGTGATTGCAAGCTTTGCCAGCGAAGGCGGACAAACGGCCGTAGACAACCCAAGCTTGCGCGAACAGGGCAAAGTGGAAGTCGAATACAAAGGAGAAACATTCAACCTTGAACATGGTGCGGTTGTGATCGCTGCAATTACGTCTTGCACGAATACGTCGAATCCTGCTGTGTTAGTGGCGGCTGGTTTAGTCAGCACAAAAAGCACACGCGCTGGCTTAAAGACCAAGCCGTGGGTTAAAACATCATTCGCCCCAGGCTCACAAGTGGTGCCGGCCTATCTAGAAAATGTTGGCCTGCTCGAACCGCTTGCGGCGCTTGGCTTTAATATCGTCGGCTTTGGCTGTACCACCTGTATTGGTAACTCAGGCCCCTTGCCTGAGCCGATCACTGAAGCCATTCGCTCTGCAGACCTACTCGCTACCAGTGTGCTTTCCGGCAACCGTAACTTTGAAGGCCGTATACACCAAGATGTGAAAGCCAACTATCTGGCGTCACCGCCATTGGTGGTTGCCTACGCACTGGCTGGCAATATGAATATTGATGTTCTCAAAGAGCCGCTAGGAAAGGATCAACACGGTAAGCCCGTTTATCTTAACGATATTTGGCCAACGCCAAAAGAAGTGGCAGACACTATCCAGGCGGCAATGACGGATAGGCTGTATCAAGATAAATATGCCGATGTGTTTGCGGGAACCGAGGCATGGCAACAGCTCCCAGTGCCACAAGATGAGATCTACTCATGGCCAGAATCGACCTATGTCAAAAAGCCGACGTACTTTGATAGCATGACCATGGCACTCCCTGAGATAGAGCCAATCAAAGGGGCGCGTTGTGTGGTCAAAGTGGGCGATTCCATCACCACTGACCATATCTCGCCAGCCGGGGCGATTGAAGCCAGACAGCCCAGCGGGTGAGTATTTGAAATCCAAAGGTGTTGAGCCGAAGGATTTTAACAGCTATGGCTCACGCCGTGGTAACCACGAGGTGATGGTGCGCGGCACCTTTGCTAACGTGCGCTTGAAAAACCAAATGGCCCCGGGCACTGAAGGCGGTATGACCACTTATTTGCCCACCAATGAGCAAATGAGTATTTATGAGGCGGGTCAACGCTATCAAGCAGACGACACGCCATTGGTGGTTCTTGCCGGCAAAGAGTATGGGACGGGCTCGAGCCGTGACTGGGCGGCAAAAGGCACTAACCTGCTGGGTATTAAAGCGGTCATTGCCGAAAGCTTTGAGCGTATTCACCGCTCTAACTTAGTCGGCTTCGGTGTATTGCCGTTGCAGTTTAAAGACGGCGACTCCGTTGAATCACTAGGGCTGGATGGCACAGAAGCGTTCGACTTTGAGGAGATCAGTGGCGAACCGTCCACCCTCAAAGTGCGAGCCGTGCGCGATGACAAAACCATGGAGTTTGACGTCAACGTGCGCATCGACACCGCCGTCGAGTGGGATTATTACCGTCATGGCGGCATTCTCCACTACGTGCTGCGCCAGCTCGCTAGCTAATATCGGCATCCTTAGTGCAAAGGCCCCGCGGGGCCTGTTTTTTACACACCCACTAGGAATCCAACATTTTAGACATAAGCATCAAGAATAAAGGATAGGAAGGGGATGGCTCAGGATAATCGTCGAACCTGGGTCATCACAATATAAAAAGCGCCATTACCATGACTCTAAGGGCTATTCGACACTCATTTTTTAGTATCCGATCTCCCTACCATCAAACATAAATGATGCATCAACGCTGTCCTCGATTCCACGGCTCAAAACGATGGCATCACGAGTGTTCATGTAAAATAAAGTCAAGGTGACTCAAATCACAGATCCGTGCGCTGTGGAAAATATCACATATAAATTATTGAAATTATTTATGGGCACAACTACACTCAAATCAGTCATAACTGACTGAGTTTATGGACAACCCTTTATTGACATCTCGCAGTACACTGACTATGTGCTCAAAAGCCTCACACAGCATTTGACCGGTGCCTGCATGCTTAATCAACACCAATGGAGATAACAACCTATGGAAATTGAGCTTCTAACTTTAGGGCAATATTCATTTGTCCAAAACGCATTTTCTTTTGGCTTTGCCGTATTAGCCGCAGCTACCTTATTCTTTTGGCTGATGAAATCAGAACTTGCCGCTGAATACCGTCTTGCTGTCACAATCACAGGTTTGGTCACTGCCATTGCAGCTTACCATTACCTGTCCATAATGTTCTCTTGGAATGCTGCAGCCGATATCACATCGGGGGAAGTCATTGCTACAGGCAAACCTTTCAATCAAGCTTACCGTTACGTAGATTGGTTGCTAACCGTGCCGTTGCTGCTCATTGAGCTTATTCTTGTCATGCGCCTTTCCAAGGCAGAAACCATCAAGAAATCAACGACGCTCGGTGGAGCCGCTGCATTGATGATTATCTTAGGGTACCCAGGCGAAGTATCCAATGTGGGCGGTCTACGCTTTGTGTTTTGGGTCCTGTCTATGATTCCGTTCGTTTACATCATATATCAGCTAGTTGTCGGACTGAAAGAGTCAATATCACAGCAACCTGAGAGTGTTAAGAATTTGATCAAAATATCTACTTATTTGGTCATTGGTTCATGGTTGTTCTACCCATTGTCTACCTTTTCCCGCTGGTTGGCTTGCAAGGTGGTGCTGCCATCACCGCTGTCGAAATTGGTTATACCATCGCTGACATTGTAGCGAAAGCAGTATTTGGTCTCTTTATCTTTGTTATCGCGATGCGTAAATCACAAGCATTGAAAGAAGAAAGAGCCACTATTGAAGCTGCGGGTGATAGTGATGAAATGTCAACACTTTCATAGACGTTGGCGTTCATAACAGGAGCTTTATTGGCCACGGATGGCCATGACAATAAGGGTATTGGTATGGACATAGCAATGCTGGGTCAAACTGCGATGCTCAATGTAACAGATGCGCTCAACACCGATCAGACGTTTTCGAAATACGAGGATGTGTTGTTAACGGAAAGCGAATATGGCGATATTGACACAGAACTTGTTAGCGTCGCTGAACTAATGCGCAGCAGTCTAAATGCCCCTGACAGCTGGCCTGCAACCGCTGCCAGTCTTTATCATTTGAACGTACCTGGTAGTCAATTACGTGCGCGCTTGGCATTATTAAGTGGCATGGCATTTGGAGCGTCAATCAGACACCGTATTGCGGCTGCGGCTGCCTCAGAACTCATTCACAATGCTTCATTGGTCCACGATGATCTGTGTGACGGAGATGCTCAGCGTCGCGGACAGGCCACTGTCTGGAAGCGCTACAATCCTAACGTGGCGTTGTGTTCCGGGGATATGATGTTGACTGCGGCGTTTCGCGCTGCACTGGTAAGCGATTCGTCCTCTCACCAACTGGCTCTATTACAGCTGCTGACCGATCGCACTAGCCAAGTCATTGGCGGACAGAGCATTGAAGTTGCTAAACCCAGAGTTCCTACTGAGACGTCGTTCGTCAATACTGCAAAATTTTTCACTGAATACCAGAAAAAAGTCCGCTTGACCGACTATTTGCAAGCGACATTAGCAAAAACAGCCCCCCTGATCGCCTCTGCCACTTGAGGCTGGGGCATTAGGCGGTAAGCTAACTAGCGAGGAACATGATCGGATCCGCTATTTTGCCAATGCCGTCGGACTGGCTTATCAGATTATTGATGATCTCGACGATGTTGATGTCAATCATCTGAGTCATTGCTGGCCATCTAAATTTCATGACTATCACGCTTGGCCACAACACTGGCCGCTGAGTGATAAACGTTCCGGTAACCCAGTGGCAATCGCCATGCAGCGCGCCGTCAGACATGCCTCGGCATCGTTATCTCGCGCTGAAAAGTTGATTGAACATTTTCCTGACCAGCTGGCGACTGCCTTAGCTGCTATTCTTGCCAAACTTCGTCAGCAGCTTGTGAGACATGATCAATCAATTGCGGGCTGCTTTCATCTTTGCCCAGAGGACTCGGCCACATGAACACATCCAATACCTTTGTAGCGCATTCATCCATTGGTTCGACCAATCAGACAAACAAGGCAATTGTCATCGGTTCAGGTTTTGGCGGCCTAGCCGTCGCGCTTCGTCTTCTGTCTGACGGCTGGAACGTAGAGTTGTTGGAGCGACATGGTGACCTCGGCGGCCGAGCCCGAGTTTTCCATCTTGATGGGGTGGCATTTGATGCTGGTCCTACGGTTATTACAGCACCATTTCTTTTCGAAGAATTGTTTGAGCGTTTCGGTGAACGTTTGGAACAGCATGTAACGCTTTTGCCGGTCGAGCCTTTCTATCGCATGGATTATGCCGACGGAAGCCACTTTGATTATAAAAGTGACATTGATGACACCATAGCTGAAATCGAGCGCCTGGCACCTGGCACGAGCGGCGCCTATAAAGATTTTTTGGCCGCCACCGAGAAGATGTATCAGCGCGGCTTTATTGACCTAGCCGAGCAGCCATTCACCAAAGTTACCGATATGCTAAAGGTTTTGCCGGATTTGGTGCGCCTGAGAGCAGACAAAAGCCTATATACCTTTGTATCGCGCTTTTTTGATGACGAGCGCCTCAGGCGCGCCTTTTCCGTACCTTCTCTGTTGGTCGGCGGGCACCCATTCCACACTTCGTCGTTGTATGGCTTGATCCATGCCTTGGAGCGACGAGGCGGTGTCTGGTATCCTAAGGGCGGCACTGGCGCTCTGGTCACAGCACTCGCCGATCTTTTTCAGCGCCACGGTGGTACTATTCACACTGGTCAAGAAGTTACCGCGCTACGCGTTGGTTATGGTCGTGTGACCGGCGTCGAAGTCAACGGTGATAAGCATCACGAAACGGATATTGTAGTCAGCAACGCTGACCCACTGCATGTCTACGAAAAATGGCTGCCCATGGGGCATTGGGGTAGACTGCTCAATGGTTTCCGGCGTCGTATGAAACAATCCATGGGGTTAGTGGTTGTCTATTTTTTAACCAATCGCTGCTATAAAGAGCTAAATCACCACACTATAGTGTTTGGTGATACCTTCAAAGAAATTCTAGATACAATTTTTGATGACCACGACGTGCCGGAAGATCTGAGTCTGTATCTGCACCGGCCTAGCGCGACCGATCCTGAGATGGCGCCGACAGGTGGCGATGCTTTCTATGTTCTGGCTCCCGTACCTAACCTTCAGGGGTGTCAAGACTGGGAAACGCTTGAACCAAAACTAACTCAAAATATCCTATTGACTCTGCAACAGCGACTGATGCCGGATCTGTTTGAACAGCTTGGGGTGACCCATACCGTGTCGCCACGTTATTTCCACGAGGCGCTATCCAGCCCGTTCGGCAGCGCTTTTTCTATCGCCCCGACACTGACTCAGTCCGCGGGCTTTCGCTATCATAATCGTTCGCCACATTATCAAAACCTGTATTTTGTCGGTGCGGGGACGCACCCCGGTGCTGGGGTTCCTGGTGTAGTGTCATCAGCCGGTGTAGTGGAAAAGCTGGTCAAAGAAGATTATGCCTTTGGCCCCAGAACATTCACATCTCCCCAAGGCAAGACTACTGCATTATGACCACCGCTACTGTAACTTCTCGGGCTACCCTGCGCCAGCATGGGAAAAGCTTTTATTGGGCGGGCCTGTTTCTGCCTCGTCATCAGCTAGCGGCGAGCGCACGCCTTTACCACATCTGCCGCCAAATAGATGATATTGCCGATACCGCTGAAAACGAAGCTCAACGACAGCGCGCTCAAAAGGTACTGTCTTGTTTGCAAGAAAGGTTAAATGCTTATTTACAACACGGTATCCCCCCCAACAAAACCAACGCAACGTCCAGTAAAGATGGGGCACTGACAGACGCCGAGCAACCACTCGTTGAAGCCCTTGAAGCCGATATTATCGCACTGTTTGCAATGGATTCACGCAGCCTGCACGCAATGCGGGATCTGGTGGCCACCATGGTAATCGACATTTCTCCCGTTCAGCTCGAGGACGAACAATCTCTGGTGACGTATGCCTATGGAGCGGCGGGAACTGTCGGTGTGATGATGGGCCAGTTGATAAACACCCGAGATCCAGATCACTCCCTTGCCTTTGCCATCGACCTTGGGGTGGCGATGCAAATGACCAATATTGCTCGAGATGTACTAGAAGATGCCCAAAACAACCGAGTTTATCTCCCGCAAGCCTGGCTGAAGCAACCGGTAACAGCTGACGCTATTGCCCATGGTGAGCCACAAGCTCGTCACCAAGCCTGGCAAGCAATTGAGATCCTTATTGAACGTGCTGAAGCCTATTATGAAAGCGGCTGGCAGGGTCTGGCATATCTACCACCGCGCACTAGGCTAGCCATCGGCATTGCCCTGCGGGTGTATCGCAAGATCGGGCGGCGTATTCAGAGCCTAAGCGAAGAGGACTACTGGGCTCAGCGTGTGGTGGTACCCAAAAGTAGCAAGCTGATGCAAAGTCTGCTAGCACTACCCGCACTGTTTAACACTTCTCCCGCCTGGCATGATACAGCTTTGCATCAGCCGCTGGAGGCGCAAGTATCGGCCTATGGGCTAAAACCCTATACGTTAAACTCAGGGGAGTTATGACCATGAGTCTCCCCCAGGAAATCGATATTGCCATTCTCGGCGCTGGTCTTGCCGGCTTGAGTATTACCAGCTGGCTAGATGAGCTGGCACCCGCGGATGCATCCCTGCCGCGCCTGCTTCTGCTTGAGGCGCGTGAAGAAGACACCCACGACCGCACCTGGTGCTTCTGGGATCAAGTTGCCCACCCCTTCAAAGATGCAATCAGTCACCGCTGGCCATCCTGGCAGGTAGGCAATGCAGGTGAACAGGTGGAATATAGCGATCCCAACCACCCTTACGCTATGCTGTCTGCCGATGCCATGCGCCGCTCGGCCTATAGCAGGATAGCTAAACGCAATGAGTTCACGCTGATACGAGGCATTAAGGTTGATGCCATTACGCCGCAAAGTCAGTCACTGCGCATAACCACCTCACAGGGTCATCTCAACGCCAAGGTGGTGATCGATACCCGCCCACCGCCGTTGAGCGCACTGGCACAGTTACAGGGTGTCTGGCAGGTGTTTCACGGTGCGGTAGTTTACCAGCCAAATCACGGCTATGACCTGTCAAAAGCCCGCCTGATGGACTTTCAGACTGGTCATAACGGTATCCATTTTATCTATTTACTCCCACTGGACGAAAACCATCTGCTAGTTGAATGGACCTGCTTTGACGTTGACCGACACAGTGAGGCATGTAAGAACCTGCTGACGGACAAATTACCGTGGATGCTAGCAAGCTGGCTAGATGAACACCTGGGCAAGGGATGGGTTGTTCAGCGCAGCGAAATCGGCTGCCTACCCATGATGCCAGTCACTCCCCCCCACCTGAATTCACGCTATCTGTCCGCAGGTATTCGTGGCGGCTGGATGCGCCCAGCTACAGGTTATATGTTTGCCAGCTGTCAACAGGCGCTGCCGATATAGCCAGACAGCTTCTCAAAGCGCACACTCTCAACGACTGGCACTTGACTCCGCCACGCCTGCGTTCACCGGCGATCGAATGGATGGACAAGGTCTTTTTGCAGGCAATTCGTCAACACCCGAACGCTGCGTCCAGCTGGTTCTTTCAGTTATTCGCCAACACCACGGCAGCTCAGCAACGGCGCTTCCTGGGAGACCAACCCAGTGCTGGTGATCTGCTGGCGATTATACAGGCACTGCCCTCAGCTCCCTTGATACAGGCTGCGTTGCCACGTTTTTCCGCATTAGGCGGGCACTGATATGCAGTCGACCAATCGTCCACCTGCTTTCTGGTTGTTTCCAATAGGCCTAGTCGTTGCCCTTTGTTTCTCAGCATTGCCTGGTGAATGGCCGCTTTATGTCATCTTAGCCGTCAGTACCGCCCTGCTCGGCTTGCCCCATGGTAGTCTGGATGCCGCAGTGGCCAAAAGACACCTACCGCTAAAGGGCACTTCACAAATCGTATGGTTCTATCTGGGGTACCTGACATTGGGAGGGGGAGTGCTAGCGATCTGGTGGCAAGTGCCCAATGCGGCATTGGCGGCTTTTCTGCTTTACTCAGCAGTGCATTTCGCCGATGATATTGCCGTGCGGGTTGGTCATTTAGGCGGTACTGCCTATGGGCTTTGGGTACTTTCACTTCCGGTGACCTTCCACCCCGAACAAGTGCAGCAGCTGTTTGAAATGCTTGGTGCCAACCATGCCGCTCACATCATCGCTGTCGTGCCTTACACCCTTGCGCTTGGCGGAGGAGGACTAGCGATTTGCCTAGCGCTGCACCCCCAGCCGGCAACCAGCGACTGGCGCGACCCCTTGCTGCTAGCCGCGGGGGCGGCCCTGCTCCACCCACTGGCATATTTTATTGCTTACTGGTGCTTTCTTCATAGCCCTCGCCATCTTGAACTAGTCGCTAGAGATTTGGGCATCCGCGGCTGGCGAGAGCGTTGAAAGCGGTAGCGCCCATCACTCTGGTGACCTATGGGCTGGCCCTGGGTGCTTTGCCTTTCCTAATGGAATTACCCAGTGATGCTGCTTTGATGCGCGTCATTTTTATCGGACTGGCCGCCTTGACGGTGCCTCACATGGTACTAGAGCTGATTGTTAGCCCGCGCCGAACGGGCTAGGTCAAACATCATAACCCTTTATTTTTTCGGGACATTGCCTGGTTCAATATGTTCCGTTTCCCACTTAGCGCGTCTGTCGTCCTCTTCTCACTCACAGCATACAAGCGGAGGTGATGCACCGCGATAGTTGCGGCAGCATGAAGGCCACCCCATTTGGGATGACACTAAATCTCTACGAAAAGTGAAACCGAGACACGTTGGTATGATCAATCAGCCGAGGCGCCAACATCAAAACGAATGTTTCGCCATCATGTTTTCAAACGCGTCGATCACCTGCTGCGTGTCAATGGCAGCCATCACGTGATCGCCTTTCACCCGCGTGCTCCATGCCAATTGTTCTATCGGCTTACCATGTTGCTGTTCGGCAAAGGTTTCGTAAACACTGACCACATCCGCGAGATTATTGTATGGGCCGGTCCGCTTCGGGTTGCTATGCCCATAAAGGCCCAAGATGGGCGTGCCTTGCGTAGTTGCCATGTGTGCTGGGCCAGAATCGGGGGCCAGTACCGCATCGGCACGCGCGAGCACCGCGGCTAATTGCTTGAGACTCGTTTGCCCCACTAAATTGATCACCGGCACATTAGCGGCCGCAATAATGCGCGCTGATAGTGTTTGTTCACGCGCTGCCGGTGAGCCACACAGCACTACCTGATAACCTTTACCGACCGCGTAGTCGGCAAACTCTGCATAACGCTCTGACAGCCAGTTGCGCTCATCTTTACTCGCTGCAGGGCTGATCACAATAGTGGCTTGTCACCGAGTTGTTTTTCGGCAAAGGCATGATCGTTTTTAGAAAGCGGCAATTGCCACTGCGGCGGGTTAACCGGCACACCCAAGTATTGCGTAAAAGCGAAAAAGCTATCTAACACATGGCAAGATTGGGTATCGGGGATCCGTTTATTGGTAAACAGCCACTGTCCCTCTTTCGCTCGGTGACGATGAAAACCCACGCGATGACGCGCGCCGATCCCCACAGTCAATAAACTAGCGCGTAAAGCAAGCTGCATATGCACTAGCGCATCAAACCGGCGATCTCTCAGCTGCCGCCAGACCTGGCGCATACCGGCCAAGCCCGCTTTTTTATCAAACACCACCAGCTCCACCCCTTCAAGCCCGGCTAAAAGTTGTGCTTCGACTTTACCAACCACCCAAGTGATCTGTGTCTGCGGCCAATGACGCTGTACTGCTTGAATCGCCGCGACCGCATGACAAACATCGCCAATCGCAGATAGGCGCAAAAAACACAGGGAGCGTGGGGCGTGAGTAAACAGAGGCATAACAAATTCCAATTAAGTTATCGCGCCGATTATGCAGTTGGCTCGGTTAAATGTAAAATGCCAGCCTATCGACTCACTTGTTACGAGAATGTATTTATGGGCGCTAATACATCCCCCCCAAAAAAGCCTCGCGGGCTTGTGCGTATCATTAAAGCTGCCGGCTACTCTTGGGCTGGCTTAAAAGCGGCATTCCAGCATGAGGCTGCGGTTCGCCAAGAGGTTATATTGCTGGCCGCAGCGCTTAGCCTATTACTCTGGCTACAATTACCTTTGATGGACTCTTTGATGATGTTCAGCGTCATTGTGTTGGTTATCATCGTTGAGCTGCTTAATTCCGCCATTGAGGCCGTGGTCGACCGAGTCGGTGAAGAGCGCCATGAGCTCAGTGGCAGAGCAAAGGATATCGGCTCTGCAGCGGTGTTTGTCAGTTTGCTTTTAGCGGGTGTAGTCTGGATCGCCATCCTTTGGCATCATTTTGGTGCGCAGCTTATTCACTAATGCCCGTGACCATACAACCCGGCAACTCGCCCATTACGTTGCCGATTAATTAACTCAACTGTGATGAAAAACCATGTCTTTTAAATCGCGACTTCAAACACACAGCTGGTTTATAGCCATTAATGCCTTGGTTTTAATGGCAATAGCCAGCCGCTACTTTGCGTTTCTACCCAGTTTTCCGACGGAACCACTTGGCATTACCTTCATCGTGGTGAGCACCTTTAGTCAGATGGCTTTACTTGCCGCTATTGTTGGTTTGCTGACAATCCCGTTTTTGCTATTGCCAACCAAAGTGCGCCGACCATTGCTCGCCTTGATTGCCTCCATTGGGGTGATCACCCTTTTCATCGATACCGTCGTCTTCGCCCAGTATCGATTTCACATCAATGCTATGGTGCTCGATCTTATTTTGGCAGGGCAAATCGTCAGCTTCCCACTCGTCACCTGGTTGATGGTGATCGGTGGTGTAATCGCCTGCCTCGCCGCGCAATGGGGACTGCTGGCCGCGCTATCGCGTACACATTATCCCCACCAGCACAAAGTCGGTAAAAAATTTGTTCTGCTCACTTTTCTTACCTTGCTCGCCACGCACGGGATTCATATTTGGGCCGCTGCCTATGCGTACCAACCCGTGACAACGGTTAAGCGTTATTTGCCACTTTTCTATCCGGCCACGGCCAACAGTATGATGCGTAAAAACGGCTGGATTGATGAGCAAGCGTTGGCCCGGCAAAAAGCGATGGATGTTGACCGCGAAGGCGACCTTAACTATCCACTCTCACCACTAGAAACCACCAAGGTTGAACAGCCAGTGAATATCATGTTTTTGGTGGTTGACTCATGGCGCGCTGACACCTTCAATGCCGACAATACGCCCAACCTTTGGGCGCTGGCGAAAAATGGCCGCACTTATTCGCATCATTTGGCCACGGGTAACGCGACTCGCACCGGTATTTTTGGTTTGTTCTATGGTATACCCGGCACCTATTGGCACAGTTTTCTTGCCAACCAACAATCGCCAGTACTGATGGATCGATTGCAGGCACTGGATTATCAGGTAGCATTTTTACCGCGACGCAGCTAGAAAAGCCGGAGTTTAACCAAACCATTTTTGCTAAGGTTCCCAATTTACGCAACGGTTCTGATGGCGATTCTCCCGCCGAGCTAGACGCGGATCTGACCGAAGATTGGATGAGCTGGCACCAGCAGCGTGACCCAACTCGTCCTACATTCTCGTTTTTATTCTATGATGCACCGCATGGCTATGACTTCCCCGCTGATTTCACGCCGAAGTACCAGCCTATGTTGGATGAAATCAACTACCTCAAGTTAAACAACGAGACCGACCCGACACCGTTTTTCAATCGCTACAAGACCAGCGTGCGTTACGTTGATAGCTTGGTTGCCAAGGTGGCTGAAGAACTTAAACAGAGCGGGGAGTTCGACAATACCTTGATTGTGGTCACCGGTGATCACGGCCAAGAAATGAATGACAACCAGCTGAATTTTTGGGGGCATAACAGTAACTTTACCGACCCACAAATACACGTGCCTTTCGCGATGATAGGCCCCGGCATCGATGCAAAACAGGTCGATACCGGCAAACAGCTGACCAGCCACCAAGATGTTACGCCCACCCTGATGAAGCATTATTTGGGCGTGACGTCAGATCCGGCCAGCTACGCGATTGGTCATGACTTGCTGGCGACAAACCCTGGGCAAGATTGGGTGTTATCATCAAACTATAGCGGCTATGCGTTAGTAACCGACGACACCATTTTAGAAGTGGGCGCAGGTGGTCAGTACCAATACATGGATAACACCAACCGACCCTTAGAAAACGCGTCACCTGACTTTGCGCAAATGGAAAAAGCCCTCGAGCAAATTAGCCGTTTCCGCTAGTCCATCGTTTGCGCGTTATCCCCATTCATGAGCCTCTGTCTTCCAGAGGCTCATCTATCAATGTTTCTACAGGCTAGATCCAGTCAAAAACTGCACAAACGCCTGCCATTGCGCTGACGCATCGGTCAGCTTGGCCGGATAAAAACGAACAATCTTGCCGGGTCGCGTTTGTGCCAACATGCTTAAGCTGGCACGGGTTAAACAGCCAAGCTTAGGATAACCGCCTAATGTTTGCCGATCGTTGAGCAACACAATCGGCTGGCCGTCAGGTGGCACTTGCACTGCCCCAAGCGCAATGCCTTCGGAGACAATGCCCGGCTGCTTGCTCATCACACTAGGTCCATTGAGCCGCACGCCCATGCGATCACTGTGCTGATCAACCGTGTATTCGCTATCGAAAAATGCCGTCAGCGCCGCTGAGCTGAAGCTATCAAATTGATACCCCGGTAAAAGGGCTAGCGGCGTCAGGGCATTATAGTCAGGAATAAAACGTGTCGGCACACCGCGCACCCTTGGCAACAGAGCATGTGGTCGGCAAGCTAGCCAATCCCCTTTCGCCAACGGCAAACCGCCCACCTGCTCACCCAATCCGGAATGCAG
>NZ_AQOD01000019.1 GCF_000513715.1 Salinivibrio socompensis S35
GTCGGTGTGATCGGTGACCGCCTTATCAATCAAATCAAGTCCAGTCTCAGTGAGTGAGACATAGACCCCGCGGCGATCGTTGGGATCGGGGCTGCGAACCACCAAACCTTTGTGTTCTAAGCGATCAATGCGATTGGTCATGGCGCCGGATGTCAACATCAAGGCATCCAATAACTGATTGGGCGTCAGTGTGTATGGTTTGCCTGCTCGTCGTAGCGAGGCCAACACATCAAACTCTCCAGGGTTCAGGTTATATTGACCAAATACTTGTTGTAGTTTGGGATTAATATTGCCCAATACCCGAGCCAGTCGACCTGTGATCGCCATCGGGCTGGGGTCAATGTCGGGACGTTCGCTGTGCCATTGGCTCAGAATAAGATCAACCTTGTCAGCCTGTGATGGGGTAGCATCTTGCTCTTGGCTTTGTGGGTCAGTCGTAGTTGCTGTATGTGTGCGCGTTGAATGTTTTGTCATAATGGTTATCGATAAAGATTCTTTACCAAAAAATAAATGATTATCCCGACCCGACTCAAGCACCGATTGGTCGCTTTTGGTTCAATTTGTGCTTTTTGTCTTAACTTGTGAACTAAGTCGTCGCGCTTTATCGGGTCCGGCGGCGGGTCGGTGCTTGCGTCACGCTAGCAGAAAAGGTGTAATAGCAACTTCATTTTACTCATTGTCATTACTGTAACGAGTCATCTAATTATTATGTCGATGCAAACCCCCCCGTTAAAGATCTACAACTCACTGACGCGAGAAAAAGCCGTCTTTCAGCCTATCACGCCAGGAAAAATTGGCATGTATGTGTGTGGGGTGACGATTTACGATCTTTGTCATATCGGACATGGGCGCACCTTCGTTTCGTTTGACATGATTTCTCGTTACCTGCGTTATCTGGGCTTTGATCTGACCTTCGTGCGCAATATTACCGATATTGATGACAAGATCATCAAGCGTGCCGCTGAAAATGGTGAGGCCTGCGATGCCTTAACCGAACGCTTGATTGGTGAGATGCACCAAGATTTTGATGCTTTAAACATGGTGCGCCCTGATATCGAGCCGCGTGCGACCGATTATATTGACGAAATTATTACCTTGGTGGAAACGCTGATTGTGCGTGGTTTTGCCTATGTGGCTGATAACGGCGATGTGATGTTTGAAGTCGCTAAGTTTGAGGAATACGGCAAGCTATCTAAACAAGACTTGGATCAGCTCCAAGCTGGTGCCCGCGTTGATATTGAAACGGCGAAACGCAGCCCGCTGGATTTTGTGGTGTGGAAAATGTCGAAACCCGGCGAACCAACCTGGGAATCCCCTTGGGGCCCTGGCCGTCCTGGCTGGCACATTGAATGTTCAGCGATGAACTCGGCGCTTCTAGGTAAGCACTTTGATATTCATGGCGGCGGTTCAGACTTACAGTTCCCGCACCACGAAAATGAAATTGCTCAGTCGTGCTGTGCCCATGACACCCCGTATGTGAATACATGGATGCACAGCGGCATGGTGATGGTCGATCGTGAGAAGATGTCTAAGTCACTTGGAAACTTTTTTACCATCCGTGACGTGCTGGTGCACTACGATGCAGAAACCGTGCGTTATTTCTTGCTGTCAGGCCATTACCGTAGCCAGCTCAATTACAGCGATGAAAACCTTAATCAGGCGCGCTCGGCACTAGAGCGTCTTTATACGGCATTGCGTGGGTTAGACACCCAGGCAACCCCAGCGGGTGGCGACGAATACGTGGCGCGTTTTGAAGCGGCAATGAATGACGACTTCAATACGCCAGAAGCTTATTCAGTGTTGTTTGATATGGCGCGTGATATCAATCGCCTTCGTGCTAACGATATGGCCGCCGCGTCCGCGTTAGGTGCGCAAATGCGTCAATTGGCGACGGTGCTTGGCCTGTTAGAGCAAGATGCCGATAGCTTTTTGCAAGGTGATGCCGGCGCTGACGATGAAGTCGCCAAAATCGAAGCCTTGATTCAAACGCGTAACGATGCCCGTCAAGCCAAAGATTTCGCGGCAGCCGATGCGGCGCGCGATGCACTGACCGCGATGGGCATTGTGTTGGAAGATAGCCCACAAGGCACCACCTGGCGCCGCAAATAAGTAAACAGCGCGTCAAGAGCTGCCAGTAGAGGATTATTCAACCTCGCCAATAAAAACGGAGCCAAACAAGGCTCCGTTTTTATTGCGTGTTCAGTGCTGCCACATAGACGTCGCTTGGGTTGCGATCAGCTAAGCCCCGGAAACAAAGCCCGCATGCCAGAGGCAATAAACTCTATCCCAAGAGAGCCGAGAATCAGGCCCATGATCCGAGTGATCACGTTGATACCGGTCTGTCCCAAGAATTTCACCACCGAAGGTCCCACCTTAAACAACCCCCAAGTCCCCGCGGCGAAGACCACCAAGGTTGAAATGAGCGTGACCGTACTCCAGGTATCAGGGTACTGGGAGCCGTAAACGATGGTCGAACTAATGGCACCTGGGCCCGCGAGCAACGGCATGGCAAGCGGCACCACACCCACTTGCTCACGGCTGATTGTCTCTGACTGTTCCTGCTTGTTTTGTTTACCTTCTCCTAGCTTACCGTTCATCATGGTAAAGGCGATACTAAGCAGCAGCATGCCACCGGCGACACGGAAAGAGTCTAAAGAAATACTGAACAAGTCGAGCAACATCTGACCGGCAAGCAAGGACACAATCAAGATACTCGCCACCGCGATGGCTGCGGTATACGCCGTGCGGTTTCGCTCTTGCTTGTCAAGATGCACGGTAAGGGTCACAAAAACGGGCATGATACCGATAGGGTTCACGGCGGCAAAAAGCCCGACAAAAAACTGTACAAAAATCATGGTATCAAAAAAGGCCATGGCGATTCTCGTGAGGCTGTGAGGAAGTCCAGTTTCTCTCGGGTTAAAAGGTGGGGCCAGTATAGCGACCTCAGCTTAAAAACCAACCGCTTAACCTTGCATTTTCTGCAAGTCTTGATTGCGGTTTTGGTGGGGTCATGGAAGGGCGCAAAAAAAGTCCCCAAATGAGTGAGCAAGATTGTTAGCGCAAACTATACTGACCCACTAAACGGTTTTTACTCACTAGAGAAAAAAGGTGTGCATAAGTGGACTCACAAGGACGAAATAAACAAGCTTATGATAACCACACACTTTTTGTTGAAAAAATAATACAAAACCGCCGCTTTTGCTGGCTTTGTATGTAAAGGCCATGTTACTTTGATGAAAATTTTATACACACTACACATGTGCCACACGGCGAATAAACCCAATGTTCATGGGGGTTAAGCAATAAAATCCTAATGATTGATTTGATAACAAATGATCGAGATCAAGTTGCTATCGCTGTGAAAACTTATACTCAGTTCTGAAAGTTATTTACTAAATGCGATGCCGCAAGGGCGAAGAAATCTCGGTTAGAGAGAGCAAACGCTAGGCAACCATCAAAAAGCTAACCAAAAGCTAACCAAAGGGTAAGCGGGTGGTAGCAAGCAATTACTAAATGATTTTCAAATATGAACCAGGAGACAACTATGCCTGTCACTAATATTGCTGAACTCAACGCAATGGTTGAGCGTGTCAAAAAGGCACAACAAGAATTTGCCACCTACTCACAGGAGCAGGTTGACAAAATCTTCCGTGCTGCATCACTGGCTGCAAACAATGCACGTATCCCACTGGCTAAACAAGCGGTTGAAGAGTCAGGCATGGGGATCCTAGAAGACAAGGTTATCAAAAACCACTTCGCGTCTGAGTTCATCTACAACAAATACAAAGACGATAAAACCTGTGGCATTCTGGAAGAGAATGACGAGTTCGGTACCATGACCATTGCCGAGCCAGTGGGTCTTATCTGCGGTATCGTTCCAACCACGAACCCAACGTCGACCGCGATCTTTAAATCGCTCATTTCACTGAAAACCCGTAACGGTATCATCTTCTCGCCACACCCACGGGCGAAAAACTCCACCAATGATGCCGCGAAACTGGTACTCGATGCCGCAGTTGCCGCCGGTGCACCAAAAGACATCATTGGTTGGATTGATCAACCGTCTATCGAGCTATCGGACGCATTGATGAAGCATGATGGCATTAACCTGATTCTGGCCACAGGGGGTCCAGGCATGGTGAAAGCGGCTTACTCATCCGGTAAACCGGCTATCGGCGTAGGTGCGGGTAATGTGCCTGTGGTTATCGATGAAACCGCCGACATCAAGCGTGCGGTCGCGTCTGTACTGATGTCTAAAACCTTCGATAACGGCGTGGTGTGTGCGTCAGAGCAGGCAGTTATCGTGATGGACGAAGTGTATGACGAAGTCAAAGAACGTTTCGCGTCTCACAAAGGCCATGTCTTGAGCAAAGCAGACGCCGACAAAGTGCGTAAAGTGCTGCTTATTAACGGCAACCTTAACGCAGACATCGTCGGACAATCGGCCACGAAGATTGCGGACATGGCAGGTGTAAGCGTCCCATCAGACACTAAGATTCTGATTGGTGAAGGCCTAGAAATCAGCATTGAAGAAGAGTTTGCACACGAGAAGCTCTCACCAACGCTCGGTATGTTCCGTGCCAAGACTTTTGAGCACGCCGTCGACATGGCTTGCAAAATGGTAGAAATGGGCGGTATCGGCCACACCTCAGGCCTATATACCAACCAAGACGTTAACCAAGATCGTATCCGATACTTCGGTGATCGCCTCAAAACGGCACGTATTCTGGTGAACATTCCAACCACGCACGGTGGTATCGGTGACTTGTACAACTTCAACGTTGCGCCGTCGCTCACGCTGGGTTGTGGTTCATGGGGGGGTAACTCCATTTCTGAAAACGTTGGGCCTAAACACCTGATGAACAAGAAAACCGTTGCGAAGCGAGCTGAGAATATGCTGTGGCACAAACTACCAAAATCAATTTACTTCCGTCGCGGCAGCTTGCCAATTGCACTGGGTGACCTGGAAGAACAAAAACGCGCGATGATCGTCACTGACCGCTTCCTGTTTAACAATGGCTATTCAGAGCAGATCGAGTCAATCCTGAAAGCACAAGGGATGGACGTGAACACGTTCTTCGAAGTGGAAGCGGATCCAACCCTAAGCGTGGTACGCAAAGGTGCTGAAGCGATGAAGAGCTTCCAGCCTGACGTGATTATTGCCCTTGGTGGCGGTTCACCTATGGACGCGGCGAAAATCATGTGGGTGATGTACGAGCATCCAGAAACCGCGTTCGAAGAACTGGCAATGCGCTTTATGGACATCCGTAAACGTATTTACAAATTCCCGAAAATGGGTAAAAAAGCAGAGCTGGTTTGTGTGACAACCACATCAGGTACCGGTTCAGAAGTCACCCCATTTGCGGTAGTGACTGACGACGAAACCGGTGCCAAATACCCACTGGCTGACTACGAGCTGACACCACAAATGGCGATTGTTGATGCCAACCTAGTGATGAATATGCCGAAGTCTCTGACGGCCTTTGGTGGTTACGATGCGATTACTCACGCACTGGAAGCTTATGTGTCTATCCTGTCGAATGAGTACTCAGAAGGCCAAGCACTACAAGCGTTGAAACTGCTGAAAGACTACCTGCCAGCAAGCTATATGCACGGTGCTAACGACCCAATCGCACGTGAAAAAGTACACAATGGTGCCACTATCGCGGGTATTGCGTTTGCTAATGCCTTCTTGGGTGTGTGTCACTCTATGGCGCACAAACTCGGTGCTGAGTTCCACCTGCCACACGGCCTGGCGAACGCACTGATGATTTCAAACGTGGTACGTTTCAACGCCAATGACAACCCAACCAAGCAAACCGCATTCTCGCAGTACGACCGCCCACATGCACGTCGTTGCTATGCAGAGATTGCTGATCACCTAGGTCTCGCTCAAGCCGGTGACCGTACCGCACAGAAAATCGAACGCTTGCTAACATGGCTTGAGGAGATGAAAATTAAGCTGGACATCCCAACCTCTATCCAAGCGGCGGGTGTACCAGAAGCAGACTTCATGGCCAAACTGGATGAGCTTGCGGAAGAAGCGTTTGATGACCAATGTACCGGTGCAAACCCACGCTACCCACTGATCACCGAGTTGAAAGACGTTCTGGTTGCTTCTTACTACGGCAAGCCTTATGTCGAGTGTGAAACCTTTGAAGGCACCACGGTGATCAAGAAAGGCGATGACCGACCTGCCGCAGCGCCAACTAAAGTTGTCAAAGCCGACGCAAAAGCGAAAGCTGAGCAAAAGGATCAAAAAGCAGACGCCTAATGTAAACCAGGCAACCGCTTAACGACAAAGACCCGCCCCGGCGGGTCTTTTTGATGTTATCCGTGGCGACGATGACACTAGAATACAGAGCGCTTCGCTGACGGAATACGGGAAGAGCGTAAAGCTGTTCCTAAGCCCTAGGATTCTAGGACCTAGCTCCCTCTCACCCACTGGCCTCTAACAACCGGCCGTTGAAAGAGTCATTCGAGACAATATACTCCGCGTTGCGGATCAACTCATCGTCCAGATCGCCGGTGCTTCGGCGACGGTGGCGTGGAACAATTCCCCCGACGCGAATCTTTAATCCAGAAAGCTCTTTAGCCCAGCGTTGGGTTAAGCCGCCAATCATGGCATTAGCAACCGTATCAGGGGTAAGATGAACACCGGCAACATTAATGATCACTCCAGGGCGACCACGTTGTTGCATACACTCAGCAGCGTGTTGGACCACAAGATAACACTGCGACGTTGTATCGGTGAGCGTTTTCGGTATATCGCACCAAGCGCCATTGTCAAATAAACTGGGCAGTATGTCGCCTTGCCATTGATTGATAAGCACGTCTATGCCACCAAAAAGCTGGAGCACTTGTGCGAATGCATCATGGACAGATGCCGGTTGATCATCGGCTAAACAAATAGGTTGAACGCGCCCCACAAGCGGACGACATTGATCAACACTCAAGCGTAGTGCGGGCCATTCCGTATCGAGCAATGCCACATCAGCACCGAGCGAGCAGAAATGCTCTGCCATGGCGCGCCCCGACGGTGATCCGCCTGCGGTGATGACAACCACTGCGTTATCGATTTTCATGGCCAATTCCTCAATATTATCAAACTTTTAACCAAGAGCTTCTCGCTCTTTGTGTCCAAGCTGATCACGTAAAAATGACAGCTTACTCACACCTTATTCACTCGTGGGAAAGTAATACTGGACCATAACTACGCGGACTGCGAAAAAAAGGCTCAAAACGTCTGGTGGAATGGCAAAAAGATTATCGGGAATTGATAGACGATCACAATTTAGGCAAGGGTCATCGAACGTCATCAGGATCGACTTGCGATCTTGGCTGTTATGCGCTTACACGCATTTTATCGAAGCAATGCGAGGTGGTGAGTTTTTCATACAAGGTAGCAGGGTTATACGCAGGACGTGTCGGCTCGGCATCCGATAAATGACGGCGCGCGTGGCCGGATAAATTGTGATAGACCGCTTCATCAAAACCGTGTGTGCCTTGTGGGGGATAGTGCATGGCGGCTGGGGCAAGTTGAAAGCGTAGATTGGCGCTCGCGAGTCCACCGCGATGAAAGGCATCAGCTTGAGCGCTGGCACGCTGGTAATCTTGTTCATTGCTGGCGGCTAAGGGTTGCGGCTCTGCCAGTTGGAACTGCTGACGCAACACCTCATCATTACTGATGGGATTATCGGTGAGGGTACGTGGCGTTGACTCATTGGCATCTCCGGAAAGCAACGCCATCATCAACGCAAAGTCGGAACGACGCCCTTGCACCACCGCCTGATTGAGGTTGTCCCCAAACTGGACGTCGCTAATAAGCTGCGCTTTGTCGATGGTATGGATCGTCACGGCCGTTACCCTAATTCATATGATGATGATGCGGATGTGTAATAGGGTATCGGCTGTGTACGTTAAACTTTAAGGTTTTTTATCCGGTTTTTGCGAGTGTAGGTTGTAGCGGCTGCGTGCTTTGTCCGGCAAAATACTGCATCGAAAACGCCGCGCGATCGTCCGGCATCGGCGGATAGCGCTTGGGTGGAAGAGACTCAATCAGCCGCAATCTTGGCAGCAACCCGCAGCCATTAGCGATTTGAATTGCGAGGCCGGGCCGTGCATTGAGCTCGAGAACCATCGGACCCTTGTCTTTATCCAATACCATATCGGTACCCATATAGCCCAAGTCCGTCATTTCCCAAGCGCTGGCTGCCAGCGTGAGCAACTGCTGCCAGTGAGGGACTTTCAAGGTATAAAGGTCATGATCCGTATCGGGATGATGGGTAATGGGACGGTTAAATTGCACCGCCTTTAAGGCTTCACCCGTCGCAATATCTAGCCCGACTCCTACGGCACCTTGGTGCAAGTTTGCTTTGCCGTCGGACGCCGATGTTGATAAGCGCATCATCGCCATCACCGGATACCCTTGAAACACGATCACGCGAATATCGGGTACTCCTTCGTAGCTAAAGCCGGCGAAGCTATCATCGAACGCAATCAAGTTCTCGACCACTGCCACATCGGCTTTACCACCGAGAGAAAACAAGCCTGCCAAAGTGTTGGTGATATGGCGTTCCACATCATTATGGCTCACGGCTTTGCCCGAGGCTTTGGTATAGACACCTTGATGATTTTTCGTCACCACCAGAATGCCTTTTCCGCCCGATCCTTGCGCCGGTTTAATCACAAAACCGGGCCAGTTCGCCACCATCGCGTGAATCTGTTTGACGTGCGCTTGGCTATCAATCACCCCAATTAATTCGGGCACAGTAGCGCCGGCTTGCTGAGCAATCAATTTGGTTTTAAGTTTATCATCCACTAATGGATAAAGACGCCTGTCGTTATATCGACCAATATAACGAATATTACGCTGGTTCATGCCCATAATCCCTGCTTGGTTTAGGCGAAAGGGCGAGGCTAACCGAGAAAAGAGCTTAATCATCATGACCTCTCACACCATGCGCCAAGGGACGGAAACGCTTTAATTCCGACAAACGGTACCCGGTGTAATTGCCCAGCATCAAAATCAGCGCCAGGATCACCAGCTGCAAGCCAATGAAGTTAAAGGTGAGATGGCGAATCAAATCATTGGTCATCGCCAAGTACACCAGCACCGCAGTAAGTAGTGAGCCGCCGCCTTGGATCACTACTTCTTTCGCACCTTCTTCTTCCCATAAAATCGACATCCGCTCGATGGTCCATGACAGAATAATCATCGGAAAGAAGGTGATGGTCAGCCCTTCCATTAAGCCGATATGGAAGGCTATCACGCTAAACACCGAAATAATCAAGATCACCGTGATGATCACCGCGGAAATCCGTGCTACCAGCAGCAAGTTAAGCCGGGAGAGGTAACTTCTGATCACGAGTCCGGTGCCGACAATGAATACAAAGCCAACAATCCCCGTGAGTAATTGGGTTTGTACAAAGGCGACCGCAATCAGCACCGGCATAAAGGTGCCTGAGGTTTTTAACCCCACAATAACCCGTAAAAACACCACGATCAGGGCGCCAATTGGGATCAGCATGATGGTTTTGAACATCGCCTGCTCTTCAATCGGCAAGCTATGAATGGAAAAGTTAAGTAGGTTGTCTGCTGAGACCTTGGCCGAGGTCGCTTGTTGCGGGCTGATATCTTGCGAGATAATCGAAAAATGTACCTGGCTGTGTTCACCGCCCATCACTTCCAACAATGGCCCGCCGTGTTGGTTCCAGAGCAGGATATTACTGTGATGGCCATTTTGCCCCGTGGTTAAATCGAATAAGTGCCAGCGAGCGTCTTGCCATACTTGTAGCATTGGCGAAATGGTTTGCCGACGTCGACCATCCTCAAGCGCCAAGCCACCTACCACGCGCGCGTGCACACCTTCAAGCGCCAAGGTTTTTTGTAGTGCGTCGGGTTTGTCGAGGGTGTTCAGTAACAGGGCCGCATTTTGGCTATCAGGGCTATTAAACTGCTTAATCAGCTCACGCGTAAGGGTCACGTTATCGGCCGAGCGAGCACGAGCGCGATCCAGCAGGGCTAATGCAGCATTCTTCGCGGCACTCTCCATTACCGGCGCGGTCACCTTCTCTTCTTCCGGCGGCGTCATGGTATAGCGTGCACTGTCGTCGACCAGCATTTGATTTTTAAAATAGAGGATTTGATCACCGCTAGCTTGGCGTGCTGACCACTGTGCTTGACGACCATGTTCGGTGTCGAGTAATGAAAAACCATAGCCTGCCGAGGAGGTGCTCTCATCAATAAGCGTCAGTCCAGGTTGACTGTCGGGGGCGGCGAGGCTCACTTTTACCGGCTTATCATCAGCATCGAAGTTAATTCTGGCCTCAATTTGCCAGACTTGACGAGTGTCATCTGCTTGCCAAGGGACACCATAACCGAGGTGACGATACGTACTGAGCGCGATACCGGCTAAAATCAAAAAGCCGATCAAAAAGTAAAAAGGAACCCGTGAAACCATGTCGATTACCTATTCTTGTAGAGCCAACTCTCGTAGAGCCAATTATTGGTGAGCCGCTTCTTTGGAAGCTGATTGCTGTTGAGTGTCGTCATCACTAGGCTCCGAGGGTGTATCTGGCTGATATTGCGGATGAACATGCACTTGGCTGACATCCACCACGGCCAAATCTTTAAAAAACGAGCGACCGAGCAAGACTGGATATTCCATATTGGTGCGGTCGGCGAGGGTAAATTCGGTTTTTTCGTGGATATTACCTACCCGGATCCAAGCTTCCACCACCGCACGGCGCTCAGTGCTATCAGTCGAAGATTGCCGTATCCGGACCCAGCGTTTTACTGGCATTTCCATAAATACCGATTGGTCATTGTTTTCGCTATGATTGACATTGAACTTGACCCAGGTGTCACCATCGCGCTCAAATTCTTGAACATCGATGGCATTGAGCGAGGAGGTCTCGGCGCCGCTATCCACACGAGACTGGAATGTATTCTTTACCTCATCAAACCAGACCCATTCACGGCCGCCGAGTACCACTTTGTCGTCATTCATGGGGACACGAACCAGTTTTTCTTTCACTCTCACTTCGGGGTTTGGGGTTGCGAAATTGGCATATAGCTTGGCCTGGGTGCGCTGAATCACGGTTAGCTGGCTTTCTAGTGCTGTGACGTTTATCCGCCAATTGCGTCAAGGCCGCATCGTGCTGCGTCAAGGAGTGAGTCAGTGTTTGCTGCTGTTTTTCGCTCTGAGCGGCAATCGTATCGATTTTATTGAGTGTTTCTTGGTGCTGGTGCTGTGAGGTGAGCGTGCAACCGGACACCGTGAATAAAAGCACACTGATCAGTGAGCAACGAAAAAGCATCTGAGTCTCCACTGCATTAAAGGATGGGTGCTGGCCGTATCGCCTCAAATCATATTCCAAAGCGAGGCTGAGCGCAGATTCTAAAGGATGCGACAAAGATGGATAGAGGGATTCTGTCAAATGTTAGTCAGAATTGACTAAACGCTGATTTAATCGACGATGTGAGTAGAAAATGGTGCGCAAACAGGCGCTCGTGCCGCTGCGCATAAAGTGAACAGTCCTAAAAGGGTAAACATTGCGAGCCAAGCGTCAGGGTAGCGTGTGCTCTCGGTTAAATTAACCGCAGTACACGCTGCCTGGGTGATGCATGCCGTCTTGCGATGCGCTCTTGCGATGGGAGCTCTTGCGATGGGAGCGCCTGGCGCGATGTTATCGAGATGGCATTAATCGGGGTTACGCGCGACTAAAATAGCGCGTTTGGGCGCCGGATACCCTTCGATCGTTTGCGTCGGGTCATCGGGATTGAGATACTCAGGTAGCGAGTTATGGGTCATCCAATCCGTGCTGCGCTGCTCATCGGTGGTGGTGACGCATTCATCGACAATACGCACATCAACAAACCCGACTTTTTCCAGCCACACTTTTAGCGCCCGCGCAGACGGGAAAAAGTAGACATTGCGCATTTGTGCATAACGGTCGGAGGGGACCAATACCGCGTTTTCATCGCCATCAATCACTAGGGTTTCCAAGACCAGCTCACCGTCTTTACCCAGTTGATCTTTAAGTTGAATCAGATGATCGAGCGGCGAGCGGCGGTGGTAAAGCACCCCCATGCTAAACACGGTATCAAAGGCACGCAGGGCAGGGAGTTTTTCGATTCCTAATGGCAGTAGATGCGCTCGTTGATCATTGCCCATTAAGCGACGAATGGCGTCGAACTGCATCAAAAAAAGCTCGGAAGGATCAATGCCTACCGTGAGCGCAGCACCTTCACCCAACATCCGCCACATGTGGTAGCCATTACCGCAACCGACATCGAGGACATAGCGCCCTTTCAGCGGTGAAATATGCGGGAGGACTCGATCCCACTTCCAATCAGAGCGCCACTCGGTGTCAATATCCAGACCGTGAACCTGATAAGGCCCTTTGCGCCAAGGATGAAAGCTGCGGAGCAGGTTTTCTAATTTTTTACGCTCACCGGCAGGCAAGCTGGTGGCATCGCCAATCTGCACCCGATCGTTTAGCTCTACGTGATCCGGCGTGTCAGTCGGGATTTTATTCAGCACTTTTATCCACTTTGGCATATCGCCATGGGGCTGGGTTTGCCACTCAGCCAATTGGGCCGGCAAGACTTCCAACCAGTGGGACAAACGGTTTTTGGCGATCAGTTGATAAAAATCGGAAAAATCAAACATCAGATTACTCGTATTGAATGGCGCATTTAGCTGAATCAAAGGGTTGACTGAATCAATGGTGTCACTGGCGCAATGGCGTACCGAGATCAATGACGTAAAGGGGTTAACAAGCTTTACGTTATCAATAGCTTTACGTCATCAATAGCGTTCCGTCATCGCTCACCTTATTTAATCGCGAGCATCGAGCCAAAGTTAAAACATTGAAACCACATCGCGACACTGCTAAAACCAATGTTGCTTAATCGCGTTTTGTGGGTGCCGATGCTGTCGGGGCGCATCACGTTTTCTAGTGCACTGCGTTTTTGGCTGATTTCCAACTCGCTGTAACCGTTGGCGCGTTTAAAGTCATGGTGCAAGTCAATCAGTAGCTCATTGGCGATGTCGTCGTCAAAGCAATATTTCTCCGACAAAATCAAGATCCCACCTGGCTTTAAGCTGGTAAATGCGGGTGAGCAGAGTTTGACGATCGTCTGGGCTTAAAAATTGTAGGGTAAAATTAAGCACTACCATGGACGCATTGGCGATCTCAATGTCACGAATATCGGCTTCGCGCACCTCGACATCGGCCGCACCGCGATAGGCGTTAACATGCAAACGGCAGCGCTCAACCATCGCTTGCGAATTATCGACAGCAATGATTTTACAACTGTCGTGGGGAATATGGCGGCGCATCGACAAGGTGGCGGCACCCAACGAACAGCCGAGATCGTAAATATGACTATCTGGCGTGGCAAAGCGTTTCGCCAACATACCAATCGCTGAGATAATGTTGCTGTATCCCGGCACCGAGCGCTGGATCATATCCGGGAACACCTCGGCGACATTCGCATCGAAGGTAAAGTCACCCATCTTCTCAATCGGTGCCGCGAAAATTTTATCCTGATTAGCCATATGAGCCCCTACAAATCAGCCTAGCTGGCCAGTGCAAGCACCTGACGCCAGCAAACCCTGTCGCAAAAGCGGCGTATTGTAGTGAATTTTTCAGCGTCTGTCTGCATGACGAGCGTACGTCTTGCGCGGATAAACTAGAACAGCGCCCCTTGCTGACTGTGTGCCGCGCGGGTCACCGAGCCGCAGCGGAGGCTGATTAAGCGCATGTAAGGCAAGAGACATAGTGTTATGCTCATGGATGATCGTGAATACGGCATAGCCTAATGATAACCAACCTAAAAGACCATCAGAAGAAAAACCCACGATCGCTTTACCAACGGCGGGCCTTTTCCTTTATAATAGCCAGTCTTTGACAGTAACGGCAGTAATGGGGGCGTACCGTCAGGTACGACAAAGGCTGTTACCGAATTCCCCTCAGTATTTGACAGGCTTGTGCCCAAGGGGGCAAGCGGAATTATCAGAACAGATCAGGAATATTCTATGCGCACCCAATATTGTGGTCACCTGAATAGCGCCCACGTCGGGCAAGAAGTAAGTCTTTGTGGTTGGGTTAATCGTCGTCGTGATCTAGGCGGCTTGATTTTTATCGACATGCGCGATCGTGAAGGTCTAGTGCAAGTTGTGATGGACCAGATATGGGTGACGTTTACGAGCAAGCCAACAAACTGCGTAACGAATTTTGTATTGCTATTCGTGGTGAAGTCCGCGCACGTCCAGAGAGCCAAATCAACCGTGATATGGCCACTGGCGACGTTGAAGTGGTCGCAAAAGGCTTGGACATCATTAACCGCAGTGCGCCGATGCCGATTGACTTTAACCAGTTTATCTCTGAAGAGCAGCGTCTTAAGTACCGTTACCTCGACTTGCGCCGTCCAGAGATGAGCGATCGGATTAAACTGCGTGCCAAAGCTACCAGTTTTGTGCGTCGCTTCCTGGATGAGAACGACTTTTTAGATATTGAAACCCCGGTACTGACCAAAGCCACCCCAGAAGGTGCGCGTGATTACTTGGTGCCAAGCCGCGTCCACAAAGGCAGTTTTTATGCTTTGCCACAATCGCCACAGCTGTTTAAACAACTGTTGATGATGTCAGGCTTTGATCGTTACTATCAAATCGTGAAGTGCTTCCGTGATGAAGACTTGCGCGCCGATCGCCAGCCAGAATTTACCCAAATCGATATCGAAACCTCGTTCATGAGCGCCGAGCAAGTGCGCGACGTCACCGAGCAAATGATCCGCGACATGTGGCAATCGCTGCTTAACGTCGACTTGGGCGCGTTTCCCATCATGAAATTTGAAGAAGCGATGCGTCGCTTTGGCTCCGACAAGCCAGATTTGCGTAACCCGCTTGAAATTGTTGACGTTGCCGATATCGTCAAAGACGTGGAGTTTAAAGTCTTCTCTGGCCCTGCCAATGACGAAAAAGGCCGTGTGGCTGTGATCCGTGTGCCAGGCGGTGCCAGCTTGTCGCGCAAGCAGATCGATGAGTACACCCACTTTGTCAGCATCTACGGCGCCAAAGGCTTGGCGTGGATGAAAGTCAACGATCGCGACGCTGGCTTTGACGGCATTCAATCGCCGGTGGCCAAGTTCTTGAATGCCGACGTGGTAGAAAGCATCTTGTCACGCACTGACGCGCAAACCGGCGACATTATCTTGTTCGGTGCCGACAAAAAATCGGTGGTTACTGAAGCGCTGGGCGCCTTGCGCGTCAAGCTAGGCTTGGATCTTGAACTAACCGATACCAACGCCTGGGCTCCGCTGTGGGTGGTGGACTTCCCGATGTTTGAGGAAGACGACGAAGGCAACCTGCACGCGATGCACCACCCATTTACCGCACCGACCGATGTCACGCCAGAACAGCTAAAAGCGAATCCGGCGGCCGCGAACTCTAATGCGTATGATATGGTCATCAATGGTTACGAAGTCGGCGGTGGCTCGGTGCGTATCCACAGTCCAGAGATGCAAGCGGCGGTATTTGAGACCCTAGGCATTGATGAGCAAGAGCAACGTAAGAAGTTTGGTTTCTTGCTCGATGCGCTTCAATACGGCACCCCACCACACGCAGGTTTGGCGTTTGGTATGGACCGTTTGGTCATGCTGTTATCTGGCACCGAGAACATTCGTGACGTGATTGCCTTCCCGAAAACCACGGCTGCTGCCTGCTTGATGACCAATGCACCGAGCATGGCCAACGACGCGGCGCTTGAAGAGCTGGCACTGAGTATCACGGCAGCGGCAGAGCAAAGCGAATAAAGCGAATAAATTCGCCTAATAACGGGCAGATTCGACTGCCCGTATGACCCAAGCTATCAACGAGGTTGCCAACGAACGGTAACCGCCAGCAAGCAGGGTATCTTCATCAACGCGCCTCAGACTGAAAAGCCAAGGCGCGTTTTTCTGATTACTCCTTTCACGTGAGGGGAGCGAGCAAAAAACGGAGAAGTCGATATGGCAGGTCACAGTAAGTGGTCGAACATTAAACACCGTAAAGCCGCTCAAGACGCGAAGCGCGGTAAGATTTTCACCAAACTGATTCGAGAATTAGTGGTTGCCACCAAAGAGGGTGGGCCCGAAGCGGAAACCAACCCACGTTTGCGCGCCGCGGTGGATAAAGCACTGTCTAACAACATGACGCGTGACACCATCAACCGTGCGATCACACGCGGGGCCGGTGGCGATGGCGACGACAACATGGAAACCGTCATCTATGAAGGCTATGGCCCGGCAGGTACCGCGGTGATGGTGGAATGCATGACCGACAATCGCAATCGTACCGTGTCAGGCGTGCGTCACGCGTTTTCTAAATCGGGCGGCAACCTAGGCACCGATGGTTCAGTCAGCTTTTTGTTTGATAAAAAAGGTGTTGTCACATACGCCGCAGGGCTTGAAGAAGACGACGTGATGGAAGCGGCACTCGAAGGTGGCGCGGAAGACGTGGTTACCTATGACGACGGCTCAATCGATGTTTACACCACGCCTAATGACTTTGGTACGGTCAAAGATGCCCTCGACAAAGCCGGCTTTGACGCGGAGCGTGCCGAAGTGACGCAGGTGCCATCCACCAAAGCGGAGTTAGACGCAGACACCGCGCCCAAACTGCTGCGTTTGGTCGACATGCTAGACGATCTTGACGACGTACAAGAGGTTTATCATAACGGGGATATCTCGGATGAAGTGGCGGCGAGTTTAAGCTAAATGACAATTATACTGGGGATTGACCCAGGTTCGCGGATCACCGGCTATGGGGTGATCCGCCAACAGGGTCGGCATCTTGAATATCTCGGCAGCGGCTGTATTCGCACCGAAACCGACGATTTACCCGGGCGCTTAAAGCATATCTACGCCGGGGTGAGTGAAGTCATCACCCAATTCCAGCCCGATAACTTTGCCATCGAGCAAGTGTTTATGGCCCGCAATGCCGATTCGGCTCTCAAATTGGGCCAAGCACGGGGCAGTGCCATTGTCGCCGCCGTGAATGCCGATTTACCGGTATCGGAATACGCGGCAAGGCTGATTAAGCAAGCAGTCGTCGGCAAAGGTAGCGCCGATAAAAAGCAAGTCCAGCATATGGTCACCCACATGTTGAAACTCAGCGCCACCCCCCAAGCCGATGCCGCCGATGCCCTCGCCGTGGCGATTTGTCATGCCCACACCAACCACACCCTGATCGCCATGGCCGGCAAAGCCAACGCCGCCCGCCGCGGCCGGTATCGATAAAAGTGCCTCGCGCGCTTTAACACAGAGACTGTTACTCGTTCCCACGCTCCTGCGTGGGAATGCATACAAAACTCGAACCCTGAACAGAAGTCGTGACAAAACCATCGAGCCGTACTTCCTACGCCTAGTTTATACATCGATGATACCATTGGCGTAGGTGACACAAGCCCCGGCAAGATGTCAACAATGATGCACGATGCTAACTGGGCGCCTGTCACGACCAGCGCCAAATTTAACCTCGATGTCGGATGGCGCGCGGCCGACATTGTGATACTTATTTGCATCGTGCGGGCGCTTATGCCGACCTACACGATATTCGGGATCTTGAATACGGAGCGCTTCGCTTACAGAACACGGAAAGAGCAGCTCGTGCGTGCATCGGTCTTTTGCTCTTTCTGTACTCTGTATTCCGTATTCCGTGGTTCCTCAATCCGACTGGATATACATCCAGTTATTCTTTATCCTTGAGGCAAAGTAACAAACAGAGAAGCGATTGTGATAGGCCGATTACAGGGAACCCTGATAGAAAAGCAGCCTCCAGAGATTTTAATTGACGTGAACGGCGTCGGTTACGAAGTGAGCATGCCGATGAACTGTCTATATCAACTGCCGGACGTGGGTGAGACAGCCACTGTGTATACCCATTTTGTGGTGCGTGAAGATGCACAACTCCTCTATGGCTTTAGTGGTAAACGCGAGCGTGCGCTATTTCGCGAAGTGATCAAAGCCAATGGCGTGGGGCCAAAGCTTGGGTTAGCGATTTTATCGGGGATGACGGCCAACCATTTTGTCGATAGTGTTGAGCACAACGATGTGTCGACCTTGGTGAAAATCCCTGGAGTAGGGAAGAAAACCGCGGAACGCTTAGTGATTGAAATGCGCGACCGGCTTAAAAACTGGGAAGCCTTTGATCTCTTTACGCCGCACACCGATGCCGCTACCGGTGAAGGCGCCGCGATACGTCCCACACCGACCACCGTCTCGACCGCGGCAGATGAAGCGGTGAGTGCCCTAGTCGCGTTGGGCTACAAAGCGGCACAGGCAGAGAAAGTGGTTAAACAAATTGCAACCGATGACATGAGCAGCGAAGCGGTGATTCGTCACGCGCTGCGCTCGATGGTGTAACCATGATAGAAGCTGATCGTTTAATTTCGGCACAAACCACGCCCGATCGCGAAGATGAAGTGATCGACCGCGCGATACGCCCTAAGTTATTGGAAGATTATCAAGGCCAAGATCATGTGCGTGGACAAATGGAAATTTTTATCCATGCCGCACGCAAACGCCAAGAAGCCCTGGATCACCTGCTGATTTTTGGCCCGCCGGGTCTGGGTAAAACCACCCTGGCCAATATTGTTGCCAACGAAATGGATGTGAGTATCCGTACCACATCAGGTCCCGTGTTAGAAAAAGCCGGTGATCTCGCCGCCTTGCTTACCAACCTTGAACCCCACGATGTCCTATTTATCGATGAAATTCATCGCTTGAGTCCGGTGGTGGAAGAAATCCTGTATCCCGCCATGGAAGATTACCAACTAGATATTATGATTGGCGAAGGGCCGGCGGCGCGCTCGATTAAAATCGACTTACCACCGTTTACCCTGATTGGTGCCACCACTCGTGCCGGCTCACTGACCTCACCACTTCGCGACCGTTTCGGTATCACCCAGCGTTTGGAATATTACAACGTGCGTGATTTAACCGGAATTGTAAAACGCAGCGCCCATTGCCTAGCGCTGTCGATGGAAGACGAAGGTGCCGAAGAAGTGGCGCGACGATCACGTGGTACCCCGCGGATTGCTAACCGTCTACTTCGCCGTGTGCGCGATTTTGCCGAAGTGAAGGGCAGTGGCCATATCTGCCCGGATATCGCCCAGCGTGCCCTTGATATGCTTGATGTTGACAGCCAAGGGTTCGATTACATGGACCGTAAACTGCTTAACGCCATCATTGAAAAATTCGATGGTGGCCCGGTCGGCTTAGATAACCTCGCCGCCGCGATTGGTGAAGAAAAAGACACCATAGAAGATGTGATAGAGCCTTATCTGATCCAACAAGGTTACTTACAACGCACCCCGCGTGGCCGGATTGCCAGCCAACGCGCCTACCTGCATTTTGGCTTTGATGTGCCTAAGGCGTGATAAAAACTGGCCGAAAGCTTAACTGAGATCAAGACATTTTTTACCAAAACCGCCCCATTGACCGCCAATCAATGGGGTTTTTTGATCTAGATTAAGGTTGTGTAGCACGTGACCCCTTATCGTGACTCCCATCTGCTGACAGTTACAACCAATCAGAGTGAGACGTGGCGTCCAATTACACCTACGAATCACCTGATTTCTTTGTGGTTAATCACAATTTTACACCCTGGTGCCGTTGCTCTGTTGTTTTTGCAACTGACTCGACAAACCAAGGCAAAGGCGATTAACGCACACGAGTTACGTCTATAATATTAGTTATAACTTAATTAGGATATATTTAACTATTGAGTAACTTGGGTGTTTCAAATGTGTAACATGCAAGCAGTGACTTGAGAAAGTGTGTAGCTTTCCCCGCACCAGCCAGCTGTTTGACTGCCGTGCAGGGTGAGAAAGTAAAACGAGCGATACACCTGTATCGGCACCGAAAGCGGTGTAAAGGAGTGACCATGATTACCGATATCGTCGATTTATCGCGGCTGCAGTTTGCGCTGACCGCGATGTATCACTTCCTGTTTGTTCCCCTAACGCTAGGTTTGGCATTTTTGCTGGCCATCATGGAATCGTTATACGTGATGACCGACAAGCAAATCTACAAAGACATGACCAAGTTTTGGGGCAAACTCTTTGGGATTAACTTTGCGCTCGGGGTAGCAACCGGCCTCACCATGGAGTTCCAATTTGGGACCAACTGGGCCTATTATTCCCATTATGTAGGGGACATTTTTGGGSCGCTCGCCATTGAAGGGTTGATGGCCTTCTTCCTTGAATCCACCTTTGTGGGCCTATTCTTCTTTGGTTGGGATCGTCTCAGCAAACGTCAACACTTGGTTACCACTTGGCTGGTGGCGTTAGGCTTCTAACTTTTCTGCGCTTTGGATCCTGGTCGCCAACGGCTGGATGCAAAACCCAGTGGGCTCGGAGTTCAACTTCGAAACCATGCGCATGGAAATGGTGAGCTTTGCCGACGTGGTCTTTAACCCAGTGGCACAAGTGAAATTTGTTCATACCGTCGCGGCGGGCTACACCACAGGGGCCATGTTCGTGCTCGGTATCAGTGCCTACTACCTATTGAAAGGGCGAGATCTTGCTTCGCGCGTCGCTCGTTTGCAATTGCTGCCTCGTTTGGTATGGCCGCGATCGTCTCAGTCATTATTCTCGGTGATGAATCCGGTTATGAGCTGGGCGATGTGCAAAAGGTCAAACTGGCGGCGATTGAGGCCGAATGGCACACCGAGGAAGCGCCAGCAGCCTTCACCGTGGTGGGCTTGCCCAATCAAGACACTATGCAAACCGATTATGCAATTAAAATCCCGTATGCGATGGGGATCATCGCCACGCGCTCACTCGACAAAGAAGTGACAGGCTTAACCGATTTGATTGCTGAGCATGAAACCCGTATCCGTAACGGGATGCAGGCGTACGCACTGCTAGAAAAATTACGTGCTGGCGAAACATCGTCTGACACCAAAGCCGCGTTCAATGAGGTCAAAGATGATCTCGGCTACGGTCTGTTGCTCAAGCCTTACACCGATAACGTCGTCGATGCTACCGAAGGCAGATTCAGCAAGCGGCGCAAGACTCTATTCCACACGTGGCACCACTGTTCTGGAGCTTTAGGATCATGGTGGCCTGTGGCTTTGCGATGCTGTTTATCTTTGGCATGGCCTTCTGGCAAACCTGTCGTCAGCGTATCGATCAAAAACCTTGGCTACTCAAGCTGGCACTGATTGGTATTCCACTGCCTTGGATTGCCTGTGAAGCGGGCTGGTTTGTTGCCGAGTATGGTCGTCAGCCTTGGGCCGTGGGTGAGATTTTGCCGGTGCATGTGGCAGCGTCTAACCTCGCCGCCGGTGATATCATTTTCTCGATAGTGGCGATCTGCTCGCTCTACACCGTCTTTCTCGTCGCCGAGCTTTATCTGATGTTCAAGTTTGCGCGCTTGGGGCCAAGCAGCCTTAAAACCGGCCGCTACCACTTTGAACAAGAAGGCAATCCGGAAGCGGATTTCAGCCGCCAGATTGAAGCATAAGGAGAGATAGCATGTTTGATTATGAAATGTTACGGCTGATCTGGTGGGCCCTGATCGGGGTGCTATTGATTGGCTTTACCGTCACTGATGGTTTTGATATGGGGGTGGGCGCCTTGCTCACCTTGATCGGCAAAACCGACAGCGAACGCCGGGTGATGATTAACGCCGTTGCGCCGCACTGGGAAGGCAACCAAGTCTGGTTAGTGACCGCGGGTGGGGCGCTATTTGCCGCCTGGCCGTTGGTTTATGCAGTGTCATTCTCGGGGTTCTATATCGCGATGGTCCTTACATTGGCGGCATTATTTTTCCGTCCCATGGGTTTTGACTATCGCTCAAAAATCGATCATCCACGCTGGCGTACAGCCTGGGACTGGGGTTTAGTCGTGGGCGGCTTTGTGCCACCGGTGATCTTCGGTGTCGCCTTTGGTAATTTACTGCAAGGGGTGCCGTTCCAACTCAGCGATCTCTTGATCCCAACCTATACCGGCGGCTTTTTTGCACTGCTTAATCCCTTCGCACTGGTGTGTGGTCTCGTGAGCCTGTTCATGGTGGTGTTGCAAGGAGCAACCTGGCTGCAAATGAAAACCACCGATGCGCTGCATGTACGCGCACGCAATGTGGCGCAACTGTGTGCGCTACTGACCACCGTCTTGTTCGTGGCTGCGGGCTTTTGGGTACAAAACATGGAAGGCTTTGTGGTGGTCAGTGAAGCGGCGAACCAAGCGGCGTCTAACCCATTGGCAAAAGAAGTGGCGGTACAAAGTGGCGCCTGGATGCACAACTACCAAGCGATGCCAATCCTTTGGTTAGCCCCCATCGTCGGTGCGGTGATGCCACTCTTGGCACTGCTTGCATCTCGTTTCGAACGGGGTGGCTGGGCTTTCTTGTTCTCGAGTTTGGCCATTGCAGGGGTGATTTTGACCGCGGGAATTGCGATGTTCCCCTTTGTGATGCCATCGAGCACTTTCCCAAGCCACAGCTTGACCATGTGGGATGCCACGTCTAGTGAGCTAACCTTGTCGATTATGACCATTGTGGCCGCGATTTTTGTTCCGATTATCTTGGCTTACACCCTGTGGTGCTACATTAAGATGTTCGGCCGCTTAGACGCGCAATATATTGAAGACAACAAACATTCACTCTATTAAGTAAGGAGCCTGCATATGTGGTATTTCACGTGGATTCTCGGTGTGCTGCTGGCATGCGCCTTTGGCATCATCAATGCGTTGTGGCTGGAACACACAGAAGCGATGGATCACGACAATGAGTGATCGGCAATCCGCTCCTTTAGGCCAGGACTTTTCTGGCCTTTGGCGGCTGCTCTCACTGGCCAGTGCCGTATGCTGGGGCGGGCAAGTCATGTGGGCGCCGGAAGCCTTTGCACAACGCATGGGCGGCGTCACGTTCCTCATGGGCGTGGGGCTGCTTTACGCCACCTGTGTGGGCGTGATCCATGCCGTCGGTTTCACGGCACACGGCAAATGGAGCCGATGGCTGACCTGGCCCCCATTTGGATGGACAGTTTCACTGATCTTACTCTCCCTGATGGGGCTACGTTAACGCGATTGGTTTCGCCAGCGTGTTCGGGTGTCGCTAGCGCTTACAAGCCTCAGTGACACCGCAATGACAAAAGCACCCAAGCGGTGCTTTTTTCATCACTGGCCGCGATGTTATTGCGTATTTTTTGCGGCATATCACTTCTCGCCGTTATCATGGGCGACCAAAGCAGCGACCGTGCGGCCTCAGCATTTCTATACATCGACAACTTAGGTATAGTAATTGCCTATCGCTGAACCTACATGGATACAGTCATGACTGAATCAACGCCGTTTCGTTGGCCCGTGCGTGTCTATTATGAAGACACCGACGCCGGTGGGGTGGTTTATCACGCTAACTACCTGAAATACTTTGAGCGTGCGCGCACTGAACTGTTACGCCAAATCGGTGTCAATCAACAGGCCTTGTTTGCCGAGCGATATGCGTTTGTGGTACGCCACATGGATATTGATTTTCATCGCGGCGCGCGGCTGGATGATGCCCTAGACGTTGTCACCACCGTGTCAGCCATGGGACGCGCTAGCATGACCTTTTGTCAAAGCTTGGTGAATTCTGATCAAAAAGCATTGTGTGCGGCAACGGTTAAGATAGCCTGTGTCGACCCAACAACCATGAAACCCAAATCGATTCCAACACAGATTAAATCGGAGATGATGACGTGACCGCTGAACTTTCCATTCTCGACCTGTTTTTGCAAGCAAGCCTGCTTGTGAAGGCCGTGATGCTGATATTACTGGGTATGTCAGTGGCGTCTTGGGCCATGATCATCAAACGCTCCAAAGTGATGCAGCAAGCCTTTAGCAAAGCAGAACGGTTTGAAGACCGATTTTGGTCAGGGATCGATCTCTCGCAACTGTTTCAAGAAGTGCAAGCCCGTAAAGATAATCTCACCGGTAGTGAGAAAATTTTCTACGCTGGGTTTAAAGAGTTTGCCCGCTTGCATCGCAGCAACGACAAAGTGCCTGATGCGGTGATGGAAGGCGCCTCACGGGCGATGCGTGTCTCCCTATCTAAACAAGTGGAAGAGCTTGAAACGCATCTTCCATTTTTGGCCACCGTCGGCTCGATCAGCCCCTATATTGGCCTATTCGGTACCGTGTGGGGCATCATGCATGCCTTTATTGCACTGGGTGCGGTGAAACAAGCGACATTGGCGATGGTCGCCCCCGGGATTGCCGAAGCCTTGGTCGCAACGGCGATGGGTCTGTTCGCAGCGATCCCCGCGGTCATGGCGTATAACCGCCTCACAGCCAAAGTGAGCAAGCTTGAGCACAACTACATGAACTTTATGGAAGAATTCTCGAGTATTCTTCACCGTCAAGCGTTTGCGGCAACCCAGGAGTAATCCATGGCGTATCAACCGAAACGACGCAAAATGACGGCAGAAATCAATGTGGTACCCTACATTGACGTGATGCTGGTATTGCTGATTATCTTTATGGTCACCGCGCCGTTTGTCACCCAAGGGGTGGATGTCGACTTACCACAAACCACGCAGGCCAAAACAGCGGCAGAGTTGGCGGAAGAAGAAGACAGCGGCGCGTTCATTATTGTTGAAGTGGATAAAGACGGCCTGCTGGGGCTCAGTGTCGACAATGGCGACATGACCCGAGGATTGAGCCTGGAAGAAATCTTGGTTCGGGTAAAAGCCGAGCTCCAACTTAATCCTAATTCACCCGTTCTAGTCGGCGGTGATGGCCGCGTGCCTTATTCCGAAATCATCCTAACGCTTGATGCCTTAAATCAAGCGGGTGTGTCGTCAGTCGGTTTGATGACAGAACCATACGAGTCGTAGGTGAGGGTGATGAACGAGCCAAGCAATAGAGATCAGACCACTAAGAGTAAGAAAAAAGACTCATTGGTGCCCGCGCTCGTCATTTCAGGCGGGCTACACGTCTTGTTAGTGATTGTGCTGTTATGGGGCGCAGATTTTAGCTCAGACACCAAGCCAACCCCGAAAGCGGGGCGCTCGATTGAAGCCACTGTGATTGATCCGGCTGTGGTCAATGCACAAGCGCAAAAAATCCGTGAGCAACGTAACCAAGCCAAACGCGAAGAAGCTGAACGACTCAAACGGTTAGAGCAGCAAGCCAAGCAGCTCGAAAAGCAACGAGAGCAAGAAGAACAGCGGCTACGCGAGGTGAAACGGAAAAAGCTCGAGGTAGAACGCCAAGCACGGGAAGAGCAAAAGCAGATTGCCGAGCAGCAAGCAAAAGCCAAAGAGCAAGCACGTATCGCCAAAAAAGAGGCGGAACAAGCAGAGCGTGACCGTCAGCGCAAGCTAGAAGAAAAACGTGAAGCGGAATTAGCCGCGGAGAAAGCCGAGAAAGCACGGCAAGAAAAGCGGGCGGCTGAACGTAAAGCGGAAGAAGAAGCGAAAAAAGCGGAAGCCGAACGTCAACGCAAGCTTGAGGAAAAGCGAAAAGCTGAAGAGCAAGCGCTAAAAGAGGCAGAACAGGCGCGCAAAGAAGCCGAACAAGCGAGAAAAGAGGCCGAACGCCGGGCGGAAGAAGCCAAACGGCAACAGCGAGAGCAAGAAGCCGCACTGAACGATTTGTTCTCGGGGCTGGAATCGGAAGCCAGCCAACGGCAAAGCGCGCGCGGACAATTTGTAGAAGATGAAGTGGCGCGATACGGCGCCATTTTTGAGCAAATGATCCAACAAAGACTGATTGTTGATGACGGCTTAAGCGGGCAAGAATGTGTGGTCAATATGCGCTTGTCACCGACCGGTCTCTTGCTTAATGTGGAACAAAAAGCGGGCAACACGCGATTGTGTCGCGCAACAAAAACCGCGGTTGCGTCCGTGTCACAATTTCCGATGCCAGACGATGGCGATATTATTGCCAAGTTACGTGATATCGAGTTAACCGTTCGACCTAATTAACCGACAGGATAAAAAACATGATGGAAGTGAGCCCCTGTGGTGGCACAAACCGTGTGACAAACCAGCGTCAGGATCGTGTGCGGATGTGGCGAGTCGCCGCCGTTGTCATGCTCTTGGTCTGTTTGTCATTACTGACCCAGCCGGCGCATGCGGCGCTTAAATTGGTGATCACCGAAGGGGTTAACACGGCGAGGCCCATTGGTGTGATCCCCTTCCAATGGAAAGGCCAAGGCGAGATGCCTGAAGATATCTCCGCGGTAGTGGGGTCCGATTTACGCCGCAGTGGCAAATTTAACCCATTATCAGTCAGCGATATGCCGCAAACACCTTATAAAGACGCTGACGTCGATTACAATGCCTGGACATCACTCGGCGTTGATGCCGTGGTCACCGGCACCGTGACGCCGACATCGGACGGACGCTATCAGATTGATTATCAACTCATTGATATTGTGCGTGGCCAGCTCACAGGCGGCGACAGCAAAGGCCTAGGCGCCGATGGCCAGCTGGTACAAACCGATGATCACTTGCTGGTTAACAACCGTGCCACGGTCAAAGAAAGCGATTTACGCCGCTATGCCCACCGCATTTCCAATATTGTTTATGAGCAACTGACTGGCGAAAAAGGGGCATTTTTAACCCGCATCGCCTATGTGGTGATCGATAAAGAGAACGACTACCCCTACCAACTGCGCCTTTCCGATTACGACGGCTATAATGAACGCTTGATCTTGCGCTCTAAACAGCCACTGATGTCGCCGTCGTGGTCGCCTGATGGCCGCCAGCTAGCCTATGTTAGTTTTGAAAATGGTCAGGCAGAAATCTTCATCATGGATATTTATACCGGCGAGCGAGAGAAGATCTCTTCTTACCCGCGCCACAATGGTTCGCCACAGTTTTCGCCCGATGGCAGCAAGCTCGCCATGGTGCTCTCGAAAACCGGTAGCCTACAGGTGTATACGTTCGACCTGAACAGTAAAAAACTGACCCAAATCACCCATGGCCGCGCCAATAGCACCGAACCATTTTGGGATCCCGATGGTAACTCGCTTATCTACACATCGGACCGGGGTGGCAAACCACAGATTTATCGCGTAAATTTAGAAGATGGAACTAGCCGACGGATCACATGGCAAGGCAATCAAAATATGGGGGGACAACTGACCCCTGATGGCCGCCACTTGATCATGGTGAACCAATCAACGTCTGGCTATAACATTGCAAAACAAGACTTAAACAGCGGGGCGGTGCAAATCCTAACCAAAACCTTGTTGGATGAGTCGCCAAGTATTGCGCCAAATGGCAGCATGGTGATTTACAGCTCGGTATATGGACGTAAGAATGTGTTGTCACTCGTCTCCATCGACGGCCGCTTTAAAGCGCGGTTACCGGCAACTAACGGGCGCGTGCGTGCACCAGCCTGGTCACCTTACCTGTAGTTTTTAAATTTTAAACAACGTGCGCTAACTTTCTAGAAAAGGAAAATAGAATGCAAATCAATAAAGTACTGAAAGGTCTGGCGGTGGCACTGCCAATGTTAACTCTGGCTGCGTGTAGCTCGAGCGACAGCGCAACTGGCAGTGGTTCTGGCCAATCCACCAATCAAAACGGCACCACCGTGGTGTCTCCGGTTGACGGCCAAGGCTCAATGACCGAGCAACAAATCCGTAACCAAGAGCTGCGTCAGTCGCAAACCGTTTACTTCAACTTTGACGACTCATCAGTACTCCCACAATATGAAGACATGCTGGACGCGCACGCCACTTACCTGCGTGACAACCCAGCCATGGAAGTGGTAGTAGAAGGCCATGCTGACGAGCGCGGTACCCCAGAGTACAACATTGCACTGGGCGAGCGTCGTGCCGAAGCCGTGTCTAAGTACCTGCAAGCGCTGGGCGTACCGGCAAGCCAAATCTCTATCGTGAGCTACGGTGAAGAGAAACCCTTGGTACTTGGCCAAAGCGAAGAAGCTTACGCCAAAAACCGCCGTTCGGTATTAGTGTACTAATCCAGCCGATAGGTAGTGGAAACGAGTATGAAAATAAACAGTAACTCTGTGCGAACCCTCGCGCTGGCGTTACTGGTGAGTGTGGCAGCCCCCGTGGCTGCCACATCAGCTCCGGTGACAGAAGTAGGGGCGGGTGGCACCACCGTCGATCGGTTAGAACGCATGCTACAAGCGCGTAACCAAATGCAGCTTGATATGCAACGGCAACTCGATCAAATGGCGCAAGAATTAAGCACGTTACGCGGCAATGTTGAACGCAACAGCTACGAGATCAAACAGGTGTTGAACGCCAACGGGATCTTTACCGTGAAATCGACACGCTCAGAACCGCCAAGCAAGCGGCTCCTGCGCCGAAAGACGCAGCGAAAGACGCCTCACCAGTCAGCTTTACCGATGATAAAAGCGAAAATGCGGCTTACGAGTCAGCGGTTAATCTCATTTTAAAAGAGAAAGATTACCAAGGCGCCACCAAAGCGTTTAAGGCCTTTTTAGCCCAATACCCAGAGTCGGTATACACGGCAAACGCCCACTATTGGCTCGGCCAACTTTATTTCTCTAAAAATAATTTTGAACAGGCAAACCAAGAGTTTACCGCGGTGAGCGAGTTTAAAGACTCCAACAAACGCGCCGACGCACTGCTAAAACTCGGCCTGATTGCGCAAAAACAAGGTAACGGCAACCAAGCCAAGCAATACTTCCAGCAAGTGATTGACACTTACCCAGACTCAACCAGCGCCAAACAAGCCAAAAATGCGATGTAGGCAATAAGGTCCTAGGTTCCTAGGGCCTAGGTCCTAGGAGAATGAATACAGAGCGCTTCGCTTACGGAATACGGGAAAAGACGAGACGCTTCGCTTCGAGAAACTAGAGACTAGGAAAAGCTTAAAGCGGCTCATAAAATAGTCTCTAGTCTCTAGTCTCTAGTCTCTAGTCTCTTTCCGTAATCCGTAATCCGTAATCCGTAATCTGTCGTCTAGGACCTAGGACCTAGGATCTAAAACCTGCGCTCTAGGACTCTAGCTCCACTCGCGTTATACTACCCGGACTGGAAGCCTCGGACTGGAAGTAAGCATGAGTAATCCCATGAGCCAAGTGATTGAAACGTCGCAAAGGGTTTATCCCTTTCCGCCGAAACCTGTGGCACTGAGTGACGAAGAAAAAAAACAACACGTTGCGCGTATTAAACAACTATTAAAACAAAAAGACGCGGTGCTTGTTGCTCACTATTACACGGATCCCGAGATCCAAGCTCTCGCCGAAGAAACCGGCGGATGCGTGGCAGATTCGCTAGAAATGGCCCGTTTTGGCAATCAACATCCAGCCAAAACCCTGATTGTGGCCGGTGTACGCTTTATGGGCGAAACCGCCAAAATTCTCACCCCAGAAAAAACCGTCTTAATGCCCACGCTCAACGCCGAGTGCTCGTTAGACTTAGGCTGCCCAGCGGACGAATTCACTGCTTTTTGTGATGCCCACCCGGATCATACCGTGGTGGTATACGCCAACACCTCGGCTGCCGTCAAAGCACGTGCCGATTGGGTGGTGACTTCGAGCATTGCGTTAGAAATTGTCGAGCACCTAGACAGCCAAGATAAGCCGATTATCTGGGCCCCGGATCGCCACCTTGGCGCGTATATCGAAAAAGAAACCGGCGGCTGACATGGTCTTATGGCAAGGCGAATGCGTGGTGCATGATGAATTTTCAGCCCAAGCGCTCGAGAAAATGAAGCATCTTTATCCTGATGCCGCGATTCTTGTTCACCCCGAATCACCAGCCAGCGTGGTAAAAATGGCGGATGCCGTTGGCTCAACCAGCCAGCTGATTAAAGCGGCGCAAACGCTGCCGAATGAAAAGCTAATTGTGGCCACCGACAAAGGCATTTTCTACAAAATGCAGCAAATGGTACCAGACAAAGAATTGGTCGAAGCCCCCACCGCCGGCGCCGGTGCCACCTGTCGAAGCTGCGCCCACTGCCCATGGATGGCGATGAACGGCCTCAAAGCGATCGAAAATGCGCTTGAAAACGGTGGCGAAGAACATGAAATTCACGTTGATGATAACGTGCGCGAAAAAGCGTTAATCCCGCTCAACCGCATGCTCAACTTTGCCGCTGAAATGAAGGGGTAAAGAAGTTCCTAGGGCCTAGGATCCTAGGACCTAGGCACTGCTTTCTGCTCTTCCCGTAATCCGTACTCCGTAAGCGAAGCGCTCTGTATTCCAATTCCCGAATACCATCATCTAGGACCTAGGACCTAGGACCCCGTTTTTATGCCCCTTCCGCATCCTCGGCCAATGCTGCGCCGTGGTGGGTAAGACCACACAACATAGTTGGCATGGCGTTGAAGATTTCCTCAAACTGTGCCAGCTCTTCCGCGCCTTGCGCTTCCATGGTGGAAAGAGCAGTTTCGGGATCGTAAAGCAAGCTAATAGACAGCACCACGCCACCGAGTAGGGCACTGCCATCGGTGTTTTCCGGCATCAGCGTTTCCCAATCATCACGGGTCAGGCTCCAGCCTTGCAACAATCCTTCGGCGAAATCGCGGGTCGCTTGGTTGACAATCTCAGCGTCATCCAACAAACACCCTTCCGGCCACTGCCAGTTCTTTTCTAAAAGCTGCTGGCGTTGTGCGTTCCAGATATCGACAATCAAATTGGCGTACTGCTCAAACTGCTCATGGCTTTCAAACGGCGCTTGCTCGTCGCCACCCCACATCACGGGGAGCCACTCACTCGGGCTAATCACATGGGGTGCGGCCGCCATCGCGGTGACCACACCACGGGTTTGCATTTCGTTAAGTAGCTGCTCGCTATCGGCATGTTGGGAGAGAAAATCTGATAATGTCATAACACTCTTATTTGCATTTTGGTCTTTGGCAAGAGTTTAACAGCTTTCAGATGTGGTTGCTTCCATCGCACACCAGTCGCAGCTCAACACGTTGACGACTGAGTCGGGGTGGTTAACTCAGTTTTTCCAGACATAGTGATGCTTTTGGTGATGGAATAGCCATTTAAACTTAAAGCCATCACCAACCGCTTGACCCCAACGCGGCAACTCTCTATAGTACGCCCCGTTAACGCGACAGCGGGGTTCTACAGTAACCCAGCATAAATCGTCGTTGAACACACAATATGGTGAGGTGTCCGAGTGGCTGAAGGAGCACGCCTGGAAAGCGTGTATACGGCAACGTATCGAGGGTTCGAATCCCTCTCTCACCGCCATAATTAAAAAAACCGCCCTCGTGGCGGTTTTTTGCTATTTTCAGCGGCTAAAGAGAGCAAATAAGGCACCTTTCATGCCAGCTCAATCATCGATAAGTAGCGCTCTTAACGTATCAGGAGAAGAGGGGAGCAGCCCAACCTGTAAACCAAATGGTTTGCATACCTTATTGAGAACTTCCGTATTGTAGCTGCCTCGATCATTCTCGATATCGGAGAGTGTTTTTCTTGAGACACCGACAAGTTTTGCGAACACATCCTGCTTAAGTCCCAGAATATTAACACGCAAGCTTTTTAACGCTTGGCCTTGGGTTAACTCACCAAACAATAGGCGTTTAATGATTTTGTTTGCTTCGGTTTTACGCTCTGCGGCACTGACAGCCATGGTGTTTTTTGAGGCTTTCGATCGCGTTGGCGAGTTACATTGCGATAGATCCTTGATCGAATGAGCGGCTTCTCCCTCTTTTGTGCTCTGTTGTTGGTTGCGGTTTGCTCTCAGGCGAGCGACCACATCTTGTACAGACTCTTTATGACTTGGCTTATTCATAAAAGCCCCCAGTTGGCGAGCTTTTGTGATAGATGATTAAATCCAATCGCAGGCATCTCCAAGATTTGTTCGGGAACGCCTCGCAACGCTAGCCGCTGTTTAAGATCAATGCATTTGCTTGCCGTCACCTTTAACTCTTTTAATAAGACGTCCTTCGGTACCAGATCAGAGAGGGTGTCCGCGATAGCGACGAAATCATACGTTCCGCCAACTTCGAGCGGCGCTTTCCATTTTGTGGTCCTGGGAATACCTTCAGGATCCGCTTTCATCGGCGCGAAGTCATAAACAGGCGCAAGCTTGATGACGCCATCAGCTTTTAAGAATGACGTGTTTCTGCCGTGGTTGTCACTATTGCCGAACAAAATATTGAGCAGATCTCTTTTCACCCACTCAATCACAAAGTCTTGAGAGTTAAATATATATCCTTGGTCTTGAACTGTATGGCTGTTAGTCATTTTCCTGATGAGCGTTCGGATAGTGGTTTCGTGATCAAGGGTGACGCCAGCGCCTTTGTTCAACATAGAATATACAGATTCCATACCCAATCTTTCTATTTGTTGGTGATTGACTTGAACATCAAATCGAGGAAGCCACAAAGAGGGGTAGCTTAAACCTTCCTCCAAGCGCATACCGTCGATGGGGATCGTTTCGACACCCATTTCAGTTAGCTCATGATAATAGTGAAACTCCGCCCTTAGAATGTTGCAGTCGATAGGGCTTCGCGAACCTCTAGGGTACTTGACCAAATAATGGGCGTCGTGGTTATGGTTGTTATCTTGGTATGGATCGATCCATATTTTTTCGCACCCTGCGTGATGATCGAAACCACAACGTAGGACAAGTTTGGGGCTTCGCCGCCAGCGCCCGTTGCCCCCCCTGCGGCAGCGCCTCTTTGCTGCGCATAGTCAAGGAAATCACCCGCTCTATTTTTGACATCATCAACAGAGAAGTAGAGGTTGTCTGCCACGTCGTAGCGCTCAGGAAGCGAGTCTTTTATCCTTAGATTGCCAATTGGCGACATGGTACCAAATTTAAGTAAAATATAATTTTGTTCATCGACGCTAAGGTCTTCAATATCCAAGTGTTTAACCCAATACCGTCGCTAGCGCCACTCGGCATAATATCGTCGAGAAATCGTAACCACCCGGGCTTGCCCATATCATCAAAAAAGAATGAAACAGGATGGTTGATTGAAACGGCATGGCAATCATCTTGATCATGATGCGCCAATGCATAGTCACTGAGGTAATGGAGCTCCGTCACTCTGAAGTTATGTTGGTGACTTTTAGGGAAAGATATTGTACCCACATCTACCCACACCCCTTTGATAAACGCTTGCACGGTGAGCGCTTCCATTATTCGTCCCTCCACTTACTCATGAGTAGAATACTACTCGCAACGTGCTATTCCCTCAAGTTAAGAGTAATTTATTACTCACAAGAAGAGGGGAAAGCATTTTTTGAGTGATTTGTTACTCGCAAAACCCCTTTCACCCTCACAGCAATTGTCCAAGTTGCTTTTATCCCTTATCCAAAAACGCTAACCTAGCCGTAGTGGACAACCAAATAGGTCCGGCTCACTTTTTGCATAAATCACGCCATCATGCATTCAAAGGCAAGCACTTGCCGCGAGATTGGCGCAAAGATCAAAAGAGTATCAACCATGTTTAACCAACGACTTTTAGCAATTCTTATCCCCTTAATCCTCGCCGGCTGCGGCGGCGGCAGTGACGACGGTGGCAGCAGCCAATCTGAACCGACGCCCAAATATATCTTTGAGTTTGCTGCTCTCTATGCTAAATCAGACGCTAACAGCAATTGTGCCATTTATGGTGAAAAGCCGGATGGAAAACAAGTACTTGCAACTAAAGATCGTGTTATAAGTGGCATTAATACAACCGGAACGATTCTCATACAAGATGAGCGAGGTAGCGTGACTGACACTTATGATATCGGATCGAATAAATTAACAATTAATCAGTCAATTGTTCCAGAAGAGGGCTATGTTACGTTTGTTCTGGCAGAGGAAGGAGATATCAGTGCGGTATCCTATCAGAAAAATGCACTAAGTCAGTCTGTACTGTTTGGTTACCCTGTGGACAGTATAAGTAGTAGTGATCGATGTATAACAGCAGGTGCAACCAAGCCAGATGAACAGGAGTATAAAAATGTAAGGGTTGATGTTACGAGCGGGTCTGATGCTTATAGCGTTGGGATTACAACACCAGATAAGCGAACTCTCTCGTCAAACTTTGGCTCTAAAACTGTCAGCAGAGTGTTCCGCTCAGCATTAGGGGTAGGATATGCTGAGAAAGCTGCAGGAGATCCTAATAATACTGATATTGCTGACACAGAGACGCCCCGCGAAATCACCGATTATAAATTCTTTAATTTAGCTAATGATGCCACGGTGGAACTTGACTCTCTGTCCGAAATCGGTAGCTGGACAGCCCCAGCCAATACTAGCGAGTACGACTTAACTGCCTCATCTCTTTATGTCGACTACCAGCAAATGCCATATATTTGGCAAAACTTACCCCACAGCGCGAGCGACACCATCGACTACCGCTATGATGCCGACAACAATAACCTGTCTTACTTTTTAACCGCAGAGGGAAGCGTGGCAGCTTCGGGTGATCAATGGCAATTATCGACCGCGCAACAGTTGTCTGAAATGCAACTAAGCGGGGGGTTAAATAGCGCGAATCTAGCGGACAACATCACAGTTCCGTCACAGATAAGTGTGAATATCGATGGAGACAATAATTTAACCGCCTACGGCAACGAGGCGGACGGTCAAGCGGGGATTCAACGGATTGCCTATCAAGCCACAGGCGGCTCGACAACAGTCACACACGTTATCTACGCAGAAGCAAATGCGCAGCAAACTATTCCGATGTTTGATGACAACGATGTTAATGCTGTTATAAATAGTCCGGGTGCATTATCTCTCTATGACATCAGCGTAATGTACACCGACGACAACACCGACCAACAGCAAGCCCTCGCTGCGCTAATGGCAGAACACACCGATCCAGGTCAAAGTGACATCAACGATCTCAGCACGGATATTCTTCCCGTACTCTTCACCACCTACGAGCGAGAGCAACTAGAACGACAGAAGAAAATTATCGATCACTATCAAATATCGACGAGTAGCCCTTAGAACCGAGATCCTAGGATCTCTCTTGCTCTTTTCCGTCATCTGTCATCCGTAAGCGAAGCGCTCCGTATTCATTCTCCTAGGACCTAGGAGCTAGGAGCCTAGGCCCTTCCCCAAAACCCCCACGTGATACCATTTTTCCAGACATAAATTAAGGAAATCTTGATGAAAATTGCAGTTGTTGGAACAGGTTACGTCGGCTTGTCAAACGCCATGCTACTAGCGCAACATAACGAAGTAGTCGCACTCGATATTGTTGAAGAAAAGGTGAGGCTTCTTAACAACAAACAATCACCGATTGTCGATGTTGAAATAGAGCAATTTCTAGCGGAAAAGCCACTTAACTTTACTGCCACCATGGATAAATCGCAGGCTTACCAAGGCGCGGACTTTGTGATCATTGCCACGCCCACCGATTATGACCCAGAAACTAACTACTTTAACACCAGCTCGGTCGAGTCAGTGATCAAAGACGTAATGGCGATTAACCCAGAGGCGATGATGGTGATCAAATCGACCGTGCCAGTCGGTTATACCGCAGACATTAAACGTAAGATGGACTGTGAAAATATCCTCTTCTCGCCCGAGTTTTTGCGTGAAGGCAAAGCGCTTTACGACAACTTGTATCCATCACGGATCATTGTCGGTGAGCAATCGGAGCGCGCACGCCAATTCGCCACCTTGCTACAACAAGGCGCGATCAAATCAGGCATCTCTGTCTTATTCACTCACTCGACCGAAGCCGAGGCGGTTAAGCTGTTTTCCAACACCTATTTGGCGATGCGCGTGGCCTACTTTAACGAGCTGGATAGCTATGCTGAATCCCACGGTTTGGACGCACGGCAGATCATCGAAGGGGTAGGACTAGACCCACGGATTGGCGATCACTACAACAATCCATCGTTTGGCTACGGCGGTTACTGCCTACCGAAAGACACCCGTCAACTATTGGCTAACTACCAAGATGTCCCCAATAACATCATTCAAGCTATTGTTGATGCCAACACCACCCGCAAAGACTTTATTGCTAATGCGATCATCAACCGCAAACCCAAGGTAGTAGGCGTCTATCGCTTGGTGATGAAATCAGGCTCAGACAACTTCCGCGCCTCAGCCATTCAAGGGATCATGAAGCGGATTAAAGCCAAAGGTATTGAAGTAGTGGTATACGAGCCCGTGCTTGAAGAAGACACCTTCTTTAACTCAGACGTGATCAAAGACTTGGAGACCTTCAAACAGCGTGCCGATGTGATTGTCGCCAACCGCATGGTCGACGAGATCCGTGATGTAGAAAGCAAAGTCTACACCCGCGACTTATTCGGCGCGGATTGAGGGAAGAACCACAGTACGGGCTCGGTCTGCTCTTTTCCGTACTCGGTAAGCGAAGCGCTCTGTATTCCAATTCCCGAATACCGATGACTGAATACAGAGTACGGAAAGAGCAAGAGCCCCAATGCGCGCGCGGTCTGCTCTTTTCCGTATTCCGTAATCTTTTCCCTAGGATCTTTCTTACTTTGACCGTACCCGTTCCCTAAATCCATAATTGCGTTCTTGCACGCACTTCACACTTCAGCCAGTGCTAACCTAACGATGACAACAAACCTATCCAAAAATCTGGCCTATTGCGTAGAATGCATCGCCATGATTATTGACTGGCGGACAATGCAGTGGGTTACAAAGTAGTTCGACTGACCGAACTCATGGCGTATGAGTTCGGTCAAGTAGAGGGCGATATTGAGGCGCTGAATGAGCGTGACCTTGGTAATGTGATGCCCGATGGGGTGAGCGTTTCACAATTTAAAGAAACGCTGAGTAGTGGTGAAGTCGCACTATTGACTGATACGCCAGCGCGCCCAGCGATAGTGCATGACAGCGTGAATAGGATCTGGTCTCTCTCGCCAGATACTGAAACGACCCTCTCACCACAAATGCGTTCAGCGCTTGCCGCCCGAGCCAATCAGTCTGGCAGTGCGGTCGGTGGCGCGAGTGGCTCCGGCGGTGCTAGTCACAGTACGCATTCGGCAACCAATATCGAAGACACCTATGTGCCTGAGCCGGTAAAACCTGACCGCTCCAACGAGCCGCCGCCTCTCAAATACGAATACTGTTTTGAGATTGCCAGCTCGGACAAGGTATTTAGCAAAACAGTGGGGTGCAAGTTTCTATTGGCCGAGACCCAGCAGGAAGGCATGACGGGTTACTGGCAAACAGCCCCTACTGAACACGGTACTAAATACACCACGTATACCGCATTCAATGAGACCAAAAAACTCGTCGACGAAAGTGGCCTCAGCTCAATGGGCATCAGCGTACCCGAGCCTGTGCAGGTAAAGTCGATTGGCTCGGGTATCATCCAAGAAGCGTTTATTCCTGTGACACCCTCTGTTCAACTCGGTGAACGACTGGGCTTGCCCACCGAAGGCTATTATTACCA
>NZ_AQOD01000020.1 GCF_000513715.1 Salinivibrio socompensis S35
TGAGCTGCTGAAGCTGGATAAATACAACCTGCTTATCGTTGATGACGTGGGTTACGTTCGCAAAACGGAGCAGGAAACCAGTGTGCTGTTCGAGCTTATCGCTCATCGATATGAAAGACATAGCATGATCATCACTTCAAATAAGTCGTTCGAGCAATGGGATGAGCTGTTCGACGACTCAACAATGACCATCGCTGCCATCGATCGGCTGGTGCATCATGCGATCATTCTTCACTGTGAAGGTGAAAGCTACCGACGCAAAATGGCAATGAGAGAAGGTAGTTAGAAATCAGTATCAACCGGCCAGGATAATTGACGGAAAACCGGCCAAGATAATTGACGCTCTATACCTATGGACAACTTGTCCATATTCCTGACCACGCTTGCCATATTGGCATGCATGGCCATTGTCGCGGCCAACGTTCTTCTTGCCCTAGTTACGGCATGGATTATTGCTTACGCGGGAATCTTTGTCTTGGGCTTCGGTGGCTCGCGCTGGACCTCTGACATTGCCGTCAACTATTTCCGGAGTGTGGCCGGTATAGCACTCAAAATCATGACAATGACACTGCTGGTTGGGATCGCTGTTTCTATTATCGATGGTTATCACTCCGACCTTTCAGAAGGTGCGCCCATGGACGAATTGTTGGTCATTTTCGTTGTGTCCCTTGTCATGGTTATTCTCGTTAACTCCGTACCAAACGTGGTTGCAGGCTTGATCCCTGGCGGTGGTGCTGCTGCGAGCGCTGGTAGTTCATTCAGTGCAGGGGCCTTGATTGGTGGTGCTGTCGGTGCCGGTGCAGCCGTTGCATCGGGTGGTGCTGCGCTTGGAAGCGCTGCAATGTCCGGGGCGACTAACATGGCCGGTGGAGCTAGTGCTGTAAAAGCAGCCTTTCAAAAGGCGCAATCCAGTATGGCCGGTGGAGACATGCCGAGCTTCGGCGGTAGCTCTAGTGATACCGGCGAGAGCTGGGGTGGTAGCACCACTGGCAGCGATAACGCGAGCAAAGGTGATACGCCATTTGCCCAGGCAGCAGGTTTTTCCGGAGCGGGCGGTTCCAGCTCTGGCGGTGGGTTTGGTCGGGCAGCTTCTCTAGCAGCCGGAACGGCTGGCGAGCTTGCTAAAGGGGTCGGGGCAAAGATGGCCGGAAGTTTTCAGGACAAGGCTAATCAGACCGCCGGCGGACGCCTGGCATCCTCGATTCGTGAAAGCATGGAGCCAAAGAGTGATAACGATGCTGGTAGAGCTGATCAGGTGAGTGATACCGCATCTTTCGACAGCGATAGCTTAAGCGGTGGCAACGGCGGCGGTTGGGTAAACCAAACAGGCGGCTTTGATGCTCTGTCCAGCGAGGACCAGGACAAGGCCCGCCAATCACACGCTGAGTGGCAAGCACGCGACCCGGAAAAGCACACCTTCGACGTCGGGGACTACGTTTCGTATGCCCAGGAACGCCAGCAGGAACGTAATGAAGAGGTTGCCAGCTTTGTGAACCGCGATCGGCAAGATACGTAAGGAGATAAGACGATGAAAGAACGTAATTTCATGGCTGCCATGGATATGCTCGACAAAGACCAGGAACACCGCACAGAAGCCGATTTTGTGCCGGTTGTCGAACCATCGACCGAGGAAGAGAAAGACACCGACGCGGAGATTGCGGCCTTTGTGAATCGCCCGGACCCTACTGGCCGAGTGGAGGCATCGAGCAGCACACGCATCAGCAATGACTCAGGGGCTGGAACCGGGAAAACCCCGTTTTCAGAAGTGGCCGGGTTTTCCAATACCGGCTTATAGAAAGCACACGGGCCGGTGATGGTGCACCGGCCCGCATTTTCACATACCACCTGTCAGAGAGGTGACACATGACAACCACGCATAATATCGAAGTCCAGCAAGCAATTCATCAGGCAGCAACCAAGCTGGCCGCCATGGAGTTCATCGACCAGGAAACCGCCCAGCAGATTTCGCCCGTCGCGGAGGCGGTCGCCAATATGTTCACGATCCTTTACTACCAGGCTGAAACTGGCCGAGCGACGCCGGAGGACTTCCAGGAGGCTTTAGCCACCATCCGGCAGGCGACAGGGAATTAAGACAAACGATATGATGAACGATAAGACAGAACGAGTAACGAGGAAGGGCAGTACACCTATCAAAGTGTACTGCCTGCCCGAGGAAAAGGAACAAATCGAAGCGCAAGCGAAGCGGGCCGGTATGAGTGCAGCGCGTTAGCTGCGGGAGGTCGGGCAGGGATATCACATCTCAGGTGTGGTGGATTATGAGCAGGTTCGGGAGTTGGCTCGAATCAACGGCGACCTTGGCCGCTTGGGCGGCCTATTGAAGCTATGGCTGACCGATGACGTGCGAACTGCCCAGTTCGGCCAGTCAACAATCCTGCTGTTCTCAGTAAGATCGAGGCGACGCAGGAGGAAATGGGTAAGGTCATGACCAAGATTGTTATGCCGAGGTCTGAACCGTGACCCTGAACACAGATAGCCGGAGCCAGTTGCGAATGCAGGGTGTGGCTATCTACCCCCTGTTTCGGGGATTTCCGATTATTACCACCTTCTCTGGATTTTTTTACTTGGGCCGCGATCTCATGCAGAGACAGGTTGCTTTCCCCGCTTCGCTCCCCAGCTGCTATAGCACTTTTCAGCGCTGATATTTGATTTTTCTGACGTTCCATCACGCTGTCTCACGTATTTGCATTTCGACCCGGAGGCCTGCCGTTGCAGCCATGTTAACAAGCGCATCGAGGCCGAACAGATCAACTTTTCCCCTTGTGAGGTCTGAAATGCGGGGTTGTGTCACGCCGAAAACCTTGGCGGCCTGTGACTGGCTTAGGTGGGTGCGAGTAATGTGTTCCTTTAGAGCGGACATGAGCGCTGCACGTAGCTTTATGCTCTCATTGTAAGCAGAGTTTTTTTCGATGGTATCTTGATCTTCCAACTCAGTCTTTATGACTGGTGACGTTTCCGCATCAGCAACATCAAGGGACAATTGTTCTTGGGAAAGGCTTGATATTTTTTCTGAAAGATTAATCTTTCCTTCGGCCTTCGCGCGTGCATGGGCAGACATGAATGTAAGAAGGTGGTCGAGTCCAGACTTATCAGAAATGGTCACAAAGTCCTTGTTTTTATTTACAAATACCAAAGACTTCTTCTTCTCACGAAGAAGCTCGATAACATTGCTTAGAGTCCCTGTGCTTTTGCAATCCCAAATCATTAGGCCGTAATCACTGCTTCGGGCCATTTCTAGATCTTTGGCTGTGAAATAAGCTCGACTACCTGCTTTCGCTTTTGAATGGACTTTATGAACGGGCCAATCAGCAACGTTGTTACGTGGGGCATCCCCTGTGCAGTAAACTGTCACCTTATTGGCTTGGAAGTTGTATAGACATTCTTGTATGGAGGTATCGGCTCCATCTGCATCGCCGACAACAACGTTAAAGTCAGACGATACAACTTTATGGATTCTCTCTTGCACCTTTTCATGCAAGCGACTGATGGAGATCGAACCGGCAATAAATACTGTTGTCATGGGTCACTTCCACGTTATCGAGGCGGCATAGATGCGATTAATTTTGTTGTATGTCCGCAAGGCTTTACAGACCGCATCCATGGTTGCGCCGGTGTCAAATAAGTCATCTAGCAAGAGTGCATTCCAGCAACCATCATTGGTGATGCTTGGGATAATACTGAACCTACCCTGCAATGCCGCGTCCTTTTCCTCGCGACTGTGTAGATTTTTTAGTTGCGGGCTTCCCTCCGGCGGGGGAGATTTCACAACAATATTGCCGAACACTGGGATGCCGGTAATTCGACCTAGCTCCGCAGCAAGTTCATCAACCGGTTGCCGAGCACGTATGGTTGAGGCTGGCATAGGAATGATCAAACCGACTTTCTCGAACAATGGCAGCAGCGTGGTTTGCAACTGCGCTGCGATTGGTGCGACCTGGTCCCAATCACTCCGGTATTTGAGCTGGTATAGGGCTTCACCTGGTTCAGACCGTGTAGTGTCAAACCGAGGGTGTCCGTATTCATCATCCCCGAGGTAGGTACTCGTAAGAGTGTGCTTATGCAGGGCATAGCCAAGGTCCCAGCTTCCTTCGAGTTTCTTAACCTGGATTTGCATGCTTGGCGCTCCTTCGGGTGTTTTTGTGTTTCCGGGGAAATCCAGATACCATGGCTTGAGCATACAAAATATTGTATAATTCTTCAAGTGTAATCGCTTAAGCGACCATAACCAAGGGCATAGCATGAATGAGGAACGAAACCGGGACACCGGCCCTGCTGTGCGCCGACTGACTCCCGGTGAACTGGCCGAGCTGCGCCGGGATATGCCGAGGCGTCGACCTGGCGCGGGCAGAGCTGAAGCGGCGGAGAGCCGAAAAACAGAAAAAAAACTGAATATGGTATAGATAATGGTATTTAAGAGTTTAGATAATGTAATATTCTGTAATTAAAGGGAATTTATTTATTGTTGATAATAGAGTGGGAATAGGACTCGCTAGATATCGAATTAAGCTTTGCCAACTAACAACAATGCCAGTCAGTTTTCTGACTGGCATTTTTTTATGATCATGTTAGTTATCACTTTTGTCGTTATTGCTGCACAACACCAGACTCGGCCCGAAGATGAAAGCCATAGCCGACAAAATGGCGGTGTTCCAAAACAGGTTGGCCGCCCTGGAGTTCATCGACCAGGAAACCGCCCGGCAGATTTTGCCCGTCGCGGAGGCGGTCGCTAATATGTTCACGATCCTTTACTACCAGGCTGAAACTGGCCGAGTGACGCCGGAGGACTTCGAGCTGGCGTTAACAGCTATCCGGCAGGCGACAAGGAACTAAGGCAAAAGGTGATGAACGATAAGACAAAACGAATAACGAGGAAGAATAGTACACCTATCAAGGTGTACTGCTTGCCCGAGGAAAAAGAACATATCGATGCGCAAGCAAAGCGAGCAGGAATGAGCGCTGCGCGTTATCTGCGTGAGGTTGGCCAGGGCTACAAGATCAAGGGTGTGGTCGATTGTGAGCAGGTCCGGGAGTTGGCTCGAATCAACGGCTATCTTGGCCGTTTGGGTGGCTTATTGAAGCTATGGCTGACCGATGACGTGCGAACTGCGCAATTCGGCCAGGCAACAATCCTTGCTGTTCTTAGCAAGATTGAGGCGACGCAGGAGGAAATGGGAAAGGTCATGACCAAAATTGTTATGCCGAGGTCCGAGCCATAACAAGGTTATGTTCGGTCCCCCTTATTTTACGTCGGCGGGCCAGTTCTTCCTTTGCCCAAGCTGAAGACTCCATCATATCCTCCCATCAATCAACTCGGTAACTAACAGGCATACCGAGTCTTATAACTTTGTTCATCGCTTTCACGTTGGCAATGCTTCGCCAGCTTGTGCATAGTAATCACGTAGTGTCAGTTACGCGTTATGTTAACTGGTGCCTGCTTCATTCAAACTCTCCGCTCATCTTGCAGAATTCAACAGTGCACGGCCAACGGTACCTGTTTAGCGCTGAAATAAAGCGTATACATCGTAAAGATAGCCTATCAGAATTGCTAGGCGCTGCTCGCTCAGACACTCTGTTGGTGTGCAATAGACTAACGGCTCATTTCGCCGTATTTTTGTCACCAAGAACGCGATCAATTTTATTGATGAGGCCGGTAACGCTCGTGTGAGTTATAGCGGGCTGAATCTATGGATTGAGGGGAAAAATAGCGCTAAAAACCACCTAGCAATTCCACAGCCGGCAAAGCCGAGGCTAGGTTTTATGAAGCTGCTGTTTGCTTTGTTGGTTCAAGAGGATGTGTTACATCTACCATTTCGAGCAATAGCTGAGATGGAAAATATTTCATTAGGTATGGTGAGTAAGGGATTTAAATACCTGGAGGCTGAAAAGCTTGTCAGTCTGGGTAGTACTCGTCGCATTCTGGAGAAAGAAAGAGGCCCTTTATCATATCTGGATTGAACACTATCGTACGGTACTCAGGCCAAAGCTCGGTGGGTTAAAATTAGTTGCTCCGGATGATTGGCGAGACATCCCTTTAACATCCGACGCTGGATATCAATACCAAAGCATTACTGGCTGTTGCTGAGCTGCTTGCAAGCAGCGATAGCCGAAATAAAGAGGTTGCCGAACGCATCAATGAGCAATATCTACACCTTAAAACACTCCCTGATACCCGCGTGTGAGCCAGGTACAAGGTCGTGACAGTTCTGGCCGGATAGCAAAGCTGTATCCCAATTAACATGAAAACCGCCCCAAGTGAGGCGGTTTCTTTATCACGCTGAGTTAAGGTATCAACCAGCTGCTTGTAACGCTTTGATCGGTGGTTGCGGGTGCTGCCTGGCTTGAGCTAGATCATAGTTCACCTGCATGGCGAGCCAGGCTCGGGCCGTGCTCACTCCTGCCATTTCCAGGCGAAGCGCAAGGTCAGGCTGATCGCTGCTCGGCCGTTCAGTACACGGGACAGAGCTACACGGGACATGCCCAGTCGCTCGGCTGTTTCCTTAACAGACAGGCCCAGCTCAGCAATAACGTCTTCGCGCAGCAATTCGCCAGGGTGCGGAGGTTCATCATCATGGTTTATTCTCCCTAGTGGTAATCGACGTAATTGACCAATTCGACATCCACTCCAATGAACCGAAAGGTCACACGCCAGTTGCCGTTTACCCGAATTGACCAGTACCCGTTCAGCTCACCTTTCAACTGGTGTAATCTGAACGAAGGCATGTTGAGGTCGTCTGGTCCAGCGGCAACGTCCAGTAACGCCAGGATACGACTTAGTTTGGCCGCATGTGCCGCCTGAATGCCTCGGGTCGTCCCAGTCTTGTAGAAGGCTTCAAGCCCTTTATGTTGGAATCCTGTGATCATGGGTTTTAGTGTATCTCGTAACGCTACACTTTACAAGTGAGAGCTATCATAACGGGTTTCTGCTTCTGTGGATGACACTGTATTCCGAAAACAGGAGGGTAATCATGAAGAATATTACCTGAGTTATCGTTAGCGCGTTGGTCTCAGATTACCGCCTGACGCACTTTGGCAGACACCCATTCTGACACCAGCACTGTTGCTAATATCACCACGAAGATCATCGCGACCTGATTCCAGGCGAGTGTTGCCAATGAGGCGCTGAGCTGTATACCTAGTCCGCCGGCACCGACTAGACCGAGAATGGTGGATTCACGGATGTTGATGTCCCAGCGAAACACGCTGATGCCCCAGAAGGCGGGTAATATCTGCGGTACAATGGCGCAGTCGATGATCTGGGCACTGCTGGCACCGGTGCCCGTATAGCCTCTACCTGATTGATGTCAATTTCTTCAATGGCCTCATACAACAACTTAGCGATAAAACCGATGGAGCGCAGGCCAATGGCGATCACGCCCGCGAGCAGGCCAGGGCCGATTACGGCGACCAGTAGCAGCGCCCAGATCAACGAGTTGATGGATCGGGAGGCAACGATCAGCATCAGTGCTAGCGGCCTCACAAACCGTCGACTGGGAGTGGTATTATTGGCTGCCAGAAAAGCCACCGGTACCGCGAGGCTCACTCCGATCAATGTGCCGAGAGTGGCGATGTTGAGGGTGTCCCACAGCGGTTTCCAGAGTTGGTCAATGTAACTCCAGGCCGGCGGAAACATACGCCCGCCGATATCTGCGGCTTGATCCGGTGCATCACTGACAAACGCCCAGATGGTATTTTCGTTCATCAATTTCCAGCAAAACACCGTCAAAGCAATGAGTGAAAACCAGCCCAGCCAAAGCAGTAGCGTCTGCTGACGGGAGCGGAATGGCCAAATATGTGGAGTAGAGTGTGTTGTCATTGGAACCACCTACGGATATAGGACGATGAATATTCCACCATCAGCACAATCGCGATGACGATAATAAGAATAGCTCCTGCCGAATCGTATTCGTATCGGTCAATAGCGGTATTTAGGGTGGCGCCGATGCCCCCTGCGCCAACAATGCCGATCACCGCTGACTCTCGAAAATTGATGTCCAGTCGGTACAGAGAAAGTCCTACTAGCCTCGGCATCACCTGGGGCTGTACCGCGTAATTGACCACTTGCCACCAGCTGGCACCAGTGGCGCGAATGGCTTCAATCTGACTGCCGTCGCAGGCTTCGATATCCTCGGCCAACAACTTGGAAATAAAGCCGATGCTGGCGAAAGCCAGGGTCAAAAAACCGGCAAAAGGACCAAAGCCGAACATGGCCACGAGCAAGATGGCGATAATAATTTCTTGAAAAGAACGAGACAGGGTAATAATACCCCGACAGACAAGATAGACAGGCACAGGAGCTAGATTACGGGCGGCGCCTATGCCGATAGGAACCGACATCAGCACGCCGGCAACGGTCGACGTCACAGTCATGGTCAGGCTTTCAATCAGCCCGGCCCGAATATCGTACCAACGGCTGGTGAAATCCGGCTGCAAGAAACCTTCGATAAATTTCCAGCCTTGAACTAGGCCCAGAGATACGCGCTGCCAGTCGATCTCAATGCTGAGCATGGCCAGCACAAGATAGATCAGGCTCCTGCGTAGATAGCCCGTCGCCAACCAGTGTGGGTGAACAGTACGGGGGGGCGCTTCCAAGTGGTTGGGTAAGGTGGCTGCGTTTGCATCAAACCTCCTCCATGAGATCCAACGCCGATGTGTGAGCGCTTTCGTCGGTTGCATCCTCGCCACGCATGGCGGTCCAGTCCTCGTCGCCGTAGATACGGGTGAGCACTTCGTTGGTAAGGGCATCCGGCGAGCCGTCGAACACCACTTCGCCCGCTCGCAGACCGATAATCCTGTCAGTGAACTGCTGCGCTAGCATCACATCGTGAATATTGATAACGGCGGGTAGACCCCGCTCCCGACAGGCATCGCCGATCAGTCGCATGATCTGGCGGGAGGTTTTAGGATCCAGCGAGGCGGTGGGTTCGTCTACTAGTAACAACTCTGGAGCCTGCTCGAGAGCCCGAGCAATGCCAACTCGCTGCCGTTGGCCGCCGGACAGTCCATCGGCTCGTTTGTTGTAATGATCTGACAGCCCCACCTGTTCTAATAAGGAAAATGCTTGCGTGACATCTTTTGCGGCGTAGCGGCGAAAAAACGATCGCCAAACTGAAACATAGCCCAAGCGCCCGGACAGCACGTTTTCCATTACCGTCAGTCGTTCGACCAAAGCGTATTCCTGGAATATCATGCCAATCCGTCGGCGGGCTCGGCGTAAGGCGCTGCCTTGCAGGTGAACAAGGTCTGTTTCGCCCAGTAAAATGGTCCCTCCAGAAGGCTCGACCAGTCGGTTAATACATCGGATTAGGGTGGATTTACCCGCGCCAGAGGGGCCGATCAAACCGAGGACCTGTCCAGCAGGCACCTCGAAACTAACTTCCCGTAGGGCCATATCGCCCGTGGTGTAGGTTTTTGATAATTTATCCAGTTTAAGTACGTTCAAGAGTCACCTCTTACTCGCAGTTGTATTGAACGCCGTTGGCGGCATCGATTTTACGGATCACTTCCCAGTGTTCTTTAAACGTAATCGGGATGAACTGTCCCTCGCCAGATTTGGAAAACTCCTCCTCCAGGGCTGTACCTTCCCAGTCAAAAGAGAAGAAGGCGTCTTTGATTTTTTGCTGCAACGCTGGTTTCAGGTTATGTGCTAGGCCGTAAGCTGTGGTGGGGAAAGTCTGGGACTTGTAAATGGATTTGATCTGATCCTCGCTAATCACATCGCGGTTCAGCATGCGGGCAAGGACTGAATTGGCAATGGCGGCGGCTGGATAATCTTGGTTGGCCACGCCCAAAATGGAATTGTCATGCTTTCCGGAAAATACCGGCTTGAAATCTTCTCCGGGCACCATGCCATAATCGGCTTTCAATATCGCCGAGGGTGCCTTGAAACCGGAATTGGAGGTCTGGGAAGTAAAGGCCATCTCACCATCGCGGATGTCTTCCACTTGTTCAATGCCGGAGTCGGGGTGGGTGATGATTTCCATCTCGTAGCCAAAAGAACCGTCGGCAGCCGCCATCATAGTGAAAGAACGGAAGCCACCGCAGGCAACCGCAAGCGGATTGGATCCAGTATTAAATCCAGCAATATGTAGGCGGCCTGCCCGCATGGCCTCGATCTGGGCGGCGTTGGATTGTACCGGGAAAAACTGGACTTTTTTACCCGTCTCTTCTGATAGGTGCACCAGGAATTCGGACCAGACCTCACGGTAAACCCCTGGATCTTCAACCGGCGTATAAGGCAAAAATCAGGGTTGAAGGGTCTATTTGCTTTGCCTTATCGGACGGGATGTCGGCGATCAGGTCGCCGTCTTTATCCTGATAACGTGCGTCAAGGGTGAACGCCTGAGCTGCCAGAGGGGCAAGCAGGGCGATACCTGCCATAAAGAGAAGCTTTTTCATTGTCATTGGACTCCATTCGATTAAGGGGACTTACTAATTCGAGCGTAAGTTGAGCCGGTGACAACTTAATGACAGCGCTCCACTGATCCGGTCTTCCTTCAGATCTTCTACACGTAAAGATATCTCATAAAGCATGGGTTTGAACCTGTATTACTAATGAACGCTTTCACTATCTTCCACCCATCATGTTTTTGTTTCTAAATGTTTCAGTGCCCTCTGTAAGCTTCCGTTTTTTGTGCTGCTTTTCTCATTAAAAAATGATTTAACATTTGGTTAACTGGCTTTATTGTGGCTTACTATGCTGATTTTTGCTTTACTGACGATCATTTGTCATTTTATTGTCACTGAAACCTGCTGGATCAGGTAAGCCAAAACACAACATCGAAAATAACGGAGTTCTCTGTGAGCCAACACATTCGCCAATCAACCGATGCTGACCGACCGCGCGGCATGGATCGGTTTTTAAATATGATAGAGCGCGCGGGTAATCGGATCCCAGATCCTGCCTTATTGTTTTTCTGGGGGCTGATCACCGTTTGGGTGCTTTCCGCTCTCCTGTCGCAGATAGAATTTAACTCTGTTCACCCGCTGACCGGTGATACCGTCCAAGTCAAAAACCTTCTTACTGGCACTGCGCTCGCCCACTTTTTAACCAGCATGGTTGACACTTTTACAGGATTTGCGCCGCTTGGGATTGTACTGGTTGCGATGTTAGGTGTGGGGGTGGCCGATCAGTCTGGCTTTATCACCACCGGCCTTAAGAAAATGCTGAGTGTGACACCTAAGCAAGCGCTTACGCCGATGCTGATTTTGGTGGCGATCGTTTCCCACACCGCGGCAGATGCCGGCTATGTGCTGGTGATCCCACTGGGCGGAATTATCTTCCACGCCGCAGGCCGTCATCCACTGGCGGGTATTGCGGCGGCGTTTGCCGGGGTCTCGGGTGGTTTTTCTGCCAACTTTATTCCCTCTGGCATTGATCCATTATTGGCAGGCTTTACCGAGTCGGCCGCACACGTGTTGGATGACGGCTATCAAGTCAACCCTCTGGCTAACATCTACTTTACCGGATTGTCGTCGATCTTGATCGTGGCACTCGGCTGGTTTGTCACCGAGAAAATTGTCGAGCCGCGCCTTAATCGCATGTCTATCGATGAAGATGCTGAAGAGGCTCCGGATCTGGGCTCATTTACGACGATTGAAGGCAAAGCTTTTAATCGTGCTGGGCTGGCGATGCTGGCAGGGATTGCAGCCTTGGTCGCGGCATCTTGGCCAGAAACGTCCCCGCTTCGCTCACCGGCAGGAGAGCTCACTGCCTTTGATGCACCGATCATGCAATCGATCGTGCCGCTCATTTTTGTGCTCTTTATTATTCCAGGGATTGTTTATGGCAAAACTGCGGGCACCTTTAAAACCAGCCAAGACGTGATTAAATCGATGTCTGACACCATGGCAACCATGGGAGCTTACATGGTGATGGCGTTTTTCTGTGCCCAGTTCTTGGCGGCATTCACCCAATCAAACATTGGTACGCTGCTGGCGCTTAATGGCGCGGAGCTATTACAGTCCATGAACCTGCCGGGTGAGATGACCATTGTGGGGATGATTTTGCTGACCGCGATGGTGAACTTGTTAATCGGTTCGGCGTCGGCCAAATGGGGCTTGATTGGTCCGATTTTGGTGCCGATGTTGATGGTGGTCGGGATATCGCCTGAGTTATCGCAAGCGGCGTATCGTGTGGGTGACTCGGTGTCGAATATCATTTCGCCATTAATGGTCTTCTTCCCTCTGGTCGTGGTCTACTGTCAGCGTTATGTGAAAGCCACTGGCATTGGCACCGTGGCTTCTATGATGATCCCCTACTCATTGACCATGCTGGTGGGCTGGACCCTATTTTTATTGGCGTACTGGGCATTCGGGTTGCCATTGGGTATTCAATCAAGCTACCAATATCTGGTGCAATAATTACCACATAGGGTGTTCATCGTCTATCGCGATGTATGTAGATATAAGCCGGCCTTCGAGCCGGCTTATTTGTGTCGTATACTAACCATTAATGGCATAGCCAATGAATTGAGGTTGGAATGAACGAACCACAAACGTCGGATACGGTTCACGACGTTTATATGCGCCAGGCGATCACGCTGGCCGAGAATGCAGAGCAAGAAGGTGAAGTGCCCGTGGGGGCAGTCGTGGTCTATCAAGGCGATGTGGTGGGTATGGGATGGAACCGCACCATTACTCAACATGATGCCTCAGCACATGCCGAGATTATAGCCTTACGCCAGGCAGGGAAAGTGCTGGGTAATTATCGGTTATTGGATGCGGATTTGTATGTGACCCTTGAGCCCTGTCCGATGTGTGCAGCGGCTATGGTGCATGGCCGTGTCAGAAAAGTCTATTTTGGCGCACCGGATCCCAAAACCGGTGCGGCAGGCTCGGTGATGAACTTACTCAGTTATGAAGGCGTCAATCATCACGTTGCGTGTCAGGGAGGGGTACTAGAAGCGGCATGTCGCGATCAGTTGCAAGCCTTTTTCCGTCGGCGTCGTGCTGAAAAAAGGCCGCTAAAAAAGCAGCCCGTGGGGAAACTATCGCATCATCTGATACAGGCCGTGCGTCCTAAAACACATCATCAAACGCGGCAAACTCACGAATCGCAAACGCGCGTTGGCGCCACAACACTTTCTTATGCATATTCTGGCGCATCCGCTTGCGCCGGTTCGCAGATGTCATGTTATTTCTGCGAAAGCTTTGTTTTACCAGCCGTTTTCTTGGAACCATGTTATCCTCATTGCGGTTGTTTTTCTGCCTGCGGTACTGCGTTTTCCACCGACCCTCTGACACAGGGTCCGGCACTAGTTCAGATGTTTGCTCAGGCGATGCTTCAGGCGCGATGATGGTTTGTAGCCCCCCCAGCGCTTCGATTTGTTGGCTATCTAGTGACTCTATATGCGCTTTCTCATAGCCTAGAATACTTTGGTAATAACGACGAATGTTCTCGACATAACTCAGGGCTTCATAGCCTCTGGCATAACCATAACGGCTTTGCGTGTAATACTGACGTTTGGCCAGTAGTGGTAGACGCTGTTTTACGTCACTCCAGGAGTCGGGATCGGCACCTTGTGCTTCAGTCAGTCGCCGCGCATCCATCATATGACCAAAGCCAATGTTGTAAGAGGCGAGGGCAAACCAGATACGTTCGTGTTGATTGACGCTGTCAGGCACACGGTCGAGTACGCGCTGTAGGTAGCGTGAGCCTCCCTCTATGCTTTGCTCGGGATCCAGGCGGTTGCGCACGCCGACGGATTTAGCAGTTGGCAGAGTGAGCATCATCATCCCGCGTACCCCTGTGGGAGAAATGGCACGTGGATTCCAATGTGACTCCTGATACGACAAGGCGGCAAGCAGGCGCCAGTCAAAGTCGTTCGCATGCTTTTTGAAAAGAGGCTCCCACTGCGGCAATTTACTTTCTATGGCCCGTAAAAACGCGCGAGTATCGACGTAATCGAATTGATCCACGTGACCAAAATACTTTTCTTCCAAAATCGCCAATTCACCGGTTTGGTTCAGCTCGCCGAAAAAGTTGACCATAAGCGCATAGGCGCTACTGTCGCCCTGTTTTTTCATAAACCAAGCCACAGGTTCATCTTCACTGAGGGCCATGGCGACGGCAATATCAGGTTGGGTACGTTGCGTCAGGGCTATATCGACCGAGTCGGCAATAGTAACGTCGATCTGGCCATCTGCAACCTGTTTGAGCAGCTCGTCGTCGTCGGCATCTTGCACGACTTTCCAGCTTAAATCGGGATGATCTTTTTTCAGTTTTTGTAAGGTGAGATCGTGGCTTGAGTCTTCAACCACCGCCATGACAGCGTCTTCGCGGTTAAAATCGCCGACATCACGAGGGCGCCAATGACCTTTTTTATACACCACTTGTTGGCTGACAAAGTAGTAGGCGGGGCCAGGGCGAAATTGTGACAAGCGTTGGTCGGTAATGGTAAGGCCAGCAGCAATCAGATCGACGTCGCCGCGCTCAAGGGCTGGAAAGAGGCCGGATAGGGTGTAGGTGGGCACCATTTCCAGTTTGACGCCAAGCTTGTCAGCAAAACGGGATGCAAGCTCGTAATCAAGCCCTGTCGGACCATCGGGGCCGATATAATAGGAGAGCTCGTTGTTGAGCGTTCCGACTCTCAGCACGCCCCGGTCGCGGATTTTTTCCAGCACGGTACGATCGTCGAAGTGCCAATCACAACCGGTTAATACCAGACTAACCACCAGCACGACAAGGCTAGTCATCCATGATTTCAAAGAAAAGTCACGCTGTGTCAAAGGCTGTCGCTCACTGTTGCTGGCCAGCGTTATTGTGCTAGCGATGATCGATAGACACGACATTCTACGTGAATAGGATGGATACGGATAGAGGGAAAAATTTTTGCGCAAACGGTTGCGTCAGGTGTGTTGTCGCTAACGCTTTTGCCCTATAATGGTCGCCGTTTGCTTAAAAGGCCAGTGAAAACGCGTTTTTGCGTTTTCATAGCACTGCGGTTAAGAGCGTGGTGATACCCAAGTTATCGTGCCAGGATGCGTCAATTTGGGTATACCCTTTCATTTACCGCTAACGAGAGACGTACGCACATGGATATTTTGCGTGGTTCCCCCGCACTGTCTGAGTTTCGTGTCAATAAACTGCTGACTCGCTGCCAAGCGCATCAGTTACCGGTCACGACACTGTATGCTGAGTTTGTTCATTTCGCCGATTTGCATCACCCTTTAGATAGCATGAGTCGCGAGAAGCTCGAAAAGCTGCTGACTTACGGACCAACCTTACCACCGCATGCGCCTGAAGGGACGCTGTTTCTCGTTACCCCGGCCCGGTACCTTGTCGCCTTGGTCGTCAAAGGCGACCGATATTGCCCATAACTGTGGCTTAGAGGCAGTCAAACGCTTGGAGCGCGGAACAGCCTACTATATCAAATTGTCTGCGCCCTTAAGTGATGAACAACACGCGACCTTAATCGGGGTGTTGCACGATCGGATGATGGAAACGGTGTTCAGTGAGCTTGAAGCCGCCCATGTATTGTTCGAACAAGCCAAGCCCGCGCCGATGCACGGTGTGGATATTCTTGCTCGCGGCCGAGATGCCTTAGTTGAGGCCAACCAAGCCCTGGGTCTGGCTCTGGCCGACGATGAAATAGATTATCTGGTCGAGAACTTTACCCAACTGGGGCGTAACCCCAACGACATTGAATTGATGATGTTTGCGCAGGCTAATTCTGAACATTGTCGGCACAAAATCTTCAACGCTGATTGGACCATTGATGGTGAAAAACAGCCGAAGTCGCTGTTTAAAATGATCAAAAATACCTACGAGCAGACACCCGATAACGTCCTCTCTGCGTACAAGGATAACGCAGCAGTGATGACAGGATCGAATGTCGGGCGCTTTTTCCCCACATCCGACAGCCACACTTATCAGTATCACCATGAACCCGCCCACATCTTGATGAAGGTTGAAACCCATAACCACCCGACGGCTATTTCTCCGTGGCCCGGAGCGGCGACAGGCTCAGGTGGAGAAATTCGTGATGAAGGTGCGACCGGTGTGGGGGGTAAACCCAAAGCGGGATTGGTCGGTTTTTCTGTCTCTAACTTAAAAATCCCGGGCTTTATTCAGCCGTGGGAGCGTGATTATGGCAAGCCAGAGCGCATTGCCACCGCGCTCGATATCATGCTGGAAGGCCCGTTGGGCGGCGCCGCGTTTAACAACGAATTTGGCCGTCCTAACTTGCTAGGCTATTTCCGCACCTATGAGCAGTTGGTGACCTCGCATGCCGGTGAGGAAGTGCGTGGCTACCACAAGCCGATCATGCTCGCAGGCGGAATGGGGAATATCCGTGACGGCCATGTGCAAAAAAGCGAGATTGAAGTGGGGGCCAAACTGATTGTGTTAGGTGGCCCGGCGATGAACATCGGCCTTGGCGGCGGGGCTGCATCGTCCATGGCATCAGGCCAGTCAGCGGAAGACTTGGACTTTGCCTCAGTACAACGTGAGAACCCAGAAATGGAGCGCCGCTGCCAGGAGGTGATTGACCGTTGCTGGCAGCTTGGTGATGATAACCCGATTGCTTTTATCCACGATGTGGGCGCGGGCGGCCTTTCGAATGCGATGCCAGAGCTGGTCGATGATGGCGGCCGCGGCGGGCGCTTTAATTTGCGTGATATCCCCAATGACGAACCAGGCATGAGCCCACTGGCCATTTGGTGTAACGAGTCACAAGAGCGATACGTTTTAGCGGTTAAACCGGAAGACATGCCGCGTTTTGAAGCGCTGTGTAAGCGTGAACGTGCGCCTTATGCAGTGCTTGGTGACGCCACCGACGCGCGTCATTTATCGCTCCATGACAGCCACTTCGATAATACCCCCATCGACATGCCGATGGATATTCTACTGGGTAAAGCGCCTAAAATGCACCGAGAGGTCACGCGTCAGCAAGTGACCGGTACTGCACTGAACACCCAAGGCATTGAGCTAGCAGAAGCCTGTGAGCGTGTCTTGCGCTTGCCAGCGGTGGCGGAGAAAACTTTCCTGATCACCATCGGTGACCGTTCGGTGACAGGGCTAGTCGCGCGTGATCAAATGGTTGGCCCGTGGCAAGTGCCGGTGGCGAACTGTGCGGTGACGGCGGCCAGTTATGACAGCTACCACGGCGAAGCGATGGCGATGGGGGAACGCACCCCAGCCGCCTTGCTCGATTTTGCCGCTTCGGCCCGTATGGCGGTCGGTGAAGCACTGACCAATATCGCCTGTGCCGATATTGGCAGCCTGACCAACATTAAGCTGTCTGCCAACTGGATGTCCGCCGCCGGCCATCCGGGCGAAGACGCTGGCTTGTACGAAGCGGTAAAAGCCGTGGGTGAGGAACTGTGTCCTGAGCTGTCACTGACCATTCCGGTGGGCAAAGACTCGATGTCGATGAAAACCCAGTGGCAGCAAGAGGGTGAAAACAAAACCGTGACGGCGCCGATGTCGCTGATCATCACCGCTTTTGGCCGCGTCGAAGATGTACGCCGTACGGTCACACCACAACTGCGCACCGATAAAGGCGACAGCCACCTGATTGCAGTTGATCTCGGTGAAGGGGCGCAGCGTCTTGGCGGGACCGCGTTGGCACAGGTGTATCACCAATTGGGCGATAAGCCTGCCGATGTCACCAGCAGCGCGCGCCTCAAAGGCTTTTTCCACGCGATGCAAACTTTGGTGGCGGAGCAAAAGTTGCTGGCGTATCACGACCGTGCCGATGGCGGGTTGTTCGTCACCTTGGCAGAAATGGCCTTTGCTGGCCACACGGGCATTGATGTCGATATTGCCAGTTTAGGCGACGATGCTTTGTCGGTGTTGTTTAACGAAGAGCTGGGCGCGGTGATCCAAGTCGCCGATCAAGATCTCGAGCGTGTCAACGCGGTATTGGCGGAGCATCAGTTGACCGCATGCAGCCATGTGCTTGGTGGTTTAAATGACAGTGATGAGATTGTACTGCGCCACGGGCAAGCGTCTGTGTATCAAGCAAGTCGTCAGCATCTACGTCAGATTTGGGCTGAAACCACCTACCAGATGCAAGCGCGTCGCGATAACCCAGATTGTGCGCGCCAAGAGTTTGACGCTAAACAGGCCGCAGACCCAGGTTTGCACGCCTCGCTGAGCTTTGATGTCCACGAAGATATTGCTGCGCCGTATATTGTCACCGGTCAACAACCGTCTATGGCCATTTTGCGTGAACAAGGCGTGAACTCGCATGTGGAAATGGCAGCAGCGTTTGATCGCGCTGGGTTTAACGCCGTGGATGTCCACATGAGTGATATTCTCTCAGGGCGTGTCAGCTTGGACGGTTTCCAAGGGCTGGTGGCCTGTGGCGGCTTCTCCTACGGGGATGTGCTAGGGGCCGGCGAAGGTTGGGCAAAATCGATTCTGTTTAATCGCCGCGCTCACGATCAATTTAGCGCCTTCTTTGCTCGTGAAGACACCTTGGCACTTGGAGTCTGTAATGGCTGTCAGATGCTCTCGAACTTGCGTGAGCTGATCTCGGGGGCGGCTCACTGGCCACGCTTTGTCCGTAACGAGTCGGAGCGTTTTGAAGCACGCTTTAGCATGGTGGAAGTGCAATCCAGCTCGTCTGCCTTCTTTGCGGGCATGGCCGGTTCGCGGATGCCTATCGCCGTATCGCATGGAGAAGGACGCGTCGAGGTGCGTGACGCTGAGCACCTGGCGGCAATTGAAGCCTCAGGAATCGTGGCGCTGCGCTACACCGATAATCATGGACAGCCGACACAAGCGTATCCCGCCAACCCGAATGGCTCACCGAATGGGATAACCGCATTAACCACCGACTCGGGCCGCGTGACCATTATGATGCCTCACCCTGAGCGGGTATTCCGCACTGTGGCGAACTCTTGGCACCCAGACGACTGGGGCGAAGACAGTGCCTGGATGCGTATGTTCCGCAACGCGCGGGTGACACTGGGATAAACCCCTATGCCACTCAAGCCGCCAACCGTTGGCGGCTTTTTTGTAATAAGCGTGAATCGGTGGGTGATTTTTTATTCTGCTGCGATACAATTTCAGTTAACCACTTGATCCATCAGGACCGGCCGACGGCCAATGAGAAGGATAACGGAATGAAAAAAATTGAAGCTATCATCAAGCCATTCAAACTCGATGATGTACGTGAAGCACTCGCCGATGTGGGTATTACTGGGATGACCGTGTCGGAAGTCAAAGGTTTCGGTCGTCAAAAAGGACACACAGAGCTCTACCGCGGTGCCGAATACATGGTTGATTTTCTGCCCAAGGTAAAATTGGAAGTGGTTGTATCTAACGATGTGGCTGAACAATGTGTCGATACCATTATTGATACCGCACAAACCGGAAAAATTGGCGACGGAAAGATTTTTGTCTTTGATGTTGAGCGTGTGGTGCGTATCCGTACAGGCGAGGAAGACGAAGAAGCGATTTAATCCTCGCTTTTAGCGAATACGACCCGCAGCAAAAAGCCAAGCATTGATTATGCTTGGCTTTGGTGTACTAATGGGCTTTTCTGGCAATTATGCGCCGGGATTAGCGGGGTGTGCTTGATAGCGCCCTGGCTTGTGGTTCATTGCTAACACTAAGTTGAGCACAATCGCGCCGACCACAGACCACATCAGCAGGTTCAGATCGATGAGGAAGAAAGATAACGCAAGAATGGTGCAGTCGATGCCCATTTGCAGTTTTCCTGCCGAGATCCCGAACTTGTCCTGACAATAGAGCACCAGGACATTAAAACCGCCCAAACTGGCATTGTGGCGGAAAATCATCAACATCCCGACCCCCATCAGTAACCCACCAATCACCGCACAGTAGGCGGGAGCAAGCCAAGTGATTTCGAAAAAATACGCGATATGATCGGCCATCACCGATACCGCCCCACCGGCAAGTACGCTACGTAATGCAAAGCGTGGACTCATTCTAAACCATGCCATTAAGTAAAACGGACAATTGCAAAGAAAGTACAAAGTACCGAACGAAAGGTCAGTAAATTGGCTAATTAATAAAGCAAGGCCTGTAGTGCCGCCGGTTAATAACCCGGCTTGTTGTAAAAAAAAGACCCCTTGGGCGACTAAAAATGCCCCAGAAGCGATCGCGATAACGTCTTCTTTCAAGCTGTGCTGGTATCGACTCACACGGCTTCTCCCTACAAAAAGTGTTAGCAACAAAAATCCCGCCAAAACCTAAATAGGTCGGCGGTTAAAAAGTAAATCGGCATTGCGGGCGCGGATTCTATCGCCAATGAGGGTTGGGAAAAAGTCGATAACGTAAATAATCTGCACCTACATTGTCATTATTATGATACTGCAGTGTAAAATATTTACAGCTGACGCCCGTCTTATTGCGTCGTTCAACAACGAAATATAACCTGCTTTGCAAATAAAAGTCATGCCATAGGCTACCTGATTGAAGGGATTTTTTGTAGAATAGCAAACGCAGTCATGGCGGTAACGAAAACGTTTGCGTGGGCAGGTTAAACGTTTGCTGTTTCCTTGGCTTAATCGCTTTGTTTGGGAAGGCTAAAGCGACTAAGCCAAGGCGTGATCCAAGACATCACACCGAGACTATGTGTTGCTAGGCGGCCTATCCGGCCCTAGCTTTCGCTTTATGGGTGATTGCCCGCCAATGTTAAGTCAGGAGAGACCAATGCTAAAGCGTGACATGAATATCGCGGATTATGACCCAGCGCTGTTTGCGGCGATGGAAGAAGAAAGTACGCGCCAAGAAGAACATATTGAACTGATTGCGTCAGAAAATTACACCAGCCTCGCGTGATGGAAGCGCAAGGCTCTCAACTGACCAACAAATATGCCGAGGTACCCAGGTAAACGTTATTACGGCGGCTGCGAATACGTCGATAAAGCCGAAACCTTGGCGATTGAGCGTGCGTGTGAGTTGTTTGGTTGTGAGTATGCCAACGTTCAGCCTCACTCGGGCTCACAAGCAAATAGTGCGGTCTACATGGCACTGTTAAACCCAGGCGATACCGTACTCGGCATGAGCCTAGCTCACGGTGGCCATCTAACCCATGGCTCGCCAGTCAACTTTTCGGGCAAGCATTATCATGTGATCCCTTACGGTATCGATGAAGCAGGTAAAATTGATTACGAGCAAATGGAACAGCTTGCGCTAGAGCATAAGCCAAAAATGATCATCGGTGGCTTTTCTGCCTATTCACAAGTGGTGGATTGGAAGCGCATGCGTGAAATCGCTGATAAAGTCGGCGCATGGTTATTGGTCGATATGGCGCACGTGGCGGGTTTGATTGCCGCGGGGGTTTATCCCGATCCGTTGCCGCATGCACACGTGTCACCACGACCACGCACAAAACGCTTGCGGGTCCTCGCGGTGGCTTGATCTTATCGAATGCCGGTGAAGACATTTACAAAAAGCTCAACTCTGCTGTGTTCCCTGGCGGCCAAGGCGGCCCATTGATGCACGTGATTGCCGGTAAAGCGGTGGCGTTTAAAGAAGCTATGGAACCAGAGTTCAAAGCGTATCAGGCTCGCGTGATTGATAACGCACGCGCAATGGTGAAGGGGTTCCAGGCGCGCGGTTATAAAATCGTATCAGGCTCAACCGATAACCATCTGCTATTGGTTGATTTAATTGATAAAGACATTACCGGCAAAGAAGCGGACGCCGCGTTAGGCGCAGCCAACATTACGGTAAATAAAAACAGTGTACCGAACGATCCGCGTAGCCCGTTCGTCACGTCAGGTATTCGTGTGGGGACGCCAGCGATTACCCGCCGTGGCTTTACCGAGCAAGATGCCGAGCAGCTCGCGCATTGGATGTGTGATGTGCTTGATAACATCAACAATGAGCAAGTGATTGCAGAAACGAAAGAGAAAGTCCAAGCCATCTGCCGTCGTCTGCCCGTGTATGCGTAATAAATCTGTTCATTTTGTCTGACAAATAAGGCGTCTTCGGGCGCTTTTTTCATATTTGTTGGGGCGCGGGGCCGACCTAAAACACAAATCCCGTATTCCGTTTTTTCAGACAGGCTTTTCCAACCTCTCAAATCGGTTACACTAGCGAGACAATATTGAGGAGACGACGTGCATGCATTGTCCATTCTGTGGTGCTACCGACACCAAAGTGATCGATTCTCGACTCGTGGCTGATGGCCATCAAGTTCGCCGTCGTCGCCAGTGTTTGGCGTGCGCTGAGCGATATACGACGTTTGAGATGGCAGAATTAGTCATGCCGCGGGTGATCAAAACCAACGGGAATCGAGAGCCCTTTGACGAAGAAAAATTACGGGGCGGTATTCAGCGTGCTCTGGAGAAGCGCCCTGTCAGCACAGATGATATAGAAAAAGCGATTAATAGCATCAATCGCGTTTGCGCGCGACGGGCGAGCGGGAAATTGGATCAGCCATGGTCGGTAACTTGGTCATGGAAGCACTCAAGGAACTTGATAAGGTGGCATACATCCGCTTTGCCTCGGTTTATCACAGCTTTGAAGATATTCGCGAATTTGGTGAAGAGATTGCACGGTTACAAAAATGACAATTAACCACCAAGATCAAACCATGATGCACGCGCTTTGACGTTGGCTGCCCAAGGCCGTTATACCACCACACCCAACCCCAATGTTGGTTGTGTCATTGCCCACGGTGATGAGATCGTGGGCGAGGGGTTTCATATTGCGCCAGGTGGACCGCACGCTGAAGTGTATGCCTTAAACGCCGCCGGTGAACGTGCGGCGGGCGCGATCGCCTATGTGACCTTAGAGCCATGCTCGCATTATGGCCGTACGCCGCCTTGCTGTGATGCGTTGATTGCCGCTAAAGTCTCGCGTGTGGTATGTGCCATGCAAGATCCTAATCCTCAAGTGGCAGGGCGTGGTATCGCACGGCTGCAACAGGCAGGTATTGAGGTTGTGATAGGCGTGATGGCTGAGCAGGCAACATCACTCAACCCTGGCTTTATCAAACGTATGCAAGCTCAGATGCCGTATGTGCAGCTCAAGCTAGCGGGCAGCCTGGATGGGCGGACCGCATTAGCTAACGGGAAAAGCAAATGGATCACCGGTGAGTCTGCGCGTGAAGATGTGCAGGCATTTCGTGCGCAAGCCAGTGCCATTTTATCGACCAGCGCTACAGTATTAGCCGATAACCCCAGCCTAAATGTGCGTCGTAGCCAGCTATCTCGTGCCGTCCTCGACCATTATCCGCAATCTGTACTGCGCCAGCCCACTCGGGTGATCCTAGATAAAGATAATAAAACCTCTCCGCAGGCGACCGTCTATCAGCTCGATGGCGAGGTGATCCGTATTGTTGATACACCGAGCAATAAGGTATGGCCGGATAACGTCCAGGAATGGGTGATGCCACATGCCTCGCTCAGCACTATTCTTCGCGCACTGGCTGAGTATGACATCGACAAGGTGTGGGTGGAAGCAGGCGCGAGACTGGCGAATCAGTTATTAACTGAGTCGTTAGTGGATGAGCTCATTGTTTATCAAGCGCCGGTATTGCTAGGCGCAGATAGTCGTCCTTTGGTCGCTTTGAACGGGTTACAAACGATGGATGACGCGCCGCGTTTCCATTTCAATCAGGTCAAGACTGTCGGTGACGATGTTCGCTTAACCGCGATGCTCTCTGAGCATGCCGTCATAACGCAAGAGTATTAAGACGATGTTTACTGGAATTATCGAAGCGATGGGCCGTGTCCAAAAACTGACCCGTCGCGGACAAGACATGACCGTCACTATCGACAGTGGTGGCCTCGACCTTTCTGATGTCAAACTGGGTGACAGCATCGCCACCAATGGGGTGTGCTTAACTGTGGTCGCAGTGAGCGCAACCGGTTATAGCGCCGATGTATCTTCAGAAACCTTGGCGCGTTCGTCGCTCGGCGTCTTATCGGTTGGCGATAACGTTAACCTCGAAAAGGCGATGCTACCGACCACGCGGTTTGGTGGACACATGGTCTCTGGCCATGTGGATGGCCTAGGGGAAGTCACCTCCGTTAGCCAAACGGGCCGTGCATGGGAGTATTGGATTGCGTTGCCCCCGACATTAGCGAAATACGTGGCGTTAAAAGGGTCGATCACGGTTGATGGGATTAGTTTGACAGTGAACGAGGTTAACGGCAGCGATATCAAACTTACCATTGTGCCGCACACGGCCGAGCAAACCACCATTCAACACTTTGCGCCAGGGCGTAGGGTGAACATCGAAGTGGATGTGATCGCCCGATACCTTGAGCGACTGATGCTAGGCGATAAAGCGGCTGAACCGACACAATCAACGGGGGTTAGCTTTGAAACGCTTGCCCGTTCCGGCTTTTTGAAATAAGGAATCCAAGATGGCAATAAGTAGCGCCCAAGAAATCATTGACGATATCCGCCAAGGTAAAATGGTGGTGTTGATGGATGACGAAGATCGCGAGAATGAAGCGATTTGATCATTGCGGCCGAAGCGATTACGCCAGAGGCGATCAATTTTATGGCGACCCACGGGCGTGGTTTGATTTGTTTAACGCTGACCCAACAGCGTTGTCAGCAACTTGGATTGCCCTTGATGGTGTCAGACAATAATGCCCAATTTTCGACCGCCTTTACGGTGTCGATTGAGGCGTCTGAAGGCGTGACCACCGGTATTTCGGCGGCAGACCGCGCGCGTACCGTGCAAGCGGCGGTAGCCCCGAATGCCAACGCAGCCGACTTAGTGCAGCCGGGGCATGTTTTCCCACTGATGGCGCAAGAAGGGGGCGTATTAACGCGTGCGGGTCATACTGAAGCCGGTTGCGATCTGGCGCGATTAGGCGGCTTTAATCCGTCTTCTGTGATTGTTGAGATCTTGAACGAAGATGGCACCATGGCGCGTCGTCCTGACTTAGAAGTGTTTTGTGACAAGCATGGTATCAAGCTTGGCACGATTGCGGACTTGATTGAGTACCGTAACTTAAATGAAACCACCATTGAGCGCGTCGCCGAATGTACATTGCCGACCGAATTTGGTGAGTTTGATCTCGTGACCTACCGGGATACCATTGATAACCAAATTCATTACGCGATGCGTAAAGGCGAGATCTCTGCCAATCCGACCTTGGTGCGGGTCCATCTGCAAGATACGTTTACCGATCTACTCCGCTCAGATCGCACCGCTGAGCGCAGCTGGGGGCTGACTCGAGCCATGTCGCGGATCAGTGAAGAAGGGGGCGTATTGGTGATTTTAGGGAAAGAAGAAACGCCTGACTCCATTATCAACAAAGTTAAAGCCTTTGAAGCGCAAGATAAAGGCGAGAAACCGGCAGGCGCGAAATGGCAGGGCACTTCACGCCGAGTCGGGATTGGTTCACAGATTTTGGCTGATTTGGGGGTTAAACAAATGCGTTTGCTCTCTTCATCGACTAAACGTTATCACGCGCTGTCAGGCTTTGGTTTGAATGTGGTTGAATACGTGACCGAATAAATACTTAAGGGAAGCCGTGAGCGCTTGGTCGTTTCCCCAAGACACTGAGCATGGTGTCAATGGTGAAAAGTATGTTAGAATCGCGCGGTTTCTCATTCCGGAAAGCAAGTCACAGGAAGGCTCATGAACGTAATCGAAGGTGCATTTGCCGCGCCCAATGCGCAGGTTGCTATTGTTATCTCTCGCTTTAATAGTTTTATCAACGAGAGTTTGCTAGAGGGTGCGGTTGACGCACTGAAGCGCCAAGGCCAAGTCAACGACGATAATATCACCGTGGTACGTTGTCCCGGTGCCTACGAGTTGCCTGTGGTGACCCAAAAGCTGGCGAAAAGCGGTCGTTATGATGCGATTGTCGCACTAGGGTCAGTGATCCGCGGCGGCACACCGCATTTTGACTATGTTGCCGGAGAATGTAACAAAGGGTTGGCACAAGTGGCACTGGAGTATGAAACCCCAGTCGCTTTTGGTGTGCTGACAGTAGACACCATTGAGCAAGCGATCGAACGCGCAGGTACCAAGGCTGGTAATAAAGGGGCAGAGGCTGCACTGAGCGCGCTTGAAATGGTGAATGTTCTGTCCCAAATTGAATCCTAAATGGGGGTTAAAGTGAAACCAGCCGCACGGCGTAATGCTCGCCAATTCGCATTGCAAGCCATTTACACATGGCAAATCGCAAAAGGAAATGTCGCTGATATTGAAGCGCAGTTTTTGGCCGCAGATAAATACGAAGAAGAAGATGAGCACCAGAAAACAGAACCCCTTCTTCGCGATCCGGAAACTGATGTTGCGTATTTTCGTATCCTGTTCAGTGGTGTTGCGCTCAGCCATCAAGAGCTTGATAGCAAAATGCGTCCATATTTGTCTCGTCCATTACAGGATCTTGACGACATGGAACACGCTTTATTGCGTCTCGCGATGTATGAGCTGATCAAGTGTGATGATGTCCCCTATAAAGTTGTCATCAACGAAGCCATTGAGTTGGCCAAACGCTTTGGTGCGGAAGACAGCCATAAATTCGTCAATGGTGTCTTGGATAAAGCGTATCCTCGGTTACGTTAATCCCTCCTTACTAGGCCAGCCATGCTGGCCTTTTTATTGATCTAACCCGATAACTGATTTTTATGACGCGCAATGAATTTGATTTGATTCGCGATTATTTCGCACGTCAGCCGGTTAATCGTCGAGATGTCGTACTGGGCATTGGCGATGATTGTGCGATCACTGAGGTACCCAACGGCTGCCAACTTGTGGTGACCACCGATACCTTAGTCGAAGGCACACATTTTCTTCCTTCAGCCAGCGCATCCGATGTGGGGCACAAAGCCTTAGCTTCTAACTTGAGTGATCTTGCCGCGATGGGCGCAATGCCTGCTTGGTGCTCACTCGCTTTAACCTTACCCGACGCCGATGAAGCTTGGGTCGCTGGTTTTTGTCAGGGGTTTTCCGCCCTCGCTGAATACTTTCAGGTTCAGTTAATTGGCGGTGACACCACGCGAGGGCCTAGAAGTATTACCATGACGTTGCATGGTCATGTTCCCAAAGGCAGGCACTGACGCGTTCAGGTGCTAAGCCTGGAGACTGGATCTATGTCACGGGCACGCTGGGGGAAAGCCAAGCTGGGCTTGATTATGTACTGGGTAAACCCGTCGTGGATGAGGCACGTGCCAATAGCCTGATTAACCGCCATTATCGTGCTCAACCGCGTGTTGCGGTGGGACAGGCACTGCGGGGCATTGCCTCGGCTGCCATTGATATCTCCGATGGTCTCTATGCAGATTTAACCCATATTCTCAAAGCCAGTGATGTCGGGGCGCAAATTGAGATCACACGGCTACCGATTTCTGAGCGTTTACTCGCCGATGTTGATCGCGAAGTAGCCGCACAAAAACTGGCCCTGACCAGTGGCGAGGAATATGAACTCTGCTTTACCGTTCCTGAAATGCATCGCGGTACACTCGATACCGTGTTAAAACACAGTGGCATTAAGGTGCAGCGTATTGGTCAAATCAATGGCCACCGTACCCTTGAATTAGTCGCACAAGGTCAACCACTTGATTGGGCGCTTGCCGGTTGGGATCATTTTAAGGACTCAAATTATGACGGATCCTAAACATCGTTTATCTTTGTCTAACCCTATCCATCTATTGGCATTAGGGTTTGGCAGTGGTCTATCGCCGATTATGCCCGGTACCGTTGGGACGGTGTTTGCGATACCGTTTTACTGGGGGCTAGTGACCTTCGGCGGGATTGCTGCGCTTTGGGTTGCCATTGTGGTTGGCGGTATCGCGGGTATTGCGATCTGTGGGCGTGCATCTAATGACATGCAAGTCCATGATCATGGTGCCATTGTTTGGGATGAATTTGTCGGCTTTTGGTTAACCATGGCGCTTGTCCCAGCGACAGATTGGAAGACGGTACTGGCTGGCTTTGTGTTGTTCCGACTTTTCGATATGGTAAAGCCTTGGCCGATCAGCTGGCTAGACAAACATGTTCATGGCGGTTTGGGTATTATGGTTGATGATATTCTTGCCAGCGTGATGGCAATGCTAAGCTTGTGGCTCTTAACTGTTTATGTGCCTGCGCTTTTCTAGCGTTCAGCGCCAATATAGGTTGGCGCTCCCACAGGGACTCGAACCCCGATCGATCGCTTAGGAGGCGACTGCTCTATCCTGTTGAGCTATGAGAGCGTGCGACCATTATACGTAAAAACAGGCGCGATTTAAGCGCCTGTTTTCATTTAGTTAAGCCCTTTGGTCACGATATCGCCGATTTGAATGCTTCCGGTTAAGGTTTGAGGCTGAACAACCGCTTCCGCACTACTCTCATACACGCGCGCGACTGTTAGTGTGATACCACTTTTTCGCCGTTGGGTGCGCACAATGCCCAAGTCATCGGTGAAAGAAGCGATATGCCATAGAGTTAATTGATCGCCTTGCTGCACGCCATTAATACGCCCAACATTAATTTGTGCAATGTTCTCTTTCAATGACAAAATCTTAGGCTTGCTGGCACGACAGGCTAGGGAAGACTCCAAATCTAATAAAATATTTCGGCTCATCCGGCGTGCCATCTGCCATACGGCGACTGCCAGAATCGCGCCGTCTGCGTATCCACTTGGCTGTGTCGCTCAAAGGGCCAGTGTGCAACATCACGATATCGACGTTGAAAGATCACTTCCCCACTATCACTGTCCATCGCTTGGACATTGACCGCCAATTGGCGGTTATTTTGTGCCTTGCCGAAACCACTGGTATCCGTAGTGGCAGATAAATCGGTGATCGCGCCTGTCACAACAAACTGCGCGTCTTTGTCTTCTGCGAGCATAGCAACAGCGCTTGGCATATTGGGTGATACATCCACATTGGCGATCCCGCGTCCGACAAAGCTTTGTGCATGCTGTGTGATTTCACGGTTTAAAAGCACCGAAAAGTCGTCACCGAATTGATAGATCCCCCCTAGAGCTGCTTGTTGTGGCGAAACAATGGGAAAGCGGGTTAACACCAATCCTTTTTTATACTGCGTCTTGTGGCAAGCGTTTGCCGAGGGGTAAATATCTAGCCGCAAATTCACCACATAATTGCCACCCTGAGTGCCTTCCTCCAGCACTTGCACCTCGCGCACCGCGTTACCGCTGAACTGATAGCCAGGTTTTACTTGTGTATAGAAACGTTTGAGCTGCTGCAAACTGCCTACATCGGCTCCGGCAAAGCGCACCGCGTCGAAGGTTGCCGCTTCGAATGCTCGCACGCGTGCCGCTTGCTGGCTTTCGAGTATAGGAGAACTGGCTGATACTTCATACCAGGCAGCTTGCGTGAACGGAGCGACAACAACGCTAATAATCAGTGTTAACCGCGCCAAAAGGGTTTTCATAGTCAAGATCTCACTTAGTGGGTATGGAAATTGCTTTCACTTTATTAACGCGTAGGGTAACGGCCTACCAATAAGATGACGCAAAGACGCTGATGCAAGTTGTGTTCCTAAATGAGAACGAGCAATCTAGGGTAAAGGTTTGACGACATTGACCGATACACTAGATAACACACTTGTCTCACATCGATGACTGAGCGCGGAGCATGATACGATGAAAAAGTGGATAGTGGCGATAGTAGCGCTATTGGTAACAGGCTGTGCTTACACGCCAATCTATAACGGCAAAGAGCCGTATTCAGGCAGTGAATTTTTTCTTAAGCAGCGGCCACGCCACACACTCGACTATTTTTTAAATAGTATGGCGGATGAACTTTTAGCGACCAACGCTTACCTGACGGCGCGAACACCTCTGGCCGTGACCTCGTTTGTCGACCTGCAAAAAATGGACGAAACGAACTGGTTAGGAAACACCGTTACCGAAGGGTTGATTTACCAGATGCAAAGCCGCGGTTTTACCGTCGTTGACTTTAAGTCAACCGGCGCTATTCGGGTGACGGAAGAAGGTGATTTCACCATCAGTCGTGACTGGAAAGAGCTTAACCCTGAGCAGCAAATTGAATATGTATTAACAGGGACCATGCTCCGCCAAGGGGGTGGGGTGTTAGTTAATGCACGTGTTATCGGTATGGAGTCTCGCGTTGTTGTCGCCTCGGCGCAGGGCTTTTTACCCGCCGATCGGATTGGTCGTGATATCGATAGCTTGTATAAGGTGCGTAAGCGCGATGGCGTGATCATTCGAGATGATCAAAACCGCGTGAAACGTGAAACCGTCGTACTGAAGCCCTAGCATAGAAAAGAGTAAGGGAGACAAATGTTGAAAAAACATGGATTGCTTTTTGTCGCGTTATTGATGGTTTCTGCGTGTCAGCCCCTGACAAAAATGAAAGAAGAGAGCATTATTTCGGCGGTTGGCATGGCCTCGATCAGTGCGCAACAAGGAGCCACCCAAGAAGAGAAAGAAACGCGAGCGATGCGTGCGTCTAAAGTGGACGCCTATAAAGAGCTGAGCGAGCAAGTCTATGGATTACGCGTCAGCAGCCGCGCGAGCGTTAACGATCAAAGTTTAGGCCGCGACAGCACGCAAGGCGCAGTCGATGGTATTATTCGTGGGGCGGAAGTTGTGGCGAGTTATAAAGTTGGTGATAGCTACGTGACCGAACTTGAGCTAAACCTTGAGACAATGAAAAAAATGAAACGTTACGGAGAGTCACAGCCCGTGCCTAACAACAATTCTATTATCTTCTAATTGTACCTACTAATTGTACCTAATTACGCTTTGACGTTTGTTCCGAGCGTTTTTCTGCCTGAGGCATTACCGTCTTGGTTGTAGGTCAGTTCTGATTTACCGCCACTTTCTTGGAATAAGTTGCGCAGACGGTGAATACTTAAACTGGCTCGCTGTAATGCAACGCCATTGGTTTCATTTTGCTGCTTACAGGTGGACAAGCATGTTTGGATAGCGCTGACGTGCTCACGCATGGCTTGGTCATGGTGGAGCGAGTCACGTTCAGCGTGACGACTGATTTGCGCATCATTTCGCTGAATTTCATTGATTAAAACTTGTTTTTCTTTCGCAATGGCTTCGATGTCATCGGAAACACGGCTCGCGATGACACTGGCTTCTTGTTCCAGAAGCGTTTGGAGCGCTTGAACACGCTCACGCTGTTGCTCAACAAGCGTTATTAGGGGCGCAGTAGGACTCATAACCACTCCGTCAGCTTAGCTCTCGTTTAGATCGTTCTCGAAGCGCATCATATTGAAAGCCAATTTGTCAGCATCCACTTTATACGATCCGTTGGCAATGGCTTGCTTAATTTGCTCAACCTTCGCACTATCAAAATGGGGCTCGGCGGCCATCTCTTGATTCATTTTGTCAATTTTCTGGCTTTGTTGGCTTAATGAAACCGCATCGTCTTGGGGTTTCATTCCCTGTTGCTCACGGATCGTGCCGCTTTGCGTCTCTTGGGTTTTGGTTTGGTTGCTTGTGTTTCGTGTGGTGGTCAGCGCTTGCTGATTGCCACGTAGTTGATCAATACTCGCCATAACTTTGCCTTACTGTCAGTCGCTTTTGAGTCCATCGCTCAGCATATCGGCACATTTTGCAGTTACTTTAGCATTGAGCCATAAAAAGTCAGAAATTAACCGTTACTTCGCCGACCGCTGAGATTGTAGCATCGACAAGACGTTTAGATTTGTTGTTCTTGACTTTTATTTGCTCACCTAGCGCACCGTCACTTAATGCCGTGCCTTTTGCAACAATGTTGAGTCCGTTTCCTTGTGCAGTGATTAAAACGTCATCATTTCGACACACTGCACAGACATCGCTACTGCTGATCGGTTCGCCTAACCCTACCGTCCGTTTGACTTTAGAGCCCACTAAGCGGGCGGGCTGCGTATACGTTCTACCGCGTTGAAACCGACTATTCACCATTTGAATGGCAAGATCATCTGAAGCAATAGTCATGCCACGATTAAGAGGCCGCTTCGCGACGACCGAGGGCGTCATCAGCTCAATTTTAACCGGAATGTACACTTGCCAGTTGTCTTGATCACAAGACACCATCACAGTGACCGACGTATTAAGCTGTTGTCGACCTGGTATATCCGTATCCAAAGGGACGGGGCAGTCTGTTAAACGCATGCGGGCGTCAAGATTACCCGCTGCAATATTGAGTTCGCCGTTTTTTGGCACAGAAATAATTTCAGCGACATGTTTTTCTGCCGCATCTTGTACCGCTTCAATTTGACTTACTGTCGCAGCAGCTATACTTACGCTAAAGCTTGCGAGCAAAGTGACGCTAAATAAGCGCAATATCTTGGACATAGTTCCAAACCATCGGTAGCGGACAAAGAAGAAATTTCCCTTCTTTCTCGAGAGTCATGTGATTACCCACTATGATTACCATGCTACTCTACAAAAAAAATGGGGCAATATGGAGTTTATCTTATGACAGGTGGTGTTCTTGATTCGGTCAACCAACGCACGCAGTTGGTGGGGCAGAACCGCTTAGAGTTGTTGACTTTCCGCCTGATGAGAAAACAACGCTTTGGCATTAATGTATTTAAAGTCAAGGAGGTCTTGCAGTGTCCGCGATTGACGGCAATGGCAAATTTGCACCCTCTTGTCAAAGGCGTGGCCCATATTCGTGGTCAAACCGTTTCTGTCATTGATATGAGCCTTGCAACCGGTGGGCCAGCTATTACCGATCCCGAAAATCGGTTCGTGATCATTTCAGAGTTCAACCGATCGATGCAAGGGTTCTTAGTCGGTTCAGTTGAGCGCATTGTCAATATGAACTGGGAAAAAATACTGCCACCACCACAGGGAACGGGCCGTTCGCACTACCTCACTGCTGTTACTGAAATCGATAATGAACTGGTTGAAGTGCTTGATGTCGAGAAAATCCTCAATGAAATTGCCCCGGTCAATGAGGAGATCAGCGAAGAAGTGCTTTCCAAGCGTGAAGAACGTGAGGAAGATGCGCCGAGCCAAGTATTGGTAGCCGATGATTCGAGCGTCGCGCGTCGACAAGTAAAACGCGCAGTAGAAAGCGTCGGCTATGACGTCATCTTGGTACAGGATGGCAAAGAAGCGCTCGATAAGCTGAAAGAAATGGCAGCAGAGGGTAGCATCTATAGCCAGCTGGCCTTGGTGATTTCCGATATTGAGATGCCTGAAATGGATGGGTACACACTGACAACGGAGATTAGAAAAGACTCGAGTCTCAAAGATCTTCATGTAGTATTGCACTCATCGCTAAGTGGGGTATTTAACGAGGCGATGGTTCAGCGTGTCGGAGCCAATTCGTTTATTGCTAAGTTCGATCCAGATGAGCTGGGGTCTGCCGTCCTCGAAGCGGTTAAGTCGTAACGCAACCAGAGCGATTGAGTGAATTAATGACAAATGTAGCAATCAGTGATCAAGAATATCGAGACTTCTGCAAACATCTCGAGTCTAAGTGTGGGATCGTACTAGGAGACAGTAAACAGTATCTGGTGCGTAGCCGCTTAAGTCCGCTTGTGAATAAATTTGGTTTGACGTCACTGTCGGAACTCGTCAAATCGGTCGTCTCCGGGCGAAATCGTGAATTAGCCGTCGCGGCCATTGATGCGATGACGACCAATGAGACCCTATGGTTTCGTGATACCTATCCTTATGAGGTATTGGCACATCGTATACTCCCGGAGCTGGCGAAGTCACGCAAGCCGATCAAGATTTGGTCATCGGCCAGCTCATCGGGACAAGAGCCTTATTCCATTGCCATGACGGTCGCAGAGACACAACAGCGTAAACCAGGCATGCTTAGCAGTGTTAGCATTACGGCGACGGACATTTCTACGTCGATGTTAGAGGCCTGTCGCCAGGGCATTTACGATAATTTGGCATTGGGGCGTGGCTTGTCTCCGGAGCGCCGCCGCACCTTTTTTGAAGAGGTGGGTGACGGCAAAATGCGGATAAAAGAAAATATAAAGCGCATGGTGACTTTCCGTCCACAAAACCTGATGGAAAGCTACAGTTTGCTGGGTAAATTCGACATCATTTTCTGCCGTAATGTCTTAATTTACTTTGCACCAGATATGAAAGCTAAGGTGCTTAATCAAATGGCAGGGGCGCTCAACCCCGGCGGTTATCTTATTCTGGGGGCATCGGAGTCACTCACTGGCTTAACGGATAAGTTTGAGATGGTCCGCTGCAACCCAGGCATCATCTATAAGCTAAAATAACCCTTTAAGAAGCGGCACAGTGTTTGCCGCTTTTTTGTTGACTGCCTGTTACCTACCTGCGCTCTTTCGCTGCTTCCATGCGCTGAACCCGCGCCCTACCTCGTGTTCACTCAAAAAAACAGTGCTAGATAGAAACTTGGCACCCTGTTTGCTTTATTCTATGCAGTAAGAATTCGGAGGTTGTCCATGGCGATTACATTTGACAATGCATTAGGTGTACACCAGCACACGGTTGGCGTAAGAGGTAAGCGGGCAGAAACCCTGTCTAGCAATATCGCTAATGCCAATACGCCAGGCTACAAAGCGCAAGATATCGACTTTCAACGCGCGCTGAAAGCGGACAAGCTCCGAGGCAAATATTGGCCTAAGTCGCACTAATGAGCGGCACATCGCTGCCTCTACCCGGGTCATGGGAGAGAAAAAGTACCGTGTCCCATCACAACCGGATACGGGCGATGGCAATACGGTTGATGCGCAACTAGAAAAGAATTTGTTCATGCAGAACGCACTGGAATACCAAGCCTCACTCGATTTTCTTGGCGCTAAGTTCAAGAATATGAAGAAGGCATTGAATGGGAAATAATCGATGAGTTTGTTTAATATCTTTAACGTGTCGGGATCGGCCATGAGTGCCGAATCAGTACGATTGAACACCACATCAAGCAACCTGGCCAATGCCAACTCGGTGAGCAGCTCTGCTGAAGAAACGTATCGAGCCCGGCATCCTATTTTCTCTGCGGAGCTTAATCGCTTCAAACAGCAGGGGGACAGTGTGCCAGTTAACATTGATGGTATTGTAGAAAGCCAGAAACCGTTGCGCGCGGAATATAACCCCAACCATCCGATGTCGAATGACGAAGGTTATATCTTTAAACCAAACGTGAATGTGATGGAAGAGATGGCGAACATGATTTCTGCGTCGCGGTCCTACCAAACCAATGTTCAGGTGGCCGATGCGAGTAAACAAATGCTGATGCGTACGCTTCAGATGGGGCAGTAATGTAGGAGGCGAAGATGGCCGGAATTGACGGTACAGGTTCAAGTAACGGACTGTCCTACATTGACCAGCTAAAGGCGCAGCAAGAGAAAAAACTGCAAGAGCGGCAAGACTCGACCACGGGGAAGCAAGCGCTTGAACAGGAAGACTTTCTCAAATTGCTCACCAAGCAGCTGTCACAGCAGGATCCGTCTAAACCTGTCGATAATGACAAGATGATCTCACAGATGGCGTCGTTTGCCACGGTAGACGGTATCGGCAAAATGAACAAGCAGTTTGATACGTTCAATGAGTCGATTACGTCTAACCAAGCATTACAAGCGTCATCGTTAGTTGGGCGTGACGTCCTGGTGCCTGGCTCCACTGGTGTAAAAGGTGAAACGGGCGGCGTCGCGGGCATGGTGAAGCTGCCCCAAGCGCTTGATAATGTCAGTGTCCGGGTTGAGAACGAGCAAGGACAACTACTGAGAACTTTCAGCATGGGGGCCAAGCCGCCGGGTGATCATCGCGTCGAGTGGGATGGGTTGGATGACAACGGCAATGCCATGCCGGAAGGCACCTATAAGCTCAAAGTGAGTGGTATGGTGGATGGCAAGACCCAAGAATTTGATGTGTCGACCTATGCCAACGTGAACAGTGTCTTGCTGGGGAATGGTGGTGGCAATGTGATGTTAAATATTGCTGGCTTTTCCTCACCGCTAAAACTGGCTGAAGTGCTAGAGGTCGGTAACGCCGATGTCGGTAATGTGACGAGAGGCTGACCGATTGATTAGGAGTGAAAAGCAATGGGTTTTAATATTGCGTTAAGTGGCCTTGGTGCGGCCCAGAAAGACATGAACACCACCAGTAACAACATTTCTAATGCCAATACGTATGGCTTTAAGGAATCTCGCGCTGAATTTGGTGATGTTTACTCAACGTCGATCTTCTCAAATTCGAAGACCACTAACGGTACCGGTGTACAAACGTCGACCGTGGCGCAGCAATTCCACGAAGGGTCTAGTATTTATACTAACAACCCATTGGATTTGCGGATTAGCGGTAATGGCTTCTTTGGGGTGTCGAATGACAATCTACAAACCAACGACTACCATCTCACCCGAAATGGTGCTTTCCATCTTGATAAAAATAACGACATTATCAACTCCGAAGGTCAGTACCTGCTAGGGTATAATGTTGATCCGGATACTCAGCAGGTGGCCTCTTATGAGCCTCAGTCTCTTAATGTCCCCGATCAGTTTGGTCAGCCTCGTGCGTCACAAAATGTTGATATTGGTTTGAACTTACCAGCCGGCGGCGCACAAAAAGATCCGACCCAATTTAATTTTGAAGACCCAGAAACCTACAACAAGCAAACCTCTGCGACGGTTTATGATTCGCTTGGTCAGCCGTACAAGTTGTCGACGTATTATGTCAAAGGCAACGATCCGGCCAATCCTAACAGCTGGTCGGTGTATTACACCATGACGGATCCAGACGGTGAAAAGCCGGTTAACATCCAAGGGGGGAATTCAACCAATGCCGCTGGACAGGTTGGCCACACCATCGACTTTAACTCAGACGGTTCAGTGAACAATATTAATGGCGGTAATCCGATCGTGACCGACGCCTTGGGGCCTGCAGGCGCTGGATTAGAAATGAACGGTGCCAACGGTGATCAGCAGCTAACGCTCAACTTTGATAACCCGACTCAGTATGCCGCGCCATTTGAAATGCGTAAGTTTAGTGATGACGGAGCGACAACCGGTTATTTGACCAAGGTGGATATCGACCGAAAGGGACCATTATGGCGACCTACAGTAATGGTGAAAATATGGCTTTGGGCCGTGTTGCTATGGTGCGTGTCGCCAATCAGCAAGGGTTGGCTCAAGTAGGTAATACCCAATGGGATGTCACGCAGGATTCTGGGGATCCTATTTTTGGTGAAGCCATGCAAGGTGCCTTCGGTCAAGTGAAAAGCGGGACGATTGAGCAATCAAACATCGATATGACCCAAGAGCTGGTTGATTTGATCACCGCGCAGCGTAATTTCCAAGCGAACTCGCGAGCGCTGGAAGTGAGTAATCAGATGCAACAGAATATCTTACAAATCCGTTAAGATCTCTTTTTATTGCCGCCTGCCCGTCAGGCGGCAAGTCCTAGCCTTTATTTACTCCTATTATCTCCCTTCTCGATTACCTCTTTCTATCTTTCTGAAAAATATGGCTTTAATTAATGGCATGTTCTTTGCTTTGTTACCGATAGAACGTTTGTGGAGGCAACCAATATGGATCGCGCGTTATACCTCGCCATGAGTGGCGCTAAGCAAGATATGCAGGCAATGCAGTTGCGCGCCAATAACCTAGCTAATGTCAGTACCACGGGATTCCGTGCTGATCTTGAGCAGTCTCGCTCTATGCAAGCTTACGGTGAGGGGTTACCAAGCCGAGTCTTTAATATGACTGAGCGACCTGGTTATAGCTTCGAGCAAGGCTCCACCATTACCACGGGGCGTAATCTTGATGTGGCCGTTCAAGGTGAAGGCTGGATGTCGGTATTAGATAGCCAGGGCCAAGAAGGCTACACCCGTGCCGGTCACTTGAAAGTGGATCAAACCGGGTTACTTCAGAACAGTAATGGCAATCTGATCCTGGGTGAAAATGGTGGGCCAATCTTTATTCCTTTGCCTGCTGCAAAAATTGAAGTCGGCAAAGAGGGTGGCGTTTCTGTACTGCCCCAGGGGGCACCGCCTGATGCGATGGAAGTGGTCGATAGAATTAAACTCGTCCGCCCCGATAACCAAGATCTTTTCAAAGACAAAAATGGGGTGTTTAAGCCTAAAGAGCCTGGCACCGTATTTCCAGCTGATGCAGGCGTGACGCTACAAACGGGTGCCCTAGAAGGCAGTAATGTCAATGCGGTAGGTGAGATGACAGGGCTGATTGACTTGCAACGTCACTTCGAGATGCAAGTGAAGTTAATGAAAACCACAGAAAAAATGGACGAGTCGTCTTCATCGCTATTACGGCTTGGCTAAGGTTTATTAAGAGGAAGTAATTATGCATCCAGCATTATGGGTCAGCAAAACCGGACTTGATGCGCAGCAAACTAATATTTCGACGATTTCGAATAACCTAGCCAACGCATCAACGGTCGGCTTTAAAAAATCTCGCGCGGTATTTGAAGATCTCTTTTATCAAAATATTAATCAACCGGGTGGCCAATCATCTCAGAATACCGAACTACCGAGTGGTTTGATGTTAGGGGCAGGGTCAAAGGTCGTCGCCACTCAGCGTGTCCATACCAATGGTAATGTGCAAACCACGGACAATGCGCTCGACATGATGATCGAAGGCGATGGCTTTTTCCAAGTGTTGCTTCCCGACGGTAACATGGGTTACCAACGCAACGGACAGTTTACCTTGAACGATGAGGGGACCATTGTTACCTCAGGTTCGGGCTACACACTGGAGCCTGAAATCGCGATACCGGATGATGCTGTGCAGGTGACCGTTGGCACGGATGGCGAAGTCTCTGTACGTTTGCGCGGTCAGCAAGAAAATCAAGTCTTGGGTCAAATCACTACGGTGGATTTTATTAACCCAGGTGGTTTAGAGCCGGTCGGTCAAAATATCTATCTCCCCACTGGCGCCAGTGGTGACCCACAAGAAGGCGTACCAGGTCTGAATGGGTTTGGCGAAGTGAAACAATCGATGCTTGAGACCTCTAACGTCAATGTGACCGAAGAGCTGGTTAATATGATCGAGGCACAACGTGTGTATGAGATGAACTCTAAAGTGATCTCATCCGTTGACCAAATGCTTAGTTACGTAAATCAACAGTTATAAGCATGATAAAAGTGTAAAGGGGGCAATGATGACGGTGCAACGTGGATTGATTTCACGCTTTTTGTTTGTAATGCTCTTAGGGATTGGCGGTTGTTCATTGCCGGGGCAGCAAGATACAGGCAGTGACCTTGACCAAGCCACATCGACCACCGATGCCGTCGAAGGTGATACAACGCCGGACGGCGAGGGCTTGATTGGTTTGCTACGTCAGCGTGAGGATCCCAAAGCCGATGATCCGTCTTGGTCTCCCATTCGTCCACAACAGCCCCCCGAACACTATGCTACCGCGACAGGATCTTTGTTCAATACCAGCCAACAGCGTGATTTGTATAACGGTTCAAAACCTAGTGGGCTTGGTGATATCGTGACGGTAATGCTTGAGGAAAACACCCAAGCGCAAAAAAGTGCGAGCTCTGACTTGGCTAAATCTAACGATTTAACCATGGATCCCTTATCCTTGGGGGGCGAAGAGATCACCATTGGCGAACGTACCTTGTCGTATGAAGTGAGTAATGATAATTCGTCAACGGGGTCAACATCGGCAGACCAAAGTAATAGTCTGCAAGGGTCTATTTCGGTACAAGTGATTGATGTCCTTGCCAATGGCAACTTAATCGTGCGTGGTGAAAAATGGTTAACTTTGAATTCTGGAGATGAATATATTCGCTTGAGCGGCACCATTCGACCGGCGGATATTGCCCCAGACAACACTATAGCCTCAACCCGTATATCCAATGCCAGAATCCAGTATTCTGGGACGGGCGAACGACAAGATACCCAAGAACAAGGCTGGTTGGCACGATTCTTTAATGTCACCTTGTAGCCCTATATTGTGACGGAGAGTTGACGTGAAAAAGTGGTTGTTATCGATAGTCTTGCTGGTTATGGCCACGCCAAGTCTTGCCGCTCGAATAAAGGACGTGGCAGAAGTTGCCGGGGTGAGAAGTAACACGTTAACAGGCTATGGCTTAGTGGTTGGTTTGCCGGGAACCGGTGAAAGCACCGATTTTACGGACCAAAGTTTCAAATCCATGTTAAATAACTTTGGTATCGAACTCCCCACCGATACGACTCCTCAATCGGACAATATCGCCGCGGTGGCGGTGACAGCGGACTTGCCCGCGTTCGCTAAACAGGGTCAAAAACTTGACGTGACTGTTTCGTCGATTGGCTCGGCGGAAAGCTTACGGGGAGGAACCTTACTCCAAACCTTCCTGAAAGGCCTGGATGGCAACGTCTATGCCACGGCGCAAGGCAATTTGATCGTCGGCGGATTTAGCGCGACAGGGCAGATGGTTCACAGCTGGTGGGGAATACACCGACTGTTGGCCGTATTACCAATGGTGCCTCGGTGGAACGCGAAGTGCCGAATCCATTTGGTCGGGGCGACCACCTTACCTTTAATCTTTTTCAATCCGACTTTACCACCGCTCAACGTATGGCGGATGCGATTAACCGCTTTCTTGGTCCATCCATGCGTCGGCGATGGATGCCACGTCGGTACGTGTCAGAGCCCCGCGTGATGTAAGCCAGCGAGTGGCGTTTTTATCTACCGTGGAAAATATCGAGTTTCAACCTGGAGATGGCGCGGCTAAAATCATCGTCAATTCTCGCACGGGCACCATTGTGGTGGGACAAAATGTGCGTCTTCGTCCAGCAGCGATTACCCATGGTGGAATGACCGTCTCGATAAAAGAAGACTTTAATGTTGAGCAACCTAATCCATTTGGCGGGGGTGAAGCGGTGGTCGTGCCTGATGCAGAGATCAATGTCGAGGAAGAAGAAGGACGGATGTTCCACTTTAAGCCAGGCGTAACCTTGGATGATCTTGTCCGTGCGGTAAACGGCGTGGGAGCAGCTCCGTCAGATTTGATGGCCATCTTGCAAGCACTCAAACAAGCGGGTGCGATCGACGGCCAATTGATAGTGATATAGGGCACCGCAATGAAATCTCCTGTTGATAGTCAATTTGTACACGATATTAGCCAGCTTGATTCGTTGCGTCGTCAAGCGACCAAGGGAGGCGAGGGCGATGAGAGTGCGGCTTTACGCGCGGCGGCTGAGCAATTTGAAGCCTTATTTACCCAGATGCTGTTTAAATCCATGCGAGATGCCAATGAAGCATTTGAGTCGGATTTAATCGACGATCGCACCTCTAAGTTTTATGAGCAAATGGCAGACGAACAAATGGCGAGCGAACTCAGCCGAGAGGGCTCGCTGGGACTGGCGGATATGATTGTGGCGCAATTGGGTCAGGCGCTCGGCGATAGCAAGCCTAATTTGGAAGAGGCTGCACGCACGTCGGCGCAATGGTTGCCTTTCGATCAAAAGCAACGTCAAGAGGCGGCAGAAAAAGCGATTGCGGCACTCGATAACCAGTCGATTGCCCCGCCGACGGCGCGTGCACCGACGACACAACTCAATGAGCATTTTGATTCACCTGCCGCGTTTGTTGATACATTAGCCCCCCATGCCCGACGCGCGGCACGGGCGCTAGGCACCGATCCGGCGATTATTTTAGCGCAAGCCGCATTAGAAACCGGCTGGGGTAAAAAAGTGGTCGCTAATGCCCGTGATAACAGCCATAACCTGTTTAATATTAAAGCGGATCAGCGTTGGGGCGGAGAGAAAGTGGCGACCCAAACACTCGAAGTGTATGACGGGATCCCAGTGAAAGAAACCGCGAGCTTCCGCGCGTATCCGTCCTATCAGGAAAGCTTTGATGATTTCGTCTCGTTTTTACGTGAAAATCCGCGTTACGAGCAAGCGCTGTCGCAATCTGCGCAACCTGAGCAGTTTATTCGTGAGCTACATCAAGCCGGCTACGCGACCGATCCGGATTATTCGAACAAAGTTATCCGTGTGCTCGATCAAGTTCGTGGCATGATGGAATAATTGAGCGGCAGGCAAGGGCTTGCCGTTTTTTATTTCAGCGTGTTTTCCTACCCCTGAAGCTTATCTATCTTATTGTTTATATTATACTTTAAAGCCCGCCTTCTTTCTTGGCCTGATTTTTGCTTTAACTTCATTATCTCGTTTTAATTGCCGGGTTATTTGGAGGCACAATGGGCTTGGACCTGCTTTCCCTTGGATCGCAAGGCGTACTGACTGCGCAGCGACAGCTGAATACGACCGGTCATAATATCTCTAACGTGAATACGGAGGGGTATAGCCGTCAGTCCGTTGAGCAACAAACCAATGATCCGCAGTTTTGGGGCGGCAATAATTACGGTACCGGTGTCCATGCTGCCGCGGTGCGCCGTAACTACGATAAGTTTGCGGTTAATGAACTGAATGTGGCCACCTCTAATTTGTCTCATGCCGCGGCGCGTAATGATCAACTCGGTCGGCTCGACGATATGATGGCGCACTCAGCCAAAAAAATCCCCGAAAACATGAATGAATTTTACGGCGCGGTGAAAGGACTAACCGACAGTCCTAGCGATATGGGTGGCCGAAAAGTGGTGCTAGAAAAAGCCCGGATGGTCGCGGCCGGGATGAATGACGTTTATGGCGTGTTACAGCAACAATCGATTGATACGTCGTCACAAATCGATGCCACGGTGAAGCGGATGAACGACATCGGCCAAGAATTGGTTGATGTGCACAAAGCAATACTCAAAACCCCCGCCGAAGCCAATGATCTTCTCGACCGTCATGACAAGTTGATCCGAGAGCTCTCGGAGTACACGCAAGTGAGCGTCAATGCGCGAGAGGATGGACTTTTTAATGTCATTATCGGCAGTGGTCACATGCTGGTGTCTGGGATGAACAGCAGTGAGCTAACGACCTTGCCGGGTGAGCCGGATCACCAAGAGCGTCGCTTAGCGCTTGTGGAAGGGAAAAGTGTTAAAGCCATTTCTAATCGCGATATTCGCGGTAAGCTCGGTGCGTTATTTGAATATCGTGATGACACGCTCGGACAAGCACGTGATGAATTAGGTCGAATGGCGATTGGTTTCTCTCAGGCGTTGAATGATTTACAAGGGCAAGGTTTCGACTTAAATGGTGAAGTGGGCAAAAATATCTTTACCGATTTTAATAGCGATCGTATTGCCCGCTCTCGCGTGGCTCAAAACGGTGACTCCGCCGCGGATCTCAAGGTCTATATCGATGACTTACAGCAGCTTAAACGCGGTGACTACCAACTTAAGTTCGATGGCACACAATATACACTGACCGCCCCAGACGGCAAACAATCCGCTGTCACGCCCAATGGCACGCCACCAAGCTTCAATGTGGATGGGATGCGCATTCAAATTGATGCGGGGCTGGCAGCCAATGAGCGGGTATTGATTCGTCCAGCACGGTCAGCGGCAGGACAAATGCGGGTGACCATGGACGATCCTGCCGACATCGCGGCACAAAGCTATGTCAGTGCGAGCTCGGTGAGTAAGGGAGAGGGTGATATCCGTGTCCTGCAAAGTGGTGGGCAAAAAGAGTTTCAAGTTCGGATTTCGCCCGACGGCAGCCAATTTGCGGTGACAGACACCAAAGGACAAGTCTTGGTTGCCCCTCAAGCTTACCCGCCAGGCGGCCGATAGACGTCAATGGTACCGTGATTGATCTTAACGATAAGGCCGTGCCTGACGATGTCTTGGCCGTAAGCCTGATCCCGGCGGATGGCGACAATAGTAACTTAATTCGCATGCAAGAGCTGCAAACGCAAAAACTCATGGATAATGGTCGCTCAACCGTTCTTGACGTTTATGAAGGGCTAAGTACCGATTTAGGGGTACAAAAAGCATCTTATGAGCGTTTGCAGGATGTGAGTATGGTTGAACATGATGCGGCAGAAGGGCGTGTCGCCCAAGTATCTGGTGTTAACCTTGATGAAGAGGCGGCCAACATGATGAAGTTTCAACGCGCCTATATGGCCGCGTCGCGCATTATGACTGCGGCCAACGAAACCTTTGATTCTCTGCTCAATGCCACGCGATAAGGGTCGATCAGTATGATTAGTCGTATTGCCAGTTTTCATAATTACCAATCTGTGTCGAATGACATTATGCGCCAAAATGTGAAGGTGCAAGATAATCAAGAGCAGATGGCGACCGGGAAGCGTGTGATCACATCAGGCGATGATCCTGTCTCATCCATCTACATTCAGAATTTTCGCCAGCAAGATGAACAGATTGATCAATTTATTGACTCGATCACTTTAGCCCGGAATCGACAAACGCGGGAAGAGATCGCGATTGATGAATCAGAACAGATCATGGACAGTGCGAAGCGAAAAGTGATGGCGATGATCAATGGCTCCTTGTCAGACGATGATCGCACCGCCCACCGCCAAGACTTGCAGGGTATGTTTGATAACTTTATGGACTTGGTTAACACCAAGGATGAGTCGGGTAACTTTTTATTCTCAGGGACCCAAACCAGTACGCAGCCCTTCTATCGTGACAGCCAAGGCAATGTCCGTTATGCCGGTGATAACTACTATCGCACTGCACAGGTGGCGCCTGCAGTCGAAGTGTTGACGTCTGACCCTGGTGATAAAATGTTTATGGAAATCGATAACCCCTTTGGTGATTATCAACCGGAATATGATCTTGAAGACGGGTCACTGCTGTTGCTGGCGAAAGCCGAAAATAGCAATGATGGCGATACGGCTAACTATTCGGTCTCGTTTGATGTTGATGTCAGTGGCAATACCACATATTCACTGCTGCAAGATGGCACCGAAGTCAGTGCTGGTCTGTACGACCCACAAACCGGTATAGAGTGGAACACGCTCAAAATGACCTTTGAGGGCGAAATGAAGCCGGGCGATACCATCAATTTAGAAAGGCAAGATAGTATCAATATCTTTGATTCGTTTAAAAGTGGTGCGGCCTTATCTTACGCGGATATCGATGATGCCTCGGCAACGGCTGAGCTTCATCAGGTCACTGAGCAATTTTCAGCCGCCTTTAAACATTTGAACAAAGCGCGCTCAGAAGTGGGGACACGGCTGACCACGCTCGACCGACAAGAAAGTATGCACAAAGACTTTAAGTTGGTGCTGAATCGCTCGTTGGGTACCATGGAAGACTTAGACTACACCCAAGCCGCGATTGATATGAATGAAGATATGCTGGCACTGCAAGCGTCCCAGCAGGCCTTTGCTAAGACTAAAGATCTCTCGCTATTTAATTATATTTAACCAAAGAGTAAGCCTTTGGTTGCCACAAGGCACTGTGTATCAAGAAAACGGGGTCGCGTCAGCGGCCCCGTTTTGTGGTTTTGTGTTGGTTTAGGCTTCATTACCCGTTCCTTTATGGGCAAAGGTCATCAACCATACGACGTGCCATTGCATCCAGCAGTGGTTGCTTGTCCTTAAGCATTGGCGGATAACTAAATGCATACTCTGCGTTGCCTGGCATTGCATCTGGTGTTTGTATATCGCTCTCTTTATGGCCGGCAAAAAACACATAGCAGGGTGTTCCGACGGCGACGGTCAACCTATGCACTGCCGTCCCGGCGGTAAACACACCAGATAGTTGCTTGATAGCGTGTGCGGTGCCCATAAAATCATTTTTCAGATCAAGTCCGGGCAGCGACACGACTTCAACGCCGGTTTGTTTGTTGATTTTGCTGAGCTCTTTTCCACACTCGCCATATTGTAAATTGACAAACTGGGCGTCAGGGCAACGCTGGCGCACGCTTTTTATCCAGCCTGCTAATTCTTCAGCCACCAAGTAGTGAATATTACGGGTGGCGGCAGCGAGGCCACTGCGCCAGCACAACCCAAACACGGGCCCTTGCTGTTGCAGCTTCGCTAACGGTGATATCCAAGGCGCATCGGTTGCGACATCAGGGGTAATATACGTTTGCTGATAAAGGTGACGTTCAAAGTGTTGATAGCACAACCCTGCCAGTGACCCACCGGCAACCCAACTATCAATATCTGCGAGCACATGCTCAGGTACAAAGATATCTTTTCCATCTTTACGAGAGATTGGCACGACCTCCGTGCTTGGGAATGCTTGACTCAGTACCGGCTCTAAACGCGGATCGCAGCCGACATACACTTTCCGCGCGCGCTCTACCACCATGGGAACGTTATGAAAATAAGCGAGTTCATCCCCGACACCTTGCTCGGGCATAATGAGCACGGCATCGGTTTGTGGTCGAGACAAATCCCAGCGGGGTAAATCACCGTTGTATTTTAGTCGGCGGCCGCAATCAAGTCCTGCTTCATTCGCCGAGTAAAACTTTTCCCACGCCATTTGCGTGCGGTAGACAAAAGCGAGATTGAAACGTAGTGCGTGATCATCCGGCTGGGCCGCTAATAACCCCTCGAGACGCTGCTGTGCTTGGTCAATATCGCCCGTATACCAATCAAGTTCGCCTAGTTGTGCATTTAGAATATTAGCTTGTTGATCACTCACGAACGGCAGTGCCTCGAGGTGGATCTGATAGCAATCGGTCAATTTAGCCTGGGTAAACTGATGGTGCTGCTTGAGTAACTCAAAGGTGGCGCGGGCATAAGTATAGTGTAACTCTCCGCGCTCGGGATCATCGCGCAAACACTGCTTAGCCAGCTTGCTCGCTTCCAACCAATTGGCCTCCTTGAGATAAATGACCAATAGTTGACGCAAAAAGGCTGTGTCTTGCGTTTGCTTATAGCTTTGCAGGCAACGTTGGCGAGCACGCGCATACTCACCGAGCCCTGATTCGGCTCTTACCAAAAGCAATTGCCAAACCCGATGAGATTGCGCCTTGTCATTACCGCGTAACAAGAGCTGCTGCGCTTTACCATGTGCTTGCTCATTGAGTGCGTGCTGGGCAAGCGCCATTAATGCGGGTGGATAGTCAGGCTCAAGTGTCAGTATTGTTTGATACAACTGTTCGCCTTGTTCCGTGTGCCCCTCATTCATGAAATTAGCGGCTAATGCCATGGTTTTATTGATTTCTTCAGCTAGTCCTTGATTTTTGAGTTGATGCAATTCATCACGCAATGCATGTGTACGGTGGCTTTCACCTTGTAGACCCAGTTTTGCAGTCAACTGCTCACGTAGATTAAGAATGTCTTGATTGGTGGGGGCCGCGGCAAATAATGACTCGACAATTTCCAATGCGGCTTTGTTATGCCTTGCTGGGTGAGCATTTGTGCTTTGTCAAACCAGAGGGAGTGATCTTCAGGCGCTAGCCCGAGAGCATGCTCAATATGCGTCATCGCTTGGTGATATTGCCCTTCTTCTGCGTATAACACGGCGAGAACCTGCCGTACAGGAACTGTATCTGGTGCATGGTTCAATATTTGCTCAAAGACTTGCCGTGCATCGCTTTTATTGCCTTCTTGATAGAGACGAATACCGAGCTGGAACGCGTCATCCAGCGTCATATTCGTTTGACCGTCGTTTTCTTGTGTCATCGGTGACTTCGTCCTGTTATCTATGATTGCCTCGACTCAGTGTCAAGATGCTGGCGGGGTTATTAGTCTTCACTGTCTACAAAAAAAGCTGCAAAAAATATGCCTTTTATCCCTGAGTCAAACAGAGTTGGCCGCGCATTTGCAAGTTAGCCTCTCTAAGTGACAGGCAGGGAAAGCCGGCAACTGAAGGCGAGGCGTTGCCGCCACCTTGCCGCTTGGTACCGAAAAACATCAGCCTTTATTGTCACTCTCGCTCTTTAGTATAAAGCTGTTTGATTATAAGTTACTGATTAAAAATAATTTTTAAAAGTTGGCACACATATTGTATTTGTTCGATTAAGCGGCCAGTTTTTGAACGGGCTGATTTTGAAACTGATTAACAAGCTGTTCCCGCAGCACCGCCATTACACAGTGCAACACGTCGCGGGTAGGCTGTTTCGCAAAGCAAGCGAAAGTCAAAGGAGAGCAAAATGGGTGTAACAGTTAACACCAACGTGTCTGCGATGACTGCGCAGCGTTACCTGAATAAAGCGACCGATGAGTTGAATAATTCAATGGAGCGTCTGTCGTCAGGTAGCCGAATTAACAGTGCTAAAGACGACGCGGCGGGTTTGCAGATCTCTAACCGATTAGTTGCCCAAACTCGGGGGCTTGATGTGGCCATGCGGAACGCCAATGATGGTATTTCGATTGCCCAGACAGCTGAAGGGGCGATGCAAGAGTCCACGAACATTTTGCAGCGTATGCGGGATCTTTCCTTGCAGTCTGCAAATGGTGCGAATGGTAAATCTGAGCGTGTGGCTATCCAGGAAGAGGTAGAAGCACTGAAAGATGAGCTTAACCGAATTGCGGAAACGACCGCGTTTGGTGGACGTCGATTACTTAATGGTTCGTTTGGCGAGGCCTCTTTTCAAATTGGTGCTGATGCCGGTGAAGCCATTATCATGGGATTGTCTAGCATTCGTGCGGATGATTTCCGTATGGGTGGCGTAGAATTTGTGGGGGGTCAGCCCAAATCTGCCGGTTGGGAAGTGGATGGCGCAGCCTCAACATTACAGCTGCAATTTACCACCAAAGAGGGTGAAAACGTCAGCTTAAGTATCGGCGCGAAGGTAGGCGATGATGTGGAAGAGCTAGCAACCTATATAAATGGTCAGTCCGATGAGATGCTCACCGCTTCCGTTGACGAGGAAGGGCAGCTGCAAATCTTTATCGAAGAGAATAAAGTTGTGGGCGCCGTTAATTTTAGTGGTGGACTCGCTGCCTCGCTGGGAATGGTCTCGGGTAACGGTGACTTAGTGACAGCGGCAGACTTGGATGTGTCGGATGCCGGTGGGGCTCAAATGGCGGTTGGCGTCGTCGATTCAGCGATGCGCTACATCGATAGTCAGCGGGCGGACTTGGGTGCCAAACAAAACCGTCTTAGCCATACGATCAGTAACCTATCAAATATTCAGGAAAATGTGTCGGCCTCAAACAGTCGAATTCGAGACACCGATTTTGCTCGAGAAACCACGGCAATGACCAAAGGTCAAATTCTGCAGCAGGCAGGCACCTCGATGCTGGCTCAGGCGAAACAGATGCCGCAAGCGGCCTTGAATCTTCTACAATAACCTCGCGTTTTTACAGGTGAAAAAAGGCGGCAAGCAATTGCCGCTTTTTTTATGCCAATTTTTATTAAAATCCCGCTAAAGATATCTCTCCTTTGGGCGTTAACCTTCATAGCGCCATACGGCATCGGTATCAATTCCGACATGCACAACAAAAAAAGCTAAAGCTTTCTCAACGTGCGCCGCTACATGGGTTGTGAACAATTTTACACTGGTTTTCCCTGGTCAGCTGGGCGAAGCCGGACCTAGAACCTAAGGAGAATAGTTATGGCTATTACTGTTAACACTAACGTCCCTGCGATGACAGCTCAGCGTTTTTTGAATAATTCAACAGATGCACTGAATAACTCAATGGAGCGTTTGTCATCCGGCTCTCGCATTAACAGCGCCAAAGATGACGCGGCAGGCCTTCAGATATCTAACCGCTTGATGGCACAAAGCAGTGGCTTGGGTGTGGCTGTTCGAAACGCCAATGACGGCATCTCAATGGCGCAAACTGCCGAAGGTGCAATGGAAGAATCCAGCAACATTCTGCAACGTATGCGTGACTTGTCACTGCAATCCGCTAACGGTGCAAACGGCGATGCAGAGCGTGGCGCAATCCAAGAAGAGGTTGTGGCACTGACAGATGAGTTAAACCGTATCGCAGAAACGACCTCGTTTGGTGGTGCGAAGCTACTTAACGGCACGTTCGGTACACGCTCATTCCAAGTGGGTGCAGATGCTGGTGAAGCGGTGATGATGGAATTTAAAAACATCCGCGCCGATCACGATGAAATGGGCGGGGCCAGCTTTACCGCAGGGAACGCTAAATCAGCCGGGTGGACCGCCTCAGCAGGTGCGACCATGGCGATCAATATTACCAACGCGGATGGCACATCGAGCGCAATCAATGTGAACGCCAAAGCGGGCGATGACATTGAAGAAATCGCCACCTACATTAATGGTCAGGCTGACGATAAACTGAGTGCATCGGTGACTGAAGACGGTGAACTGCAAATTGTCACTGGCGCAGGATCAGATGCGACCTTCTCGGGGCATTGGCAACGTCGCTATCTATGGGAACCAAAGTTGATGAAACCATTAAAGATGTGGATGTCTCATCAATGGGTGGCGCACAAAAAGCAGTCGGTATGATTGATAATGCAATGCAATTTATCGACTCTCACCGCGCCGAATTGGGTGCGAAGCAAAACCGCTTGAGCCATACGATTGCGAACTTGGATAACGTTAATGAAAACGTGTCGGCCTCTAACAGCCGAATCCGTGATGTTGACTTTGCCAAAGAAACAACGAACTTGACCAAATCGCAAATTCTGCAGCAATCTGGTACCTCGATTTTGGCGCAAGCCAAGCAGGCACCGCAAGCCGCACTGAGCTTGCTCGGTTAACCAGTCACGAGCGGCGGCTTTAACCGCCGCCGCTACGTTATGGGAGGTGAATAGCGATGGACATTTCATCTGTTTCCAATTCATCCCAGCTGCATGCCAAGCACTCTGATGGCACAAAGATTGCAAAAGATGTAAGGGTTGGAAAAGCTCAGTCCGATCCGGTCAGCCAGCATCAACAAGCTGAGCGTCGTGAGGTGCGAGAATCAATGCAGCAACGGCGTGTTGAACAGTCGCAGCGCATTGAGGAAAACCGTCAATTACAACGGCAACAGCTTGAGAGATTGGTTGAGCGGCTGGATGAGTTTATGTCCGACTTTAATAAAGGACTCGCATTTCGTTTGGATGAAGACACCGGGCGCAGCATTGTGACTGTCTATGAAATGAACAGTGGTGATGTTATTCGTCAAATTCCAGAAAAAGAAATGTTAGAGCTTGCTAAGCAATTGTCGCAACATGCGCGAGGGCTTGTCACAGAGAAAATATAACGAGGTGAGAGAGTCGTTATGAGTGTAAAAGCAGCAGGCATGGGCAGTGGCATGGATATCAATGCCATGGTCACCAAAATCGTGGATGCTGAACGTGCACCCAAGCAAGAGCGGATTATCAAACGCACTAATGACGTTGAAACCGACATTAGTGCGTTTGGTCGCTTGAAAGATTCTCTCGCAACCCTCAAAACTCAAATGTATGACTTTCGTCGTAACGAAGGCTTTGCGGCGAGAACCACATCGGTGAGTAACCCCGATGCGCTCGGTGCGACGGCAACACCGGATGCCATTCCCGGTCGCTATCAGATCGATGTGCAACAACTTGCTGGCGCACACAAGCTCGTCTCGCCTGGGGTTGATGCGAATGCGTCGTTAGGCTCTGGTAAACTCACGATCACCATGGGTAACCGCACCAGTGTGATTGATGTGCCGCAGGGCAAAGACAGCTTGGCTGACATTGTACGGACAATAAATAGCGATCCTAAAAACCCCGGCGTGCAGGCGTCGCTTATCCAAGATGATAGTGGCGCACGTCTGGTGCTGAACGGTAACAAAACGGGAGAAGCGAATCGTGTTGAAGTCAACGTTGATGCCCAAGTAGGTAGCGCTCTTCATCAGTTAGGCTTTAAAGCCGGGCAAGCTAACAACGGCATGACACAAATGCAGGTAGCACAAGATGCCAAGATATTGATCGATGGCATCGCCTCCGTTTCCAGTACGACCAATACGTTTGATAATGCGATTGAAGGTGTCTCGTTGGAAGTGAGTCAAACCAGTGATAAGCCACTTTCATTCGCGGTGGAGCACGATCGAGAATCTGTACGCTCAACCATTTCGTCATTTGTCGATAATTACAATGCCTTTTTCCGTGTCTCACAAGCGGTCAGTCAATATGATCCCGAAACGCAACAAGGCGGTCCTTTAGCGGGTGAAAGTGTGATACGTACCGCAACCAGTCGGTTACGTAACCTATTTTCATCCCCGATAGAGAAAGCGCCTGAAGGGATGAAAACACTGAGTGAGCTTGGGGTGACGACCACCATGGACGGCCGTTTAGAAATTGATAATAAAGTGCTAGACCGCCAGCTGCGTCAAAACTTTAACGCGTTGGAAGGGTTTTTCGGTGGCAACGATGGCTTTGCGCGTCAATTAGAACAGGTCGTCAATGGGTTCACCGGCGCGGGTGGGGCCATCAGTAACCGTGAAAGCACGCTGTCAGACCAAAAACTAAGACTACGTGATGATCAGCGTGAATTAGACCGACGTATGGAAAGCTTAGAGTCGCGGACCATGCAGCGCTTTTCGGCGATGGAAGAGGCAACCAGCCAAATGCGTTCTCAGTTGCAAGCTATGCAAAATATCATGCCAGGTTAGTGATGACAGAGATCGCTGATTGGCTTGCGACGTTAGAGGCGATGGATGCAGACATTGCTCAACACTTAACCATGAGTGACATTGATCCAGAAAAGCTGGCTCAACAATTGCATGATAGAAAAGCGCTGCTCGATGAAATTGCAGCGTCAACACAAGCGCCGAATCACCCGCAGTGGTCAGAGGCGTTGGTAAGAACAAAAACGCTCATTGATACGCTCGAAGAGCAAAAAGCGGATGCTGCCAAGCGTTTGTTACAGCAGCGCAAGGGGAAGCAGTCTGTGCAGCTGTATAAGAAATTTCAATAGGTGAGGAAGACTATGAGAGGCTCACTACAGGCCTACAAGAAGGTCTCTGTTGACAGTCAGTTAAGCGCCGCGTCGCCTCATAAGGTTATCCAGATGCTGATGGCCGGGGCTATTGAGCGTTTAATCCAAGGCAAGGCAGCCATGGCACAAGGCGACGTATCCGTCAAAGGTGAACGCTTAGGGAAAGCGCTTGATATCATTATTAATTTACGGGCTTGTCTATCTATGGATGAGGGCGGTGATATCGCCGATAATCTGGACGCTATTTATGACTTTATGATCCGTCAGGTTAGTGCCGCTAACTTGGACAATACGCCGGAACCCATTGATGATGTGATTGAGCTATTACGAGAGATAAAATCAGCTTGGGATCAGATCCCCTCCGAATACCATAATATGACCCAAGCGACCAGTTAAACTGCCGACCAAAAGACGGACATGGCACTGGAGTCACAGGTTTACTGTGTCTCCGGTTGCCTTATGCGCGTTCTCTATTACAATGTCTTGATTAAAATTGAGATTGTTGTTGCTTACGAGCAACACAATAATAATAAGTTATCAGGGCAGACGTATCTCACACATGCAAGATTTAGCAAAGATCCTTGTTATCGATGACGATGACCAGTTTCGTCACGATCTCGGCGTGATACTCGATTTTATCGGCGAGCGTTACGCGCTTCACTCGACCAAAGATGTCAGTGATGCACTCTGGGAGCAAAACTGGGGCGCATGTTTTCTTGGTCACGTCCGCTCGACCTCTCTTTTAGAGAAAGTACTCGACCAGCTTGCGACCTATCACCATGTTCCTGTGATTGCGATTCGACGTCATGATCGTGAATTATCCGGATTGCCTAATTATGTCGGCGAACTGGGCTTACCGTTGAATTACCCACAACTCTTTGATGCCTTGCACCATTGTCGTGAATTTGCTGGAAAAAAAGTATTTAGTATTCCACAACTCGCGGGAGACAACACCGCCTTCCATAATATGGTTGGCAAAAGTGATGCGGTCGAGCAGGTGCGTCATTTGATTGATCAGGTTGCCTCAACGGAGGCAAGTGTGTTGATTTTAGGTGAGTCTGGAACCGGTAAAGAAGTTGTCGCACGTCATATCCATCATGCATCATCGCGTCCCACAGGTCCTTTTGTGCCAGTGAACTGTGGGGCGATTCCTGGGGAGCTTCTGGAAAGTGAACTCTTTGGCCATGAAAAAGGGGCGTTCACCGGTGCAATTTCAGCGCGTAAAGGACGTTTTGAACTTGCAGAAGGTGGCACGCTGTTTTTGGATGAAATCGGCGATATGCCGATGCCGATGCAAGTCAAATTGTTACGCGTCCTTCAAGAACGTACGTTTGAGCGAGTCGGTGGGAATAAAAGTATTCGCGCTAACGTGAGAGTCGTAGCCGCCACTCACCGTACACTGGAAACTATGATCCAAGAAGGTGAGTTTCGCGAAGATCTCTATTACCGCCTCAATGTGTTCCCCATTGAGATGCCCGCATTGCGAGAACGCATTGACGATATTCCCTTGCTGATCCATGAACTGATGTCTCGTCTAGACGGTGAAGGGAATAGTCGCATCCATATTTCACCGCGCGCGATTAATTCACTGATGGAGCATGAGTGGCCGGGGAACGTTCGCGAACTGGCTAACCTCATCGAGCGCTTAGTCATTTTGTACCCGGGACAAATGGTGGATGTAAATCATCTTCCGGCGAAATACCGTTATAGCGATATTCCTGAATTCCAGCCGGAAGCTTATTCGGTTGAACATACTGAAATGGCAGAACGAGATGCACTCACCGCGATGTTTAATGAGCCAGAGCCTCCCGCGTTTGATGATGAGATGCCCGGCTTTTCTGACAGCCCCGGCCTTACCAGTCTGCCTCCTGATGGGGTGAACCTGAAAGAGACACTGGCTGAGGTAGAAATTGATTTAATCAAACAAGCACTTGAGGCGCAGTCAGGTGTTGTGGCGAGAGCGGCGGATATGCTGAGTATGCGGCGAACCACCTTGGTGGAAAAAATGCGCAAGTACGGACTGAATAAAGAAGAGTTAATATAAATCGACAATGTGTCAAAAAGCGGAGTCAAAAAAATGACTTCGCTTTTTTGTCTTTAAATATCTAATATTATTGGATATTTTTTGTGGCATAATCTCTGCTTAAGTGAGTAAAACCTTGATAGAAATGTGTACTACTTAAATGGAAACGCAATCGTCGCCACTAGGATCTGTGGATCAACAAGTTACTCGGTATAAGCAAGTACTTGATGTTATGCCTGCGGGGGTTATCTTGCTGGACGCTAATGGGCGTGTCGCCGAGGCCAATCCAGAGGCGCATCGCTTACTGGGTGAGCCATTGACTCAGCAGCGTTGGTTCGATGTGATACAACGGGCTTTTTCCCCTCGTGATGATGATGGACACGAGGTATCGCTAAAAGACGGCCGCCGAGTAAAGTTGGCTATCTCAGCATCTGATTCCGGGCAGCTCATTTTAATTACTGATATGACCGAAACCCGCTTACTACAATCGCGTGTCAGTGATCTACAACGCTTATCATCGTTGGGTAAAATGGTGGCATCATTGGCGCACCAGGTGCGTACGCCACTATCGAGTGCCATTTTGTATGCGTCCAACCTTGCGCGCCAAACCTGAATAACGTGACAAGGCAACGTTTTCAATTCAAGTTGTTAGACCGTTTGCATGATCTCGAAAAGCAAGTTAATGACATGCTGCTATTTGCCAAGGGCGGAGACAATAACGTCGTAAAGGTATTTAGTATTGAGCAGTTATTCAATGAATTTGAGCCCATGGTCGATGCCGTCATTCAAGGCCACGATGTCGATTTTGCGATTAATAGTGACGACGAAAGTTTAAGGGTGTTGGGCAATCCCAATGCGTTAGCCAGTGCCTTGAGTAACCTTGTGGTGAATGCTGTCCAGGTCGCGGGCAAAGGCTGTCAAGTGGTGGTCGATTCACGCCAGCAGGGCAGTAACCTTTTGCTCTCGGTGGCGGATAACGGCCCCGGTATTGCGCCGGAGTTACAAGCAAAAGTACTCGAGCCTTTTTTTACCACGCGACAACAAGGGACAGGTCTTGGCCTCGCCGTTGTTCAAATGGTGTGCCATGCCCATGATGGCAAGCTCACCTTACAATCTGAGCCTGAAAAAGGGGCCTGTTTTACATTGTGTTTGCCGCTTGCCACAGGGGTGGTGGCAGATCATGGTGAGAGCGTAGGAGAAACACAATGAGCCAAACAACAGTGCTAATCGTCGAAGATGATGAAGGGTTACGCGAAGCGCTTATCGATACGCTGGCGCTGGCGGGGTATCATTGGCGAGAAGCGGACAGCGCTGAACAAGCCCTAGTCACACTGAAATCAGAGGCGATTGATATTGTTGTCTCTGACGTGCAAATGGCAGGGATGGACGGACTCGCGCTCTTGCGTTCGATTAAAACACATATGCCGAACTTACCGGTTTTGCTGATGACGGCCTACGCCAATATCGAAGATGCCGTCGCGGCAATGAAAGAAGGCGCTATTGACTACATGGCCAAACCGTTTGCGCCTGAAGTGCTGTTGAATATGGTGAGTCGTTATGCGCCCGTTAAAACCGATAACTCGGATGCCATTGCGGAAGATCCAAAGAGCGTCGCCTTACTCGCGCTGGCCGACAAAGTGGCAAGTACCGATGCGAATGTGATGATCTTAGGGCCGTCTGGCTCAGGGAAAGAAGTCATGGCGCGTTATATTCACGATCATTCGACGCGTGCCAATGCCGCTTTCGTCGCCATCAACTGTGCCGCTATTCCAGAAAACATGCTAGAAGCCACTTTGTTTGGTTATGAAAAAGGCGCGTTTACCGGTGCCGTTCAGGCATGCCCGGGTAAGTTTGAACAGGCTCAGGGCGGAACCATTTTACTTGATGAAATCAGTGAGATGGATCTTGGGTTGCAAGCGAAATTATTACGGGTGTTGCAAGAGCGTGAAGTTGAGCGCTTGGGCGGGCGAAAAAGTATCCAGCTTGATTTGCGTGTGCTTGCCACCAGTAATCGCGACTTAAAAGAATACGTGACGCAAGGTCACTTTCGAGAAGATCTCTATTATCGCTTGAATGTCTTTCCGATCACCTGGCCGTCGCTCACTGAGCGGCCCGGCGATATTATCCCATTGGCACATTATTTGTTGTCACGCCACTGCCAAAAACAAGGCTTACCTTGCCCGACCTTGCATTCAGATGCGGAGCAAAAACTGCTCGCTTATCCCTGGCCTGGCAATGTCAGGGAACTTGATAACGTGATGCAACGGGCATTAATCTTGGCCTCACAGTCGCACATTCAAGCTTCTGATATTTTACTTGAGGGGCAAGATTGGCAAGATTGGCAAGATGCCTCTAGTTTGCAAAACCAGGTGATGAATACGCGCTTTCACGAGCAAGCACACGCACCGGCTGTCCCTCCAACAGTCACTGAGCATGTTGAGCAACCTTCCAATGGTGCTGGATTGGGCAATGAACTACGCGATCAGGAATTTTCCATTATCTTAGAAACGATCCGCGCTTGTGAGGGCCGACGCAAGGAGGTCGCGGAGCGCCTTGGGATTAGCCCGAGAACGCTGCGCTACAAATTGGCAAAAATGCGTGACGCCGGCATCGACATTCCTCAATGAACGCTCAATGTTGCAGCTTTTTGCTAAAGTGGTCTCAAAGTTGCTAACACATAGATATCTGATAGAAATCTGACTCATTTGACGAAATTTTGACACAGGAAGGATCGACGATGAAAGCCAATGCCCTGACGCAAGAAATGCAAGCCATGGCGGTAGCCGCGAAAAATGTGTCTCAGCCCGCCACGGGACAGCAAGTTAGCCAAGAGTTTGGCGATATGCTCTCCAGTGCTATCAATCATGTTAATGGCCTGCAAAAAACATCTGGTGAGCTTGCGACACGCTTTGATGAAGGTGATCGCAATGTCAGCCTCTCGGATGTAATGATCGCGCGGAACAAATCCAGTGTGGCCTTTGATGCAACGGTACAAACGCGCAACAAGCTGGTTGAAGCGTACAAAGAACTCATGAACATGCCTGTTTAATGTAGGAATTAATCAGTGGCTGAAGAGAATCAAAACACCGATCTCGCGGTTTCAGATGGCGCAGCAGCATTGCCATCGACCGATGCAGCGTTAGACTCGGAGCAAAGCGCGCAAGATCCGGATGCACTCGAACAATCGGCGTCGTCCAATTCGATATTTGGCGATCTCGACATGGTGCGTCAATTGATCTTGGTGCTCGCGGTCGCGATCTGCGTCGCCTTGATCATGATGCTTTTTTTCTGGGTACAAGAGCCTGAAATGCGGCCTCTGGGTACTTATGACACGGAAGAGCTCATTCCGGTTCTCGACCACCTCGATCAAAGTAAAGTGGATTATCAACTTGATGGGAATACTATCCGAGTTCCCTCTAGCGATTATTCCTCTATCCGTCTAGGGCTCACTCGAGCTGGCTTAAATACCGCGACGGCGCAAGGCGATGACATTTTGCTCAATGACATGGGATTTGGGGTCTCGCAAAAGCTTGAAACAGAACGTCTAAAACTGAGCCGAGAACGTCAATTAGCGGCAGCGATTGAAGAAGTCCGCCAAGTGCGTAAAGCCAGAGTCCTTTTGGCTATGCCTAAACAGAGTGTTTTCGTACGTCACAACCAAGAGGCATCTGCTACCGTCTTTTTGACGCTTGGTGGCACGAATACCTTGGGACAAGAAGAAGTTGATTCGATTGTCGATATGGTGGCATCCGCGGTGCCTTCGCTTAAACCAACGCGCGTCACCGTCACCGATCAACATGGCCGTTTGCTAAACTCTGGCAGTGAAGATCCTGCATCGGCAGCTCGGCGTAAAGAGTACGAGCTAGAACGGAAACAAGAGCGCCAGTTACGCGAAAAAATTGACTCCATATTGATCCCCGTATTAGGCTAGGTAATTACACCTCTCAAGTGGATGTCACCCTTGATTTTAGCTCGTTGGAAGAAACGCAACGGCAATATAACCCCAATACCCCTGCAACGCGTAGTGAATACACCCGTGAAGACTATAACGGCTCCGACCGTGTCGCCGGTATCCCGGGAGCGTTAAGTAATCAACCGCCAGCAGACGCCTCGATTCCAGAGGATGTGCGAGATTTAAAAAATGGCGCAGGTGGAAATGGCTCGGTCAGCCGAGAAGCGACGCGTAATTTTGAATTAGACACAACTGTTCGTCATCGGCGCGCGCAGTCAGGGGTGATCGACCGGCAAACTGTCTCTGTGGCGGTGAATTTTAAGCAACGTGTCGACCTGATAGCGGGGATGTGGTGAAAGAGCCTTTAACGGACGATGAACTGGCTAAAATCCGTCGCCTATTAATGGGCGGGGTAGGATTTAGAGAGCAACGCGGTGACGTACTTGAAGTGATTGCTGTGCCATTTGTCGAGCCTGAGCAGGCTGCGGAACAAGATGTGCCGATTTGGGATCATCCAAATTTTAATGATTGGGTGCGCTGGTTAGCGGCTGCCTTAGTGATTATCGTGATTATCGTGGTTTTGGTCCGCCCAGCGATGAAGAAGTTGTTGTATCCAAATACCGACGAAGATGGCAATACCGTGGGTCCCAATGGCGAAATCCTTGGCCCAGATGGCTTACCTATCACCCGGATGGGGATGACGTTGGATTGATTGGTTCTGAGCTTGATGGCTCGAGTAACTTTGCAATGTCAGCGTCAGATATTGAGCTGCCGAACTTACATAAAGACGAAGACTTGTTAAAAGCGGTGCGGGCGCTGGTCGCCAACGAGCCAGACTTGGCCGCACAAGCGGTGAAAAATTGGGTGACCGAAGATGGCAAATGAAGTCGCAAATACGGGTGAGGAGCAGGCAGGCTCAAGTTTCGATATCAGCTCTTTAAGCGGGATTGAGAAAGCCGCCATCTTACTGTTAAGTTTAAGTGAGCAAGATGCGGCAAGCATCATTCGACACCTCGAACCCAAACAAGTGCAGCGAGTCGGTTCGGCGATGACATCGATGACCGACCTTAACTCTGACAAAGTCGCGGCGGTGCATCGTGCGTTTTTGGAAGAAATCCAAAAATACACATCGATTGGCATGGGGAGTGAAGACTTTGTGCGTAACGCACTGGTGGCAGCGCTGGGTGAAGATAAAGCCAACAACCTGGTGGATCAAATCTTACTTGGTAGTGGTTCCAAAGGCCTGGATTCACTCAAGTGGATGGATCCTCGCCAAGTCGCCAGCATTATCATCAACGAGCACCCGCAAATTCAAACTATTGTGCTGTCATACCTGGATCCTGAACACTCGGCAGAAATTCTTTCCCAGTTTGTTGAGCGTGACCGGCTAGATCTGATGATGCGGATTGCCAACTTGGAAGAAGTTCAACCGGCGGCGCTGCACGAACTGAACGAAATCATGGAGAAACAGTTTGCGGGCCAAGCCGGTGCGCAAGCCGCCAAAATTGGTGCTTAAAGGCCGCTGCCGAAATCATGAACTACATGGATAATAGTGTGGAAGGTGTCTTAATAGACTCCATTCGCGATCAAGACGAAGAGATGGCATCACAAATCCAAGACTTGATGTTCGTCTTTGATAACTTAATCGATGTCGATGACCGCGGTATACAAACCCTGTTGCGTGATGTGCCGCAAGAAGTACTGCAAAAAGCCCTTAAAGGGGCGGAAGATAACTTGCGAGAGAAAATCTATCGCAATATGTCCAAACGGGCGGCTGAAATGCTACAAGATGATATCGAAGCCATGGGCCCCATTCGCGTCTCCGACGTAGAAGGGGCACAAAAAGAAATCCTCTCTGTTGCACGTCGTCTTGCCGATGCGGGTGAGCTTATGCTGACGGGTGGCGGCGGCGATGAATTTGTATAAGTCGCTTTTCCTTAGCCTAGAGGTTGTCGATGAGTCTAGAGGTTGTCGATGAGTTTAAATAAACGCCGTGGCTATATTCGTGCCGATGAGGCTGACGCAGACACCATTGATCGTTGGACGCTGCCTCCTTATGGTGACCGGGATAAACTGCCCAAAGAGACCGCGCTCAATTATGATCCCAGTTGGGAGCCGGAGGCCGATACCGAGCCGGAAGAGAGTGAACCTGAGCCTGAGCCATTGACTGCTGATGCCCTAGAAGCGATTCGGCAACAAGGGTATGACGAAGGCTATGAAGAAGGTAAGCAACTCGGCCATCAAGAAGGGCTGGAGGGCGGCCTGGAAGAAGGACACGAAAAAGGCTACGAAGAAGGCAAAAAAGCGGGGTTTGAACAGGGCGTTGAAGAGGGAAAAGCCTTGATTGACGAACGCTGTCAGCACCTTGACGCTCTACTCAACCAGCTCAGTCATCCGCTAGAAAAGCTTGATCAAGACGTCGAGCAGCAACTATTGGTCATGGTTCAAGCATTGACCAAATCACTGACTGGCGTGGAGTTAGAAACCAATCCGCAGGTCATTTTACAGACATTACGCGCATCGATTGCGGCACTCCCCGTGGCGGATCATCCGGTAACTGCGGCACTACATCCTGATGACTATGCGGTGGTCACTGAGGCTTACGATGACGCCATGTTAGCCTCACGGGATTGGACGTTACAATCAGAACCCGCTTTAGCCCGTGGTGATGTGCATGTTAAAGCGAAAGATTCAGTGGTTGATTATCAATACAGTGAACGGGTGGACGCGTTGTTACGCGAATTTCAAGGGAAAAACCAGTCACGACAATCAGTGTCATCCCACGCGTCCATGTCTGATTCGAACGGCTCTCGTGCCAATCCCTCCAATACCGAAGCGGACGCGGTGGATTCAACGCCGCAACCGTCAGACGAAACGTCAGCGCCACAAGAGGAAGCTGATCCTTCATCCGTGAATGATGACGGCGTGTCGTCATGAGTCAGCTAGCTGAGCGCTTAAAGCGGTGCCAACTAGATAACCTTGCGCCAAAACCCGTGGCATCGGGCAAACTGGTGCGCATGGTTGGTTTAACGCTCGAAGCGATCGGTTGTCGTGCGCCTATCGGCTCTGTCTGTTCGGTCGAGACCTTAAACGGCACCATCGAAGCAGAAGTGGTGGGATTTTCTGGAGAGTTGTTATACCTGATGCCAAACGAACAAGTATCAGGGGTCCTTCCTGGTGCGCGAGTGACGCCTTTATCTGAGCGTAGCCAACTCTACGTGGGCATGGAGCTGCTTGGCCGCGTCATCGACGGGATGGGAAAGCCACTGGATGGCAAAGGGAATATCTATACCGATAAGCAGGCCAGCTTAGAAGGCATCCCCATTAACCCACTCGCAAGGCAGCCGATTCGAGAGCCACTCGATGTGGGGATAAAAGCGATTAACGGCCTGCTTACAGTGGGTAAAGGGCAACGGATTGGCTTGTTTGCCGGCTCCGGTGTCGGTAAATCCGTGACGCTCGGCATGATGACCCGTGGTACCACCGCGCAAGTTGTGGTGGTGGGGCTGATTGGCGAACGTGGGCGAGAAGTGAAAGAGTTTATCGATGATATCCTCGGGGAAGAAGGCCGGGCTCGTGCCGTCGTCATCGCCGCGCCTGCAGATTCATCGCCGTTAGTGCGCTTAAAAGGCTGTCAAACGGCACTCACGATCGCCGAGTATTTCCGCGATCTGGGGTTGGATGTTCTTTTACTGATGGACTCTTTAACGCGTTTTGCCCAAGCACAACGTGAGATCGCATTGTCCGTTGGCGAGCCCCCTGCAACGAAAGGGTATCCACCCTCGGTATTTGCGCGGTTACCCTCCTTGGTAGAGCGCGCAGGAAATGGCGCCGCAGGGCAGGGATCAATCACGGCATTTTTCACCGTATTAACCGAAGGTGACGACTTGCAAGATCCGATTGCCGACGCGGCGCGCGCCATCCTTGACGGCCACATTGTGCTCTCTCGTGAATTGGCTGATGGCGGGCATTATCCTGCGATTGACGTCGAACGATCGGTCAGCCGCGTGATGCCGAATATTACCAACGACGAGCAAATCCTAATGTCCAAGGCCGTGCGGCAAGTGTTGTCCGTTTGCCGTAAAAACCAAGATTTGGTCTCGATTGGCGCTTACAAACCTGGCAGCGATGCGGCCGTTGACCAAGCCTTTCACTTAAAGCCAAAATTGGATAATTATTTGCAACAAGGGATGAAAGAGGTTGTCCCTTTTGATATGTGCGTCAATATGTTGCGTTCAACCTTGCAAGGATAATTTATGGCTGACCATGCACTGCACTTGTTGTTAGAAAAGGCACAAGAGGATGAAAAGCAGGCGCAACTTAGCGTCAGTGAAGCCCAGCAAGGCTTAGATAACTACTACCGCCAGCTCGAGCAAATTGAGCAGTATCGTCTCGAGTATTGCCGGCAAATGTCCGACCGAGGCCAGTCAGGACTGTCTGCCAGTGCCTTCGGCCACCTCAATAAATTTATCGTCCAACTTGATGAAACCCTGGCAAAGCAACGAGGTGCCGAGCATCAGTTTAAAGACCATTTAGACCAGTGTCGGCAAACCTGGCAACAAACACGCCAACACCGGCAGTCTCTGGAGTGGTTAATCGAAAAGCGAGAGCGAGAAGAAGCAGAGCGTGCTCATTATCAAGAGCAACGCCAAATGGATGAAATGGCAGCCATTATTGCACGTCGTCGCCCTTCCCCCTTTTCCTAGGAATAAAATGGCGCGATAATTGCTTTCTCATTACCGACATGCCAGCACCTCGAGGCTCGGTTTAAAAGATAACCATAAGGTAATGATGAGAAACTTATGACGCAGTCTACGCTGACGCTTTCCAACCTCTCACCCAAAACCACTCCTGCTGTCAGTGACGGTGCGACAGGAGAGGTCAAAGGTGAAACAAATACCGGCTTTTTAGCGGCTTTACGCCAATCCATTGATGGTAAAGGGGAACAAGGCGACATACCGATTAAACTGACCCAAGATGGCAAGACCTTACTGATTGATGGTCAGGCGATTGATGCCGAGGCAATGCTTGTTGATGGTATGTTTAGCGAAGCGGAAATGGCGGAAATTGCTGATATGACGGCCATGGAAGAAAGCCAAGCACTGCTGACACGCCTCAATCAAGCCGCTGACATGCTTAATGGCAAATCCTTGCCTGCTGATACCGATCCGTTACCGACCGATGCGCTAACCATGATGCAATCGGACGAGGATCAAAGTGTGGCGACAGATGGCGATAACACGGAAGCTTGGGTCGATAGGCAAGTTTTATTGACAGAGTTAGCCAAAAATCTGCCGGATGATGTGTCACCCGAAAAAGTATTAGAACAGCTATCGCCGGATCAACTGGCTGCGCTCGCAAGTCAGGTCAGGGCCGCGCAATCACTCGACACCGAGAGTGATGCACCGAACAAAAGTAAGGCCCTAGAAGGTGAAGGAAATACGATAAAATGGGCAACCGCGAAGGCGCAACAAAATACGGAGGATCTGGCTGCTCTGAGCAAAGACAAAGAAATGCTTGCGAAAGAGGGCGTCGCCAAGGAGAGCGTTACCAAAGAGAGCGTCACAAAAGAAGGCGCGGCACTGTTAAAAGGTAGCGAGCTGAGCGATAAATTGCGCCATGATGCGAAATCAACGGCGCCCCCTAATGCCAATCCAGTATCGTTATTTGCGGGGCAAAGGGACCAGTCGGATGACCTCAGCAAAGCCGCATTGAAAGCGATGGCAGAGCAAGCAGGCCAAGCAGGCCAAGCAGACACCGTGTTGACAAGCGGTAGTGCCTCTAGCGCTGCAGAGGGAGCCACACGTCCTGAGAACTTAGCGCAACAATTAGCCAGTGGCTTAGGCCTGTCGTCGGCCCAAGCCGCTACAGCACGACAAGATATTCAAGCGGCTCAAAGTGCGCAGGCACCTTTGCCTTTGGGTCAAACGCACACAGAAGCTGGCGCTGCGTTGACGGAGCGAATTAATATTATGCTGTCAAAAAACCTCAAGCAGGTAGATATTCGTCTTGATCCGCCTGAGTTGGGACGTATGCAAATTAAGCTGGGGATGAATAACGACCAAGCCACGGTCCACATTACGGTTGCGAACCAGCAAGCGCGAGAGGCGGTTGAACAAGCCATGCCGCGACTTCGTGATATGCTGCAACAACAAGGTTTACAGTTGGCTCAAGGCTCCGTTCAGCAGCAAGGTAGTGGCGCGCAGCAAATGGGATCAGGACAACAAAATGATACGGGGGCAGGGACGTCAGGCGGCCCGTCACTCGGACTAAACGCCGGTCAAGACAATGATGAAGCGATGTTAGCCGGTCACTCGTTAAACGTCTCACACAGTGATCGTGCCGTCGATTACTATGCTTGACCAAAACTATACTTGGTCAAACTTATGCTTAATAAAAACGCACCCATAGTGAGGAGCATGAATAGCCATGGCAGATGACAATGCAACCCCAGAACAAGGCGGAAGTAAGAAAAAGCTTATCATTATCATCATTGCCGCTGTAGTGTTATTGGCCGCAGTCGGCGGTGGCGCTTTTTTCTTTTTCTCTGGTGGTGATAATAGCCAAGACGATATTGTCTTGGAGGAAGAAACTAACACCCTCCCGGCTATTTATGTCACCTTACCTAAGCCGTTTGTCTTTAACGTAACCGGTGACGAACAACAACGGCTAGTCCAAGTGAACGCACAATTGTTAGTGCGTGGCAGTGAAAGGGAAGCACTGGCAAAAGAAAATTTGCCGTTGGTGGAACACGCATTGCTGAATACGTTTGGCGCTGCCACGGTTGAGCAATTACGGACCCCTCAAGGTCAGCTAGAAGTCCGACGCCAATCCGCCGAGAATGTGCGCGCGGCCTTAATTAAAGTAACGGGTGAGCCCGTGGTGGAGCGGGTTCTCTTCACTGGGTTTGTGATGCAATAGGTGATGACGTGACTGACTTACTCAGCCAAGACGAAATTGACGCGCTCCTTCATGGCGTCGACGACGTCGATGACGATGATAATGAGCCCGAGGTTGGGGAAGATGGTACGGTCTCCTTCGACTTCTCGTCGCAAGATAGGATTGTGCGTGGGCGCATGCCGACGCTCGAGCTTATCAATGAACGTTTCGCCCGTCATATGCGTATCAGCTTGTTCAATATGCTGCGTAAAACCGCCGAAGTCTCGATAAACGGCGTGCAGATGATGAAGTTTGGTGAGTACCAAAACACCCTTTACGTCCCGACGAGTTTAAACATGGTACGTTTTCGTCCACTTAAAGGGACCAGTCTCATCACGATGGAGGCCCGACTGGTCTTTATCTTGGTTGAGAACTTCTTTGGTGGCGATGGTCGATTTCATGCTCGAATTGAAGGGCGGGAATTTACTCCAACGGAACGACGCGTTATTCAGATGCTACTTAAGCTGATGTTCGAGGATTATAAAGACGCGTGGTCCCCGGTGATGGAAGTGGCCTTTGAGTACCTCGATTCGGAAGTTAACCCAGCGATGGCAAACATTGTCAGTCCGTCTGAAGTCATTGTGGTCAGTTCATTCCACATTGAACTCGATGGCGGCGGCGGTGACATTCATATGGTCATGCCTTATTCCATGCTGGAGCCGATTCGTGAGCTACTCGACGCTGGGGTACAAAGTGACAAAATGGACACCGACGTACGCTGGAGTAAAGCGCTACGTGATGAAATCTTAGACGTCAATGTCGAACTCAGTGCAAAATTATTAGATGTGACCTTATCGTTGCGCGATTTGATGGAGTTACAAAAAGGGGATGTGATCCCCGTTAATATGCCAGATGCGTGTACGGTTTTTGTGGAAGATTTACCGACCTACCGAGCAAAAATGGGCCAGTCTAACGATAAACTCGCACTAAAAATTGTAGAGAAACTAAAACGACCTGATATGGCGAAGTCCGACATTTCGCTCTTGCAGGATAAACCTGAGCTACTCGATGATCTCGAGGAAGATTTACCGATTGATGATAAACAAGGTAGGACTCAGTGAACACGACCAGTAAACAAGGGTAAGACGGCATGGATCAAAATGATGTAGATGATGATTGGGCTGCAGCTCTAGCTGAACAGTCTGATTCGGAAGGATCAGACGATGTACAAGCGGCACCATTGGATGAGCTCACTGACGACAGTGAAAAGCAACTCGGCGCAGACGAGCAACGTAAGCTCGATGCGATTCTCGATATTCCGGTGACCATTTCGATGGAAGTGGGGCATACGCAGATTAATATTCGTAACCTTCTGCAGCTTAACCAAGGATCGGTGGTTGAGCTCGACCGCCTCGCGGGTGAGTCACTCGATGTCTTGGTTAACGGCACCTTGATTGCTCACGGTGAAGTGGTGGTGGTCAACGATAAATTCGGTATTCGTCTTACCGACGTCATCAGCCAAACTGAGCGAATTAAGAAGCTACGATAAGATGATAGTGAAGCGACGCGTTTGGATAACATTGTTGGTACCGATGCCTGCTTGGGCGGCGGCACCAGACGTAAGTATAGTGACAATGCTGTTGTCACTCGCGCTGGTGTTGGCATTGATCGTTGGGTTAGCGTGGCTATTACGCCGACTCAAACTCCCCGGCTTGGCGCAGCAAAGCAATGGGATCAAAATTGTCAGTCAATTAGCCATTGGCCAAAAAGAGCGGATAATGGTCGTAGATGTACACGGAGAGCAACTCGTCATCGGCGTAACGGCTGCACAGATCCAGCTTTTAAAGCGTTAGACAATCCGGTGCCCACGACATCGACTTCGCCTGACTCTCACTCTCGCTTTGCCCATCAGCTTAGCCAATTACTGAATCGAAAATGACGATACGAACGTTACTGGCCGCTTGGGTTTGGGTTGCAGCTACCTTATTTACCCCGTTTGCTGTTGCCGAACAAGAAGCGACGCCCGCGCAAGAAAGCATTACAACCGAATCGTTCAATGATAGCGGTGAAGCGGTTCGCCTGGAAACCCGACGTAACACTGGAGGCGGGATCCGGCGGTGACCATGCAAGTGAATCCCGATGGCAGTGAAGACTACTCGGTGACGTTGCAAATTTTGGCGTTGATGACCGCGCTTGGTTTTTTGCCTGCGGTCGTCATTTTAATGACGTCGTTTACGCGGATCGTGGTGGTCATGTCCATTCTGCGTCAAGCGATGGGGCTACAACAAACACCGTCCAACCAAGTGATCATCGGTATTTCTCTGTTTTTGACCTTATTTATTATGTCGCCGGTGATCGACCGAATGAACACCGAGGCGGTTCAGCCTATATCAATGAGCAGGTGACAGCGCGTGAGGCCTTCTCGCGAGTGCAAGTGCCACTGCGAGAGTTTATGCTCAGGCAAACCCGTGTCAAAGATTTGGAAACCTTCGTCAATATGTCGGGGGCGCAAGTTGATGCGCCAGAACAGGTGCCAATGACGGTACTGATCCCCGCCTTTGTGACGTCAGAACTGAAAACCGCGTTCCAAATTGGATTCATGTTGTTCTTACCGTTTTTGGTGATTGACTTGGTGGTCGCATCAGTATTGATGGCGATGGGTATGATGATGTTATCTCCCATGATAGTGTCATTACCGTTTAAATTAATGCTCTTCGTGTTGGTTGATGGGTGGAATTTAATCCTTTCTACCCTCGCCGCCAGTTTTGGCTAAAGGAGGCAGCGATGGCCCCGGAAGCGTTTGTTGAACTGTTCCAGGATGCGCTTTACCTGGTACTACTGTTAGTGTCTGCGATTGTCGTGCCGGGTTTGTTAGTCGGTTTGATTGTCGCCGTATTCCAAGCGGCAACCTCGATCAACGAGCAGACATTGAGCTTTCTTCCCCGTTTAATTGCGACGTTTATTGCCTTGATGTTTTTTGGTCATTGGATGACACGCATGTTGATGGAATATTTCTATCGTTTGATTGATCACATCCCAACCATTCTTTACTGACGGAAAGGCGTATGGAATATCCTGCCTCGGTGATTTTATCTTGGATGGCTAATTACTTTTGGCCGTTTACACGCATCTCATCCATGATGATGGCGATGACGTTTTTTGGCGCTCGCTTCGTGCCTACCCGTATCCGTTTATACCTTTCTCTTGCGATTACTTTTGCGGTCATGCCTGCGCTCCCCGCGGTACCAGAGAACATTGAGTTAGTGTCATTTGCCGGGTTTATGGTGCTCGCGCAGCAAGTGGTGATTGGCGTGGCAATGGGGTTAGTGACACAATTTATCACTCAAACCTTCGTGGTGCTCGGGCAGATTCTAGGGATGCAATCGAGTTTGGGTTTTGCGTCAATGGTGGATCCAGCCAATGGTCAAAACACGCCATTGTTGGGCCAGTTTTATCTCTTTTTGGCCGTTATGTTATTTCTGGCGACTGATGGTCATTTGAAGATGCTTAATTTAGTGGTGATGAGCTTTGAGACGCTACCTATTGGTGAGATGATCGGTGCCGCGGATTATCGTAGCCTCGCGCAATGGTTTGGGATCATGTTCCAAGTGGCACTGAGTATGTCGCTTGCCGGCGTGATCGCTTTGCTGGTAGTCAATTTATCCTTTGGTGTGATGACCCGAGCCGCCCCCAACTTAATATTTTCTCTCTTGGCTTCGCCTTTGCATTGTTAATGGGGCTGTTGATCAGTTGGTACCTATTGGCTGGTATGTTGACGCACTACAACAACCACTGGCAAACGGGCCTTAATCAAATTTGCGACCTTATCCGACTGAATTGCGAGTTTAATTAATGGCAGAGAATGACGGTCAGGAAAGAACAGAAGACGCCACGCCCCGAAGGCAGGAGCAGGCGAGGGAAAAGGGCCAAAGTACCGCGCTCAAGAGAACTGGCTTCAGTGGCTGTGCTCGTGGTAGGGGCGGTGAGTTTAATGTGGTTTGGGCAAGCATTGGGCGAAGCGTTAATGGCGCTAATGACGCGCTTGTTTTCACTTTCGCGTGCTGAAGTTTTCGATAGCTCAGAGCTGATGCTGGTGGTGGTTGGTGAGCTGTTGCATCTTATTCTGCCCCTTAGCTTGATTTTAGTGGTTTTGTTCATCTCTGGCCTATTTGGCGCAGCGGGCTTAGGGGGCGTTAGCTTTTCTTGGGAGGCGGCGCGGCCCAAATTATCGAAAATGAGCCCGATTTCTGGTTTCAAGCGCATGTTTGGCACCCAAGGGCTGGTCGAACTTCTAAAATCAATTCTAAAGGTGTTACTGGTCGCTGGGGTTGCGGCCTATTTGGTGTATATCAATCTAGAAGAGTTTTTCGAACTAACAATTGACACCTTTCCCAGTAACCTTTATCACGCTTTGGGCATATTATTGGATTTTGTGTTGCTGGTTTGTTGTTCTCTCTTGGTCGTGGTCGTGATTGACGTACCATTCCAAATTTGGCAACACAATGAGCAGTTGAAAATGACCAAACAAGAGGTCAAAGACGAGCACAAAGAGACCGAAGGTAGCCCAGAAGTGAAAGGGCGAATCCGCATGCTACAACGAGAAATGGCGCAACGTCGTATGATGGCCGATGTACCGCAGGCCGATGTGGTGGTGACTAACCCGGAGCATTACTCGGTGGCACTGCGCTATAACAGTGACATGGATAGCGCGCCCGTTGTGATAGCCAAAGGCTCTGATTTTACCGCATTGAAAATTCGTGAAATTGCAGCAGAATATGATGTTGCCATTGTACCTGCGCCGCCGCTGGCACGGGCGCTGTATTTTAGTACTGAGCTAGAGCAACAGATCCCAGATGGTTTGTTTACGGCGGTGGCTCAGGTGTTGGCATATGTCTTCCAGCTCAAGCAATACAAAAAAGGCCGAGGCCGACGACCCACGCGCCCCGACGATGCTTACTTACCTATTCCAATGGATCTGAAACATGATTAATCATGGCGACAAAAAGCTGACACATTGTCCGCCTTTTCTGGCGTAAAAATTGCTTGCTTTGCACTCTCGTTATATTTTCGCGTGGCAAGTGGCCCACGTTCACCCATCATGGACTTGAACGCCTGACATGTTAAAAGCCAAGTGGCGATTGCCATTTTCTGACAAGGTGCCTTACCACCGTCTAGGTGCGATGCCGGCGATCGGCGCACCAGTCCTGGTATTGGCCACCTTAGCATGGTGGTACTGCCTGTACCGCCGATGCTGCTCGACTTAATGTTTTCATTCAACATTGCCTTGTCGTTGATTGTGTTGCTCGTGACCATTTATACCCGGCGCCCTCTCGAATTTGCTGCCTTTCCTGCGGTGTTGTTAATTGCAACATTGATGAGGTTGGCGCTTAACGTTGCTTCGACTCGAGTGGTTTTGCTCTACGGTCACGAGGGACCCGATGCCGCCGGTCAGGTGATCGGGGCATTTGGCTCTGTTGTCATTGGTGGCAACTACGCCGTGGGTTTGGTCGTCTTCCTTATCCTAATGATCATCAACTTTATGGTTGTGACCAAAGGTGCCGGCCGGATTTCCGAAGTGACGGCCCGTTTTACCTTGGATGCGCTCCCAGGTAAGCAAATGGCCATTGATGCTGACTTAAACGCAGGACTGATTGATCAAGAGCAAGCGCTCGCTCGACGACAAGAAGTGACCCAAGAGGCCGACTTCTATGGCTCGATGGACGGTGCGTCAAAATTTGTTAAAGGCGATGCCATCGCCGGTATATTGATCCTGTTTATCAACATTGTCGGTGGACTGTCGATTGGTATGGGTCAACATGACTTAGGTTTTTCTGAGGCTCTCGAGGTGTATACCTTGCTCACCATTGGTGACGGCCTTGTGGCTCAAATCCCTTCGTTATTATTATCCATTGGCGCCGCCATTATGGTGACGCGTCAAAATACTGATGAGGACATGGGTCAGCAGGTGGTATTCCAGCTGTTTGATAATCCGCGCGCCCTCATGATTGCCACCGGTATCCTGACGATCATGGGCGTGGTACCTGGCATGCCACACCTGCCTTTTCTATTTTTAGCATTGGTTTGCGGTGGTTTGGCGTACTGGAAATACCAGCAGTACCACAAGGCACAACAAGCACCAGAACCTCTGATGTCCCTGACGCCGCGCCTCCTGCACCAAAAGAACTGTCCTGGGATGATGTGCAACCGGTTGACGTTATTGGCCTTGAAGTGGGCTATCGCCTCATCGCCATGGTTGACCGAGACCAAGGCGGCGAGTTGTTAGATCGTGTCAAAGGGGTGCGTAAAAAACTCTCGCAAGATTTTGGCTTTTTGATCCCGCCGGTGCATATCCGCGATAACCTTGAGCTACCACCGCA